>NZ_KI911783.1:1106391-1420955 GCF_000515415.1 Bradyrhizobium sp. WSM1417
CTTCGGTTTTCCGTCAGGGCCGGTCTCTTGTGGCTGCGCCTGCGCGACGACGAGCGGCGGCGCGCCTTGCGCATGCGATGCGGAGCTTGCGAATTGCATCGCGGTCAGAGCCGTGGTGGCAAGCAGCACGAAACGAAGATTAGTCATGATGGTGAACTTCCCCGGAAGGTTCTTTGACGAAGTGTTGGGATGAACAGCTACGCGTTAGGCCGGATTGTGGCGGACGAAGCGCACGCGGCCCGATTTATTTCTGCACGCAAATCACCTCACTATGGTGACGTTCATTGCGCATTCAGACGCAGGTTGCAATTGCCTTGGATGTGATGCGTCGCCTCATGCGCGATCCCGCGGCGGACTTGCGTCCGTCGCGGGATTCGGCGTGAGCGGTCCGTTCGGTCCGCGTGATGGAATCTCTTCGGGCATGCGGCCCGGCAATTCGTCGGGCGGCGCTGGCGAGCCGGGCTCGCGCACCGGGGGCGCGATTTCAGGCTGCGGATTGCCCGGCGGAATCCCCGGTGGCGGCTCGGTGGGCGTGCCCGGTGTCGAAGGTGGAATCTCGGGCGGCTCGATCGGCATTACATCGAGACCTTGCGGTTGTCGCCGAGATCGGGCCGCGTGTTCGTCACCGCCGCGGCTGCCATCTTCACATAGGAGATCACGGTGCCGGGCGAGTCCCAGAACTCGGCATCGTCGGGCGTGACCTTGAGCACGCGGATGTTGGGATCTTCCGCAGAGTCCCACCACGCCTTGGCCGGCGTCGAGAACAGCTCCTTGATCTTCGCGCGGTCATTGGAAACGACAGCGGTGCCCGTCAGCGACACGTATTTCTGGCTGCCCGCATCCGCGAACGACAGATTGATGGACGGATTGCGCGCGATCTCCTCGTCCTTGTGACGCCGCGCGTCGGTGAGGAAATATATCGTGTCCGCGTCGCGATCGAGATAGGCGCTCATCGGCCGCGCGCGGAGCTTGTCGCCATCGCGCGTCACCAGCATCGCGAATCCGATCGACTTCATCAGATCCCATACGCGATCGATATCGCGGGCATTGTCGTTGGCCATGTCGTGCTCCTTCTTGCAAGGGACGACAACGGCGCGCGCGGAACGAGGTTCCGGCCGAGGGATGGAACTTATCTATTCCGGCGCGTGGCAAACCGCCTCGATGTTGTGGCCGTCGGGGTCGAGCACGAAGGCGCCGTAATAGGTCGGATGGTAATGCGCCCGAATGCCCGGCGGCCCGTTGTCGCGCCCGCCCGCCGCAATCGCCGCCTTGTAGAACGCATCCACCGCGGCGCGGTCCTTTGCCAGGATCGCGACGTGCACCGGCTTGTTCAGCGCGCCCTCGCCGCCGATCCAGAAATCCGGCTTGCCATCGGCGCCGAAGCCGGCGGCCGGATCGTGTCCGGTCTGCTCCTGCGTGACCTCCATGATCAGGCCGTAGCCGAGCGGAGCCAATGCCTTGGCGTAGAACGCCTTGGCGCGCTCATAGTCGGAGACCGGGAAGCCCATATGGTCGATCATCGTAACCTCCGTCGTTCGTCGTCAACGCGACAGGAACGTATTGCTCCGCGTCTTGCGCGCAACCACAAAGCCGCGCGCGACCATGTCGGCGATACAATCTTCCCGCCATTCCTTGTGTGACAAATGCTCGATCACCACCGCGCGCGGCCACAGCGATTGCGGCGCGTCGCGGAAGAAGCCGATCAGCACGCGATCCTCGAAGCCCTCGACGTCGATCTTCAACGCGTCCACCTTCGTCACGCCGGCCTCGTCGAGAATGCGCGTCAGCCGCAGCGAGGGCACTTTGATCGCCTCCGCGCTGGCCGTGCCGGTGACGACATGGGTGGCGCCGAGATTGCCGCCGCCGCTCTCGATCATCAGCTCGCCGTCGCTGTCGCCGGCGGCCGCCTGCACCAGGCGCACCTGCGTCGCTTTCGACGCGGCCTGGTTGAACGACAGCCGTCCAAACGTCATCGGATGCGGCTCGATCGCGACCACTTTCCCCGATGGCCCGACCTGTCGCGCCATCACCAGTGCAAAGGTGCCGACATTGGCGCCGACGTCGACGAACACGCCGCCCGCCGGGGTGTGCTGGCGCAGGAAGTCGAGTTCGTCGAGATTGTAATCGGGATTGAACAGCGCGCCGCGCTCGGTCGCGCTGCCCTGGTGATAGAAGCGGAACGATGCGCCCTGGTACTGCACGTCGACGGGACCACCGCGCAGCAGGTTCACGAGCCGCGACAGCCAGGGCCGGAACGCGCCGCGCTTCAGCTCCGATTGTGTCGCGAGGCGAATGATCGCGGCCTGCGCCGCGTTCGGCGCAAACGCGCCGAACGGCGCGGACGAAGGGGCATTGTCGGTCGCCAAGTCAAAGTCCTCGTTGCAAGCGGCGCATGCATAGCCGGTTTTGCCGAGGACTCCAACGCTCGATCCGGACCACAATCGCCGGGACGACGAAGCCCCTCACGCCGCCTTTTTCGGCGCCTTGCGCTGCCTCAGGAATCGCCCGAGCAGCTTGCGCTTGCCCTTGCGGGGGATCAGGTCGATGTCGCTGACGAGTTTTGCGCCGCCCTTGCGGCGCTCCAGCACGATCTTGCGGCTGTGAAAGGCCTCCAGCTCGACGCGATGCGCGACGCTGACGATGGTGGCCTTCGGCAGCTCGTCGGTGATCATCTTCATCATCTTGTCCTGGCTCTTCTCGTCGAGCGCCGAGGTCGCCTCGTCGAGCACGACGATGTCAGGGCTGTGCAGCAACAGTCGCGCGAAGGCCAGGCGCTGCTTCTCGCCACCGGACAGCGTCTGGTCCCACGGTGCTTCTTCCTCGATCTTCTCCTTGAGATGGTCGAGGCCGACCTTGTGCAGGGCCTCGCCGATCTCCTCCACCGTCCAGTCGTCTTCCGCGCCGGGATAGGCGACCGCGCGGCGCAAAGAGCCTGACGGTACGTAGGGTCGCTGCGGCAGCATGAACAGCCGCCGGTCGGGATGGAAATTGACGCTGCCGCCACCCCATGGCCAGAGCCCGGCGATGGCACGCACCAGCGTGCTCTTGCCGGTGCCGGATTCGCCGGCCACCAGCAGCCGCTCGCCAGGCACGACCACCACCTCGGTCTCGCCGACCACGGCGGTGCCGTCGTCGAGCGTGACGGAGAGATCGTTCAGCTCCAGCATGGCGTCATTGCTGGTCTCGCCGCGCTTGATGCGGCCGAAGCCGTCGCCCTGCTCGGCGCGCTCGAGACCGTCGAGCGACATCATCAGCGAGGCGATGCGGCGCGCGCAGGCATTCCAGTCGGCGAGCCGCGGATAATTGTCGACCAGCCAGCCGAACGCGCTCTGCACGATAGTGAAGGCGGAAGCCGCCTGCATCACCTGCCCCAGCGTCATGCTGCCGTCGAGGAATTTTGGCGCGCAGAGCAGCAGCGGCACGACCGGCGCAACGAGGCTCGATCCCTGCGACACCAGCGTGGTGCGCATGTGCTGACCCGCGAGCCGCGCCCATTGCCGCAGTACGTTCGTGAAATTGCGGTCGATGCCGTCGCGCTCTTCTTCCTCGCCGCCGAGCAGCGCGATGCTCTCGCCGTTCTCGCGCACCCGCGTCAGCGTGTAGCGGAAATCGGCCTCGGCCTGGTTCTTGTCCTCGGAGACCTGCACGAATTGGCGGCCGATCACCAGGATCGAGCCCGATGCGATTCCCGCATAAAGCATCGCGGCGATCACCAGGAAGCCGGGAATGGTCACCGACGATCCCGCAAGCGTGACGGTGAGCGCACCGCCGATGGTCCAGAGCACGACGATGAAGGTCACGGCCGACAGCAGCGCGGACGTCACGCCGGCGAGAAAATCAACCGGCGAATCGGTCGCGACGCGCAGATCCTCCGCGATCCGGTATTCCGGATTCTTGTGGTCGCCGCTGACGA
This sequence comes from Bradyrhizobium sp. WSM1417, assembly GCF_000515415.1. Taxonomy (NCBI): domain Bacteria; kingdom Pseudomonadati; phylum Pseudomonadota; class Alphaproteobacteria; order Hyphomicrobiales; family Nitrobacteraceae; genus Bradyrhizobium; species Bradyrhizobium sp. WSM1417. The sequence goes on from NZ_KI911783.1 coordinate 1,110,305, forward strand.
GATTGAGCTGGTAATAGCGGCCGTTGCCAAGCCAGCGCGTCAGCACGCTTGCCGTCAGCCAGGCTCGCCAGCGCCGCTGGATGCCCATGCGCGCGAACACTTGCGCCACGCCGAGCACGATGCTGCCGATCGCGAGCGGGAAGAACACCGCGGTGAGATGGAAGACGGTGGACGCCTCGCGCTTCTCGATTGCGTCGAAGATTGCCCGATTCCAGACATTGATGCCGTATTGGAAACCGACGGTCAGGACGATCAGCACGCCGAGGCCGATGGAGTAGAGCCATGCCAGCCGGTCGCCGTTGCGGCCCCAGAAGCCGCGCGCGCTGATCCAGAAGCGGGTGAGGAGATAGTCCTTGCGGGCCTGCTCGGCCTCTTCGGGCGACAGCGCCGGGTCGGGCTCGACCAGCTCGGGCGGCGGCGGAGCCACTTCCTCGCCGGTCTCGCCGACGATTTCGACAATGGGCGGTTCTTTGCCCGATTCGCGCTTTCTGGCCGGCTTTTGCATGGCCGGATAACGCAAGCTAAATCAAAAGGTTCCCCGAGGTTCCGGGCGTCAGCTCACTCGGCGGCGCCGTCGCGCACCCGGCGCCGCGCGACCCGGTGCAGCACGCGCGATAGCTGATCAATCGCGTAGGGCTTTTGCACGAGCTCGAAATCGACCTTGCCGTCCTGGGACAGCGCCTCGCTGTAGCCCGTGGTCAGCACCACCGGCACGCCGATGCCGCGCTCGCGGACCGCCTGCGCGAGATCGAGCCCGGTCATCCCAGGCATCACGATGTCCGAGAAGACGACATCGAAGCGATCGGCATCCATGACAAGCTCGGCGAGTGCGTCGGTTGCATTGTCGACCAGCGTGATGCTGTAGCCGAGCTCGGTGAGGCCGTCGGCCGCGAAATTGGCGAGCTCGATATTGTCCTCGACCAGCAGCACCGACATGCCGCTGCCGGCCACGGCCGGGGCCGTGTTCGGTGCCTGCCGCTGCGGCAGCAAATGCGGCGCCACGCGCGGCAGATAGAGCGAGAAGGTGCTGCCGTGGCCCACCTCGCTGGTGACTGTCACCTCGCCGCCGGACTGGCGGGCGAAGCCGAACACCTGCGACAGGCCGAGACCGGTGCCGTGGCCGACCTGCTTGGTGGTGAAGAACGGTTCGAAGATGCGCTCGAGCCGCGTAGCCGGAATGCCGATGCCGGTGTCGCTGACGGCAATGCCGACGAAGCCGTGTTTGCCAGGAAGGTCTTGTTTGCCAGGAAGGTCTTGGCTGCCTGAAAGATCAGGGTTGCCCGAGACGGGAGCCCGCGTGTCCGCGATGGTCGCCGCGGTCTCGACGTTGAAGACGATCCTGCCCTTGCCGTGCATGGCATCGCGTGCATTGGTCGCCATGTTGATCAACGCCGTCTCGAACTGGCTTGCATCGGCATTGACGAGGCAGGGCTCGGCCGGAAGCCGCATCGCGATTTCGATCGCGGGTCCGAGCAACGTCGCAAGCATGTCGTGCAGCGACTGCAGCCGCGCGCCAACGTCGAACACCTCCGGCTTCAGGGTCTGGCGCCGGGCAAAGGCGAGCAGCTGCGATGTCAGCTTGGCCGCGCGCCCGACCGCGTCCGCGATGGCGGTGATGTAGCGCTGGCGCCGCTCCTCGCTCAGCTGCGGCCGGTTCAGCAGGTCGACCGAGGCGCGAATCACGGTCAGGAGGTTGTTGAAGTCGTGCGCGACGCCGCCGGTGAGCTGGCCGAGCGCCTCCAGGCGCTGGCTGTGCTTCAGCGCCTCCTCGGCTTCGCGCCGCGCGGCGGCCTCGGCTTGGAGATGCTGCGTGCGCCGGAACGCGAAAGCCAGCAGCAGAAACAGCAGCGCGGTGGCGGGAATGCCGAACACCAGATGCTGGCCCATGGTGGCGAACCAGCGCGCGCGGATTGCCGAGGTCTCCAGCCCCGCGCTGACATAGATCGGATACTCGGCGATGCGTCGGTAGCCGATGCGCCGCTCGACCTCGTCCGATGGCCAGGCGATGGTGATGAGGCCATGCTCGGGCTGAGCTGCGATGCTCCGGCCGACCGGCCCGTTAGGATCGAGCCTGAGGTCGCGGTCCAGCCGCGGAAGATGCGCCAGCACCACGCCGTCGGTGCGTCCCATCGCGAAGAAGCTGCCGGGATCGGAGCCGATTCTGGCGTAAAAGCTCTCGAAATATTCCGGCAGGACAGAGGCCTGGATCACGCCGATGAAGCTGCCGTCGTCGGAGCTGCGGCGGCGGCTGACCCCGAAGAAGCGCGCGCCCTGATACGGCTGGCGCGGCGTCAGGGGAACGCCGATGTAGCTGCCGATGGTCTGGTCGACATGGGCCGCAAAGTAGTCGCGGTCCGCAAAGCTCTGCGCCGGCGGCGGCGAGGCCAGGCTGTTGACCAGTGACTTTCCGTCCGCATCGAAGATCCATGCCGATTTCAGCTGCGGCAGCGAATCGGTCAGCTGCTTCAGGCGGCGGTGCAGGGCCGGTTCGCGCGCGCGGATGATGTCGTCGGGCATGCCGCGCACCACCTCGTTGACCTCGGCGAGGCTGCGGTCGATGGTCTCGAACACCTTGAGCGCGTGCTCGTGCGCGACATCGAGGGTGCGCTCGATCTCGCGGTCTGCGATGGCTTTTGTCGAGGCGTAGGAGATCGAGGCGGCGATCACGAACAGCGCAATCGGCAGCGCCAGGGACGCAGCCATCATCCACTGCAGTAATCTCAGCGAATTGCGTTGTGCGCCCTGCACGGTCGCTCCGGTCCCACACCGGAGAGCTTACTTGAATTTCGCGCCGGGAAGGAAGCGGCTTGTGGCGGGAACCAGAGGTTGCAATCCGCCGTCTTGCCCGTGCAGGGGCCGAGGCAAAATCTACTCGAACCGGTGCCCGCCGTAGAATGCCCCGGCCATATCGGCCGGGGATCGCAGCATAAATGACGCCTAGATCTGGCGCTCGACCATCTTGAGCTTGAGCTCGGCGATGGCTTCCGCCGGGTTGAGGCCCTTCGGGCAGGCCTTGGCGCAGTTCATGATGGTGTGGCAGCGATAGAGGCGGAACGGATCCTCGAGATTGTCGAGCCGCTCGCCGGTGGCCTCATCCCGCGAATCCGACACCCAGCGGTTGGCCTGGAGCAGCGCGGCGGGACCGAGATAGCGCTCGCTATTCCACCAATAGCTCGGGCACGAGGTCGAGCAGCAGGCGCAGAGGATGCACTCGTAGAGGCCGTCGAGCTTCTCGCGGTCCTCGTGGCTCTGCTTCCATTCCTTCTGCGGCGTCGGCGAGGTCGTCTTCAGCCACGGCTCGACCGACGCGTACTGCGCATAGAAATTGGTGAGGTCGGGGATGAGGTCCTTCACGACAGGCTGGTGTGGCAGCGGATTGATCTTCACCGCGCCGTCCTTGACGTCGTGCATCGAGCGGGTGCAGGCCAGCGTGTTCTGGCCGTCGATGTTCATCGCGCAGGAGCCGCAGACGCCTTCGCGGCAGGAGCGGCGGAAGGTCAGCGACGGGTCGATGTTGTTCTTGATCCAGATCAGGCCGTCCAGCACCATCGGCCCGCAATCCTGGGTGTCGACGTAATAGGTGTCGACGCTGGGATTCTTGCCATCGTCCGGATTCCAGCGATAGACGCGGAACTCGCGAGTTTCAGTCGCGCCCGCGGGCTTCGGCCAGGTTTTGCCGCCGCTGATCTTTGAGTTCTTCGGAAGTGCGAATTCAACCATTTCGATAAAGCTTTCGCTGTTCGTTCAGTACACGCGCGCCGTTTAGTAAACGCGAGCTTTCGGCGGGATGTACTGGACGTCGTTGGTCATGGTGTAGTCGTGAACCGGGCGGTACTCGATCTTGACCTTGCCGGAATCTTCCAGCCAGGCGAGCGTGTGCTTCATCCAGTTCTTGTCGTCGCGCTCGGAGAAGTCCTCGCGGGCATGCGCGCCGCGGCTCTCGGTGCGGTTGGCGGCCGAGTTCATCGTCACCACCGCCTGCGCGATCAGATTGTCGAATTCGAGCGTCTCGATGAGGTCGGAATTCCACACCAGCGAGCGGTCGGACACGGCGATGTCGGTGATGCCGCTGTGGACCTTCTCGATCAGGTTCTGGCCTTCGCTCAGGATGTCGCCGGTGCGGAACACCGCGCAATTGTTCTGCATCACGTGCTGCATGCCTTCGCGCAGCTTCGCGGTCGGCGTGCCGCCGGAGGCGTAGCGGTAGTGGTCGAGCCGGCCGAGCGCCAGGTCGGACGAATTCGCCGGCAGCTCCGGCTGGCTGGCGTTCGGCGTGAGCTTCTCGGCGAGGCGCAGCGCCACGGCGCGGCCGAACACGACGAGATCGATCAGCGAGTTGGAGCCAAGGCGATTGGCGCCGTGCACGGAGACACAGGCGGCTTCGCCGATCGCCATCAGACCGGGGATGATGGCGTTGTCGTCGCCGTTCTTCTTGGTCAGGACCTCGCCGTGATAGTTCGTGGGGATGCCGCCCATGTTGTAGTGCACGGTCGGCACGATCGGGATCGGCTCGCGCGTCACGTCGACATTGGCGAAGATCTTTGCGGATTCCGAGATGCCCGGCAGGCGCTCGGCCAGCACGGCGGGATCGAGATGGTCGAGATGAAGGAAGATATGGTCCTTCTTCTTGCCGACGCCGCGCCCCTCCCGAATCTCGATGGTCATCGCGCGCGAGACGACGTCGCGCGAAGCGAGATCCTTCGCCGACGGCGCATAGCGTTCCATGAAGCGCTCGCCCTCGGAGTTGACGAGATAGCCGCCTTCGCCGCGCGCGCCTTCGGTGACGAGACAGCCCGAGCCGTAGATGCCGGTCGGGTGGAACTGCACGAACTCCATGTCCTGCATCGGCAGGCCGGCGCGCAGCACCATGCCGCCGCCATCGCCGGTGCAGGTGTGCGCCGAGGTGCAGGACGCATAGGCGCGGCCGTAGCCCCCGGTCGCCAGAATCACGGACTGGGCGCGGAAGCGGTGCAGCGTGCCGTCGTCGAGCTTGAGCGCGATGACGCCGCGGCAGGTGCCCTGGTCGTCCATGATCAGGTCGATGGCAAAGAACTCGATGAAGAACTCGGCGGCGTGGCGCAGCGACTGGCCGTACATCGTGTGCAGCATGGCGTGGCCGGTGCGGTCGGCGGCGGCGCAGGTGCGCTGCGCCTGGCCCTTGCCGTAGTCCAGCGTCATGCCGCCGAACGGACGCTGGTAGATCTTGCCGTCTTCGGTGCGCGAGAACGGCACGCCCCAGTGCTCGAGCTCGTAGACGGCCTCGGGTGCGTTGCGCACCATGTATTCGATCGCGTCCTGGTCGCCCAGCCAGTCCGACCCCTTCACGGTGTCGTACATGTGCCAGCGCCAGTCATCCTTGTGCATGTTGCCGAGGGACGCCGAGATGCCGCCCTGCGCCGCGACGGTGTGCGAGCGAGTCGGAAACACTTTGGTGATGCAGGCGGTGCGGAGACCGGCTTCGCTGCAGCCGACCACGGCGCGCAAGCCCGCGCCGCCGGCACCGACTACGACGACGTCATAGGTGTGGTCTTCGATCGGATAGGCTTTGCCGTTGGTGGCGGGAGCGCCGTTGGCCTTGCCATTGGTATCTGTGGCCGATGTTCCGGTTGGCATGGCTTAGACTCCGGAGGAAAGTTTCAGCATCGCGTAGGTCGAGGCCAGCGCCACGGCGAACGAGAAGAAGTTGTTGAGCATGATCGAGATGAGCTTCAGCTTCTCGTTATGGATGTAGTCCTCGATTACGACCTGCATGCCGATCTTCATGTGCCAGGCGCTGGCGAAGATGAAGAGCAGCAGGATCACCGCGATCGGCAGCGAGCCCAGGATCTGTGCGGCGCCGGCCTGGTTGCGGCCGAGCAGCATCATCATGATCACGATCACGGGGATCATCAGCAGCGTCATGGCGACGCCGGTGATGCGCTGGCGCCAGAAATCGGACGTGCCCGAATGCGCCGCGCCGAGATTGCGCACGCGGCCGAGCGGGGTGCGCATCGAGGAGCCCTTCGGAGCGCCGTGGGATTCGTCGAAACTCATCGTCCGCCTCCGATCGCGTAGGCGATGATCCAGACGAGGACCGTGAGCCCGATGCCGCCGATCAACGCGCCCCAGGTCAACGCTTCGCGCTCATTGGCCTTGAAGCCGTAGCCGAGGTCCCAGACGAAATGCCGGATGCCGCTGAGCATGTGGTGCATCAGCGCCCAGGTGAAGCCGAACACGATCAGCCGGCCGATGATGCTGCCGGTGAAAGCCTGGACGTGGCTATAGGCGGCCGGGCCCGAGGCGGTCGCAATCAGCCACCAGGCCAGCAGCAGCGTTCCGGCGTAGAGGGCAATTCCGGTGGCGCGATGGACGATGGAGAGCGCCATCGTCAGGGTCCAGCGGTAGGTCTGAATGTGCGGTGAAAGCGGTCGTTCGATCCGTGCGGTCATGGGCTTCAATTGCTTTATTGCGGCCCAGCATGGGGCGCGCGGGGATCGCGGAAGGTCGGCTCTATTTACGGAGTCGATTTCACCTGCGCAATCACCAAATCGCCATAAATCGAACTTGGGTTCAGCTCTAGGCCCTTGATGTAACAAGACCAATCGGGCGCTTGGTATACCAGAGCCATGGCGCACCGAGGAAAGACAGAACATAAATTCATCACTTGCTAGGAGAGCTGGGGCGCATTGAAATTACTATTGGAACGGCTCTAAGCCGCCGCAGGACAACCAGGGTTCAAACCAGTCATTTCATGACGTTCGAACCGGCAGGGATGATCGGTGAGCAATCCTCAATTTCCGCGAAGCGCACCGATTTTTCGCGAGACGGGCGGATATGCGCAGCCTGCATCCCACCCCAGACCGCCGATGCGGCGGTCGACCCGACAAATCAGATCGCCTAGAGCATTGCGGGCAGCTGTCCGAGTGATGCATCGGAGAAGTTGTCAGCCATCGCCGGGGCAGGTCAGGGGTGATTGCAGGACTTGATATCAAGGAGATCGCCGAGCTCGCGCTGCTGCTGATCGCAACCGGCGCGCTCTCCGGATTTTTGGCCGGCGTGTTCGGCATTGGCGGCGGCGCGATTCTGGTGCCGGTGTTCTACGAGTGCTTCCGCATCGCCGGCGTGCCGCTGGAGGTGCGCATGCCGCTCTGCATCGGCACTTCGCTCGCTGTCATCATTCCGACCTCGATCCGTTCGTTCCAGGCGCATTATAAGCGCGGCGCCGTCGATCTTGCGATCCTTCGGGTCTGGTGGCTGCCGATCCTGATCGGCGTCGTCACCGGCAGCGTGGTCGCGCGCTACGCGCCGGAGCGGCTGTTCAAAATCGTGTTCGTCGCCGTCGCCTGGTCTGCCGCGGTACGGCTGATCTTCGCGCGCGAGAGCTGGAAGCTCGGCGATGATCTGCCGAAGGGCCCCTTGATGCGAATCTACGGCTTCTGCGTCGGGATCCTCTCGACATTGATGGGCATCGGCGGTGGATTGTTTTCGAATCTGCTGATGACGTTCTACGGCCGCCCGATCCATCAGGCAGTGGCGACATCGTCGGCGCTCGCGGTGCTGATCTCGATCCCCGGCGCGCTCGGCTACATCTATGCCGGCTGGCCTGCGGCCGCGCACTATCCCGGCGTTGCAGCCCTGCAAGTCCCATTCGCGCTTGGCTACGTCTCACTGATCGGCGCCGTGCTGGTGATGCCGATGAGCCTTGTGACAGCACCACTCGGTGTGAGAGCCGCGCATGCGATGTCCAAGCGAACGCTGGAGGTGGCGTTCGGGTGTTATCTGTTTATCGTCGGCAGCCGGTTTGTGCTGAGCTTGTTAGGCGGGCAGTGACAGGTTTGGGGCAAGCGCGTCCTACACCCTCAGTGTCATTCCCCGCGAAGGCGGGGAATCCAGTACGCCGCGCCCTCTCGATTCTATCATAGCCGTCTCTGGAATACTGGATGCCCCGCCTTCGCGGGGCATGACAGCGCGTCGTGTGGTGGCTCCTCGACGAGTCCGTGCCGCTCACTTCTTCGCGTAAAGATCCTTGTAAATATCGCGCAGCACGTTCTTCTGCACCTTGCCCATGGTGTTGCGCGGCAGCTCGTCGACGACGAAGACGCGTTTGGGCATCTTGAACTTGGCCAAGCGCCCGTCGAGCGCCTTCAGCACCGCGGCCTCTGTCACGTCCGCGCCCTTGTTGCAGACCAGCACGGCCGTGACGCCCTCGCCGAAATCGGCGTGGGGTACGCCGATCACGGCGGATTCGATCACGCCGGGCATGGCGTCGATCTCGCTCTCGATTTCCTTCGGGTAGACGTTGAAGCCGCCGGAGATGACGAGATCCTTGCCTCGTCCCAAAATGTGGACGTAACCCTTGGCGTCGATCTTGCCGAGGTCGCCGGTGATGAAGAAGCCGTCATCGCGGAATTCCGCCTTGGTCTTCTCCGGCATGCGCCAATAGCCTTTAAACACGTTCGGGCCCTTGACCTCGATCATGCCGATTTCGTCACGCGGCAGTTCCTTGGCCGTTTCAGGGTCGGTGACGCGCACGGAGACGCCGGGGAGCGGAAAGCCGACGGCGCCGGGCACGCGCTCGCCGTCATAGGGATTCGACGTGTTCATGTTGGTCTCGGTCATGCCGTAACGCTCGAGCACGGCATGCCCCGTGCGCGCCGACCATTCGCGATGGGTTTCGGCCAGCAGCGGCGCCGAGCCCGAGATGAACAGCCGCATGTGTTGTGTGGTTTCGCGCGACAGCGCAGCGTTCTGGAGCAGCCGGGTATAGAACGTCGGCACGCCCATCAGCACCGTGGCGCGCGCCATCAGCTTGATGATCAGATCGGGGTCGAGCTTCGGCAGGAAGATCATCGACGCGCGCGCAAACAGCGTCACGTTGGTCGCCACGAACAAGCCGTGGGTGTGATAGATCGGCAGCGCGTGGATCAATACGTCCTTGTCGGTGAAGCGCCAGAAGCCGACGAGCGAGAGCGAGTTCGACGCCAGATTGTCGTGGGTCAGCATCGCGCCCTTGGAGCGGCCGGTGGTGCCTGACGTGTAGAGGATCGCGGCGAGATCGTCGTTTGCGCGCGACACTGTGGTGAATTGGCTGCTCGCCTTGTCGGCGGCGTCCGTCAGCGAGCCCTTGCCGTCAGGCCCGAGCGTCTCGACTTTGGCCTTTACCTTGGCGGCGATCGGGTCCAGCCCTTCCGCCTTGGCGGGATCGCAGACCACGAGCGAGGGCTCGGCATCGCCGATGAAATAGTCGAGCTCGTTCAGCGTATAGGCGGTGTTGAGCGGCAGGTAGACCGCACCGGCCCGCACGGTGGCCAAATACAGCACGATGTTGGCCACGGATTTCTCGACCTGAACCGCAACGCGGTCGCCCGGCTTGACGCCGCGCGCGATCAGCACATTCGCCATTTGCCCGGCCTTGGCGATCAGGTCGCCATAGCTGATGCGGATGCGGTCATGCGTCTCGATCGCGAGGCGCTTCGGATCGTCGAGGCCGTCGAACAGGCGGGAAAACAGATTGGCGTTGGCAGCTTGGTTCATGCAAGATTTCCTCGACCGCAAGGCTTGACCACAAGGCTCGTCAGACAAGGCCGGTCAAAACCGAGGGCTGGATTAGCAAAAACCGCCCCGATGAAGCAACGGAGACAGTTTGCATGACCAAAAACGGGAAACGCGTGGCCTGGGTGACAGGCGGGGGCAGTGGGATCGGAGAGGCCGGCGCCGAAGCGCTGGCGGCCGACGGCTGGACGGTGGTGGTCTCGGGCCGGCGCAAGGACGCCCTGGATACCGTGGTCGCGAAGATCACTGGGGCGGGCGGGGCCGCCGAGGCCATCGCGCTGGACGTGTCCGTCGCCGCCGCGGCCCAGAAGGCGGCCGATCAAATCGTCGCGAAGCACGGCCGGATCGACCTGCTGGTGAACAATGCCGGCATCAATGTCCCCAAGCGCAGCTGGAAGGACATGGAACTGGAGGGCTGGGACCAGCTGGTCCAGGTCAATCTCAACGGCGTGCTCTATTGCATGCGCGCGGTGCTGCCGACGATGCGCAAGCAGCAGGACGGCTCCATCATCAACGTCTCGTCCTGGGCCGGCCGCCACGTCTCGAAAATGCCGGGCCCGGCCTACACCACGACCAAGCATGCGGTGCTGGCGCTGACCCATTCCTTCAACATGGACGAATGCGTCAACGGCCTGCGCGCCTGCTGCCTGATGCCGGGCGAGGTGGCGACCCCGATCCTGAAGCTGCGCCCGGTGGTGCCGAGCGAGGAGGAGCAGGCCAGGATGCTGCAATCCGAAGATCTCGGCCGCACCATCGCGTTCATCGCGAGCATGCCGGCGCGGGTCTGCATCAACGAGCTCTTGATCAGCCCGACGCATAATCGCGGGTTCATTCAGACGCCGCACAACAGGGATTGAGGTGTAGCGCGCGCCTCATCCTCATCGTCGTCCTGGACAAGCGCAGCGCAGATCCAGGACCCATTACCCCAGGCAGTCGTTTGGCGTTGACCCGGAGTAGCCAGCTCGCATCGCAACTCCTCCCTGGGGTAATGGGTCCTGGCTTTCGCCAGGACGACGATGGTGAGTGCCTCACCACACGAACACACCCGCAGTTAGTTTCACGCATCACAAAGAAGTTTTGTTCGAAACCGCTTCGCAAACCCTCCCGTAATTCGAGCCAACGACGGCGCTGCTGCTTCACGCTCACAGGTTGCAGCCACTGTTGTTGCCCAACTCGAACGCCGGCAATCGCCGGTCACAATCCAATCGGGAGACCCTCCATGTCGAAGCGTATTGCCTATCTCACCGCCGCAGCTTTCAGCGCGCTGGCCATCACCGCGACCGTCGTCGCGCCCGTCCGCGCCGAGGAAAAGACCGTCATGGTCGGCGGCGCCGCGATGTTCCCGTCCAAGAACATCGTCCAGAACGCCGTCAACTCGAAGGACCACACCACGCTGGTGGCGGCGGTGAAGGCAGCCGGCCTGGTGCCGACGCTGGAAGGCAAGGGCCCGTTCACGGTGTTCGCGCCGACCAACGCCGCCTTCGGCAAGCTGCCGGCCGGCACCGTCGAAACCCTGGTCAAGCCTGAGAACAAGGCGACGCTGACCAAGATCCTCACCTATCATGTGGTGCCCGGCAAGCTCGAGGCGTCCGACCTCACCGACGGCAAGAAGATGAAGACCGCCGAAGGCGAGGAGCTGACGGTGAAGAAGATGGACGGCAAGGTCTGGATCGTCGATGCCAAGGGCGGCACCTCGATGGTCACCATCTCCAACGTCAACCAGTCGAACGGTGTGATCCATGTGGTCGACACCGTGCTGATGCCGGCGACGTAAATACCGCGCGGCCCGGCTTCATCCCCGAACCGGATGCGACGAAATGGCGAGCCGGGGGGTCCCTGGCTCGCTTTATTGTGACCATGATAGCCCGCCGGTATCGATTCGATGCCGGGCAGGGCGTAACGAAAGCGGACGCATCGGCGTATAATTGCTGTCAGACGATGTTCAGGACGGAACCGCCATGTCGAGCCTCACAGTCACCGACGAGCAGGTCAGCGCCGCCCCGGCCAAAGTGATCCAGCCGGCCTGGGTCCGGGTCATGCACTGGATCAACGCCCTCGCCATGATCCTGATGATCCTGTCGGGCTGGCAGATCTACAACGCCTCGCCGCTGTTCGGCTTCAGCTTTCCGCGCGACTACACGCTCGGCGGCTGGCTCGGTGGCGGCCTGCTCTGGCACTTTGCGGCGATGTGGCTGTTGATGATCAACGGCCTTGCCTATCTCGTCACCGGTTTTGCCACCGGCCGCTTCCGGAAAAAACTGCTGCCGATCACCCCGTCCGGCGTGCTCCACGATGTCAGGGCTGCGCTGACTTTCAAGCTCGGCCATGCCGATCTCACCGTCTACAATTACGTCCAGCGCGTGCTCTATGCCGGCATCATATTGGTCGGCATCCTGATCGTGCTGTCGGGCCTTGGGATGTGGAAACCCGTGCAATTGCACTGGCTCGTGTCCCTGTTCGGCGATTATCCGACCGCGCGCTACATCCATTTCTTCTGCATGGCCGCGATCTGCGCCTTCCTCGTCATTCACGTTTTACTCGCGCTGCTGGTGCCGAAGAGCCTGCGCGCGATGATCATCGGCCGTTGAGCGGAGAGAGAGTCATGGCCAAGCGCTCATTCCTGATTCCCGGCGTCGACAAGCGGCTGCTGATCAAGGACTCCATCAAGACGATGCCCGAGGTCAGCCGCCGCCGCTTCATCGCGGGCGGCGCCAGCCTCGGTGCGCTGACCCTGCTCACCGGCTGCGATGTGATCGATTCGTCCTCCGCCGAGGAGATGCTGAAGTCGGTTTCGAAATTCAACGATGCCGTGCAGGCCTTCATTTTCAATCCCGACGCACTGGCGCCGACATTTCCCGAGAGCGCGATCACGAAGCCGTTCCCGTTCAACGCCTATTACGATCTCGACGACGCGCCCGAAGTCAATGGTGACGACTGGAAGCTGGAAGTCCGCGGCCTCGTCGAAAACAAGAAGTCGTGGACGCTTCCGGAATTGTACAAGCTGCCGCAGGTCACGCAGATCACCCGCCACATCTGCGTCGAGGGCTGGAGCGCGATCGGCAGCTGGACCGGTACGCCAATGCGCGACTTCCTCAAGCTGATCGGCGCCGACACGCGTGCAAAGTATGTCTGGTTCCAGTGCGCCGACAAGGACGGCTACAATTCTCCGCTCGACATGCGCACCGCGCTGCATCCGCAGACCCAGATGACGTTCAAATACGCCGGCGAAATCCTGCCGCGCGCGTATGGGTTTCCAATGAAGATCCGCGTCCCGACCAAGCTCGGCTTCAAGAACCCGAAATACGTGGTCTCGATGGAAGTCACCAACGACTACAAGGGCGGCTATTGGGAAGACCAGGGGTACAATTCGTTCAGCGGAAGCTAGCTCCGCGGACCTGGCCTTACCGTCGTCCTGGACAAGCGAAGCGCAGATCCAGGACCCATTACCCCCGGGTTCAGTTTGACGAAGACCAGCAACCACGAATCTTCGCCAAACTCCTCTGTGGGGCAATGGGTCCTGGCTTTCGCCAGGACGACACCGGTTAATGCTCCACCTTTCGCTGACACAACGCCGCTACCGCGCCCAGCGCCAGCAGCGCTGCCGACACATTCAGCGCGTAACTCAAGCTCCCCAGTGCGTCCGTGATGGCGCCGACCACGATCGGCCCCAGCGTCTGGCCGACGCCGAAAGAGATCGTCATCGCCGCGATCGCGGTCGGCCACACCTCGGGCGGATAATTGAAGCGCACGAAGGCGGTGGTCGAGCCGACCACGGCGAAGAAGGCGACGCCGAACACGATTGCGGAGACCGCGAGCCATGCCGGTGAATGCCCGAGCATCGGCAGGGCGGCGCCGAGCGCGTTGGTGCCGAGAATGATCGCGGTCGCCAATCCGCCGCGATCGAGCGCGAGCACGCGGCGCCAGGCCCATGGCGTGACGAAGGCGCTCAAGCCAATCAGGCTCCAGAACGCGGCCTGCGCCGCGGCCCCGCCGCCGCCGTCGCGCACATAGGCGATCATGAAGGTCATGTAGGCGATGTAGCCCGCGCCGAACAGGAAGTAGCCGGCGAGATAGATCAGCACGGGAAAAATCGCGAAGGCGCCGTGGCTGCCTTGCGAGAAACGCACGCCGCTCTCGATGCGGACCAGGAACAGCGGCACGGTCATGACGACGGACAGCAGGGTCATCGCCCACCACACGATCCACCACGAGCCCGGCCCGAAATATTGCAGCGTGAACGGGGCGATCAGGCCCGATGCGAGAATGCCGATGCCGGGCCCGGCATAGAACAGGCTGAGCAGGAAATTCGCCCGCTCCGGGCGTGACTGCGCGATGGAAGCGGCCAACGCGCCGCCGGCGACGAAACCGGCCGCCGCGCCAACGCCCAGCACGAGACGCGCCAGGCTCAGCGCGACGAAATTCCCGGTCAGCGCGCAAGTCGCGAGCGCGGCGACGCAGGCCAGGGTTCCGCCGCGGATCGCGGCCGACCAGCCGACGCGCTGGATCAGCCGGGACGCCACAAGCGCGCCCGCGAGGTAGCCGACAGCGTTGATGGTGTTCATGAAACCGGCCGCCGAGTAGGACCAGCCGAGGTCCTCCCGCATGTCGGGCAGCACCAGCGAATAGGCGAAGCGGCCGATACCCAGCCCGACTGTCGCAGCCAGCGACAGGGTCAGGATCAGCCGCGCGGGATGGGCGTCGGGCGGGGGACGTTCAGGGGCGTGCAAATGGGTACTCCGGCATGCGCAGTGTGGCAGGCCCTGCCCGCCTTGCACAGAACCGAAGCGGCAATGGTGTCTTGCCAAGCACGCATCGCCGCTCTAGCACTCCGGCCGAAATCGACCTCAGAGGAAACGACCATGGCGACCCACAAACTGCTGCTGCTTCCCGGCGACGGTATCGGCCCCGAAGTGATGGGCGAGGTGAAGCGGCTGATCGACTGGCTCAGTTCGGCGGGAATCGCCAAGTTCGAGACCGACACCGGCCTCGTCGGCGGTTCGGCCTATGACGCCCACAAGGTGTCGATCTCGGAAGGCGACATGGTCAAGGCCAAGGATGCCGACGCGATCATCTTCGGTGCGGTCGGCGGTCCCAAATGGGACGCGGTGCCCTACGAGGTGCGACCCGAAGCCGGCCTGCTGCGTCTGCGCAAGGATCTCGGTCTGTTCGCCAACCTCCGTCCCGCCGTGTGCTACCCGGCGCTGGCGGAGGCCTCGAGCCTGAAGCGCGAGGCGGTCGAGGGCCTCGACATCATGATCGTGCGCGAGCTCACCGGCGGCGTCTATTTCGGCGAGCCCAAGACCATCACCGATCTCGGCAACGGCCAGAAGCGCGCCATCGATACCCAGGTCTACGACACCTATGAGATCGAGCGCATCGGCCGCGTCGCCTTCGAGCTTGCGAAGAAGCGCAAGAACAAGGTGACCTCGATGGAGAAGCGCAACGTCATGAAGTCGGGCGTGCTCTGGAACGAGGTCATGACCCAGGTCCACAAGCGCGAATACCCCGACGTCACGCTCGAGCACCAGCTCGCCGATTCCGGCGGCATGATGCTGGTGAAATGGCCGAAGCAGTTCGACGTCATCGTCACCGACAATCTGTTCGGCGACATGCTGTCCGATATCGCAGCGATGCTGACGGGGTCGCTCGGCATGCTGCCCTCGGCCTCGCTCGGCGAGGTCGACGTCAAAAGCAAGAAGCGCAAGGCGCTGTACGAGCCCGTGCACGGCTCGGCGCCTGATATCGCAGGCCAGGGCCTCGCCAATCCGATCGCGATGATCTCGTCGTTCGGCATGGCGCTGCGCTATTCCTTCGACATGGGCGCGCTCGCCGACAAGGTCGACGCCGCGATCGCCGCAGTGCTGGCCAGCGGCCTGCGCACCGCCGACATCAAGTCGGAGGGCACCATTGCCGCCTCGACCACGCAGATGGGCGAAGCGATCCTGAAGGAATTTCAGAAGCTGCACGCGTAACGACGCGCGTCGCTGACATCTCAAACAAAAAAGGCCGGGCGCGAGCCCGGCCATTTTGATTCGGTCGATATGTCCGCCTCAGTACAGCGGGAAATTCTGCGGATAACCGCCAACATCCTGCGGCGTACTCAGCGGCTGGCGATCGATCGGGCGGTTGAGATTTTCGCGCGCGAAGGTCGGATAGCCCACGGCCGGCGGGAAGGCGTAGTCGGAGAACTTGCGGTCGCCCGGATTGACCTCGGTGCCGCCGTCGAGCCAGGAGCGCTTGCTCACATAGATGCGGGTGCGGCCCTGCTGGTAGCTCGAATTGGGGCCGCTCGGGCCGTAATAGTGACGGCCGCTGTCATAGCGCTGCTTCTTGGTGTCGGCCGAGGCGGGTGTCGCGAAGGCTGAGGACATGGCAATCACGGCGCCGGCCGCAAGCCACATCGCCAGTTTGTTCGCGGCAGAGAAATTCGAGCTCATCACGTCCCCTTCAGGCGGCAAGCCGCCAATCAATTTCACGCTCATACTAACCCGGCCGGGGCGGCTGCAACTAGGTCTATTGGGTCACACCAGCGCTGAATAATCGTGCGCGCCGGCAAAAGTTGCATGGATACAGCCACTTGAGCTTGATGCCGGTCAGAGCGCGCCGCGCAATTGCGCATTGGCGGCGCCGAGCAGCCAGTCCGACGAGCCCGGGAGCGTGCAGGGGCGGCGCTTCAGCTCCGCATGGGCGAACAATTCGGCCAGCTTCGGCTCGTTGCCTGAGGTTAGCAGCGTCAGCCGGTTCAGCGTGCAGGCGATCGCCGCGCGCCGGGCCGGCAGGCTGTCGCCCTGGCAGGAGAATCCGGAGATCTGGAGCGCCGGCTCCTCGCTGCGCTTGAGGTAGCCGAGGCAGGCCCGCGCGCCCTCCGCCGTGCCGGTCGGCTGGAATAGGGCGACGGGGCCGAATTTCGTGTCGATCAGGCCGGCTTGCTCCAGCGGGGTCGCAGTGCCCAGTCCCATCCGGACGGCCAGATCGGCGGCGGCCGGACGGGTGACGTCGAATTCGCCGCCCTCGCGATAGATTTCGAGCTCGGCCATGGCCTTGTCCGCCTCGCCCGCCCAGCGCATCACGTCCCTGCGGCCGCCTTCGGGGTGCCTCAAGATAGTGTAAGAGGCTGTTTTTTCTGACGAATCGAGCCGGCTGAGGGCGAAGCCTGGAGGCGAGCGTTCGGCCACGGCCCAACCCGGCTTCAGCGCCGGATCGTCGTCGCGCAAGGTTGGCAGCTGGCCGAGTGCCGCAAGGCCGAGGATGGCAAACAGCACCAAAACCCCCACATAGGCGAACAGGCGCGCCAGCGTGCCGACGACCTCGTCGGCGAAGGCTGCGAGCGCCAGATGGATCTGGGTGGGGTTTGTGGCCGTGCTGGCCTCAGGCGACTGCATCCACGTCCCTAAGGCATGGTCCAACGTTGTCTTGAGGCCGGTTCTCGCATAGAAGCGCTGCTCTTCCTGTTTAAGCCTGAGCTTCAGGAAAGAGCTTTTTCGTCGGAGAGTGAACGATGGGTTACAAAGTCGCAGTCGTCGGCGCGACCGGCAATGTCGGACGGGAAATGCTCAACATCCTCGATGAGCGCAAATTCCCCGCGGACGAGGTGGTGGCCCTGGCGTCACGCCGCAGCATGGGCGTCGAGGTCTCCTACGGCGACCGCACGCTGAAGGTCAAAGCGCTCGAGCATTACGACTTCTCCGACGTCGACATCTGCCTGATGTCGGCCGGCGGCGAGGTGTCGAAGGAATGGTCGCCGAAGATCGGCGCCGCCGGCACGGTCGTGATCGACAATTCCTCGGCTTGGCGGATGGACCCGGACGTGCCGTTGATCGTGCCGGAAGTGAATGCGGACGCGACCGCCGGCTTCAAGAAGAAGAACATCATCGCCAACCCGAACTGCTCGACCGCGCAGCTCGTGGTCGCGCTCAAGCCCTTGCACGACAAGGCGACGATCAAGCGCGTCGTGGTCTCGACCTATCAATCGGTGTCGGGCGCCGGCAAGGATGCGATGGACGAATTGTTCTCGCAGACCAAGGCCGTCTACACCAACCAGGAGCTGGTCAATAACAAGTTTCCCGCGCGCATCGCCTTCAACGTCATCCCCCAGATCGACGTCTTCATGGAGGACGGCTACACCAAGGAAGAGTGGAAGATGATGGCGGAGACCAAGAAGATTCTTGATCCCAAGATCAAGCTCTCCGCGACCTGCGTGCGCGTGCCTGTCTTCGTCGGCCATTCCGAGGCCGTCAACATCGAGTTCGAGAACCCGATCAGCGCGGACGAAGCGCGCGACATCCTGCGCAAGGCGCCGGGCTGTCTCGTCATCGACAAGCATGAGCCCGGCGGCTACGCCACGCCGTATGAAGCCGCCGGCGAGGACGCGACTTACATCAGCCGCATCCGCGAGGACGCGACGGTGGAGAATGGTCTCGTGCTGTGGTGCGTCTCGGACAATCTACGCAAGGGCGCCGCGCTCAATGCCATCCAGATCGCGGAAGTCCTGATCAACCGCAAGCTGATCAGCGCGAAGAAGAAGGCAGCGTAGGCCGTGCTGCCGTAGGGTGGGCAAAGGCGCGAAGCGCCATGCCCACCATCTCTCCACTGGCATAGAAGTGGTGGGCACGCTTCGCTAACCCACCCTACGAACCACGGATCTACGCCACCTCGCGCGCGTTCCTGAATTCCTTCGCCGCCTTGTCCAGCACGAACAGCGACCCTTCCGCGACGCCGAAATAGGCGCCGTGGGTCTGCATCTGGCCGCTCTCGACCGCCTTCTGCACGAACGGGAAGGTCATCAGGTTTTCCAGGCTGCGGAACACCGCGGCCTTCTCGATGCGCTCGACGAATTGCGCCATGGTCTCGTGGTCGCGCTGCTCCACCACCTCGCCAGGCTTGATGAACATCTGCATCCATTTGCCGATGAAGTCGCCGGGCGTGAGCGGCTCGATCTTGTCGACGAAGGCGCGGATGCCGCCGCACTGGGCGTGCCCGAGCACCACGATGTGCTTCACCTTCAGCACCGTCACGGCATATTCCAGCGCCGCCGAGACGCCATGCGCGTTGCCGTCGGGCTGATACACCGGCACCAGATTGGCGATGTTGCGGACGACGAAGAGTTCGCCCGGCCCGACGTCGAAGATCACTTCCGGCGAAACGCGGCTATCGCAGCAGCCGATCACCATTACTTCGGGGAACTGCCCCTTCACCGATAGCTCGCGGTAGCGGGTCTGCTCGGTTGGCAGCCGCTGGGTGGCGAAGGCCTTGTAGCCTTCCAGCAAATGCTCTGGGAATGTGGTCATGGCCTATGCCTAATCATATACCGCTGGGACGAACAAGCCTTTCGAATAGGCAGGCCAGATGCTATCGGCTTCGGTCGAAAGTGAGACGAGGAAACCGGAAGGAACGCTTGCATGACCCGCCCGCGCCGCAGCCATCTGTTCATGCCCGGCTCTAACCCCCGCGCGCTGGAAAAGGCGCGTAATCTCGCCGCCGACGGCCTGATCCTCGATCTGGAAGACTCCGTCGCGCCCGATGCCAAGGCGGTGGCGCGCGACGGCATCGCGGACGCGATCGCAGCCAAAGGCTTCGGCAAGCGCGAGATCCTGATCCGGACCAACGGCCTCGACACGCCCTGGTGGGCCGACGATGTCGCTATGGCGGCGAAGGCCTCGCCCGACGGCATCCTGGTTCCAAAGGTTTCAAGTGTCGAGGACCTCGACGCGATCGGCCGCCGTCTCGCCGAGCTCGGCGCGGCGCCGACCGTAAAGGTCTGGGCCATGATCGAGACGGCGCGCGCGGTGCTGCATGCGGAGGAACTGGCTGCCGCAGGGCGCGATCCAGCGCGGCGCCTGTCAGGCTTCGTGTTCGGCCCGAACGACATCTCGCGCGAGACGCGCATCAAGATGCTGCCGGGCCGCGCCGCGATGATCCCGATGATCACCCATTGCATCCTGGCGACGCGCGCCCATGGCCTCGAAATCCTCGACGGTCCCTACAGCGACATCGCCAATTCCGACGGTTTCGCCACCGAATGCGCGCAAGGCCGCGATCTCGGTTTTGACGGCAAGACGCTGATTCACCCCTCGCAGATCGAAGCCTGCAACGCGATCTTCACCCCGCCCGAAGAGGACGTCGCGCGCGCGCGAAAGATTATCGCCGCGTTCGAATTGCCGGAGAACGTCTCGCGCGGCGCGATCCGTCTCGACGGCGCGATGGTGGAGCGGCTGCATGCCGACATGGCCCGGCGCACGATCGAGATCGCGGATGCGATTGCGGCGATGGGGAAGAGTTGAGGGCTCACCGCTTTCGACAGCGCTTTGCTGCGAATTCAGAAACTGCGTCGATGCGTCACTGCCTTCGTCTCGCGTTCTTCAAGGTTTCGGATGGCAGCTCACCGACCGCTCGCCGATATTCCGATGCAAAGCGGCCGAGATTTTGAAAGCCACATTTGAACGCGACGGCAACGACGCTGGTCTGCTCATCGGGATGTCGCAAGAGCTCCGTCGCCCGCTGTAGCCGGAAGCGCCGCGCCCACTGACCGGGTGATCCGCGTCCGGCGTCGGAGAATTCCCGGAAAATCGTCCGCACGCTTACGTTGGCAATCTCGGCAATCTTCTCCATGTCGAGTGGTTGATCCCAATGAGCTGCGATGTAGGATTCCACGATGTCGACGACGGACCGGTTGGCGCTCGGCGCCGGGCGCTGAAGCCGATCGGTGAAATTATGCCGGTTCGCCAGAAGGATTCGCACCATCAGCGCCCGCTCCAGTTCGGCGATGACTATTGGTGAGTAGCTCTGTCCGAACCTGTCCAACTCCTCCGCAAATCTGAAGACGTCCTGACGGACATGCGTCATCACCGCCGGGTCGGATTCGCCCGGTACAAAACGCAGCTTCGTGTCGCTGTCATCGCCCAGGATTGTCTTCAGCAACCGCTCGAGTGCGCCGGCATCGATCCTCAGCACCAATTGGCGATAGCCCGGCGCAAATTCGAGATCCAGCCTGGCGTCTCCGGAGATGATCGGACTAAAGGCCTCAATTGGCTCGCTGCTCCCATTGGTCCTGAAGCTCGCAGCCCCCTGGATGGAGAAGAACTGGCGGAGAACTTGCGATTCGGGAAAGGAGAGCGACGCCGCACCTTCGTAGCCGCAGAAGGCGAGGCCAATCGATTGCAGGCGCGCGAAATTGGCCTGGATACCAAACTCGCGGCCGTGCTTGTCGAAGCGGTCGGCGCCATATTCGGCGAACAGGCGGTCACGCGCGAACTCGCTATCGCGCGACTGAAGCAAAGGGTACCGGTCGAGATAAGAGACGCCGCCCAAATCAAAATCCCCTAAGGCTCAAACTACTGCTTCGCCGTTTGGGCGCTACCAATTGGAAATTGCATGGCATCACCCGCGGACGTGGTTGGCACTTGCCGGAGCGTAAACCTGCCCCCGAAGTTCGAGCCGCTGCGACAAATTGTCTGGACACCCGACGCAAATGTCTAAACGTTTTTCCCGCGCCAATGGATCACCGCGACCGAGGTGAGGGCGATTGATGCCTGCCGTTGCCGAATACCGATACGATCTTAGGCCGGCGTTCGCAGTTCAAGGCCACGGACCCCCTGAGGTGTCGGCAAAGCTCGATAGGTCTCTGCCCGGCTGGTCAAGCTGGCAGGATCCGGCCACCGTGTCTTCGATCGGACAAATACTCCGATAATTCGATTCGTTTACCTGTGCTTCATGTGCAGGGTCGCGTCTCTGACCAACGATTGGTCGGTACGAAATTCCCAGCAAGGCCATGAATGCTGAAACCGTTTGGAAGCGCATGCGCTGCAGACGGAGCATCAATTTCGGAGCGATGAAATGTTCGGTCGTAAATCCCGCGTCGATGCACAAGCTCAGATTGAGGCAATCGGCCGCTCGCAGGCCATGATCGAATTCAATCTTGATGGGACGATCATCACGGCCAACAAGAATTTTCTCGACGCCCTCGGCTATCGGCTCGACGAAATCCAGGGCAAACATCATTCCATGTTCGTGCCGGCCGAACAGCGCGACAGCGCCGAGTACAAGGCGTTCTGGGCCGCATTGAACCGTGGCGAGTATCAGGCGCGCGAGTTCAAGCGGATTGCGAAGGGCGACCGCGAGGTCTGGATCGAAGCGTCCTACAATCCGGTCCTTGACGGCAACGGCAAGGCGGTGATGGTCGCCAAGATTGCGACCGACATCACCGCGAAGAAAATCCGCAGCATGGCGGACGCTTCGAAGATCGCCGCCATCAGCCGAGCGCAGGCCGTGATCGAGTTCAAGCTCGATGGCACCGTCGTCACGGCGAACGAGAATTTCTGCAAGGCGCTCGGCTATTCGTTGTCCGAAATCGAGGGCAAGCATCACAGCCTGTTCGTGGCTCAGTCCGAGCGCGACGGCGCGGCCTATCGTGAGTTCTGGGCCGCGCTCAACCGCGGCGAATACCAGGCCGGCGAATACAAGCGGATCGGCAAGGGCGGCCGCGAGGTCTGGATTCTCGCCTCCTACAACCCACTGCTCGACGAGAACGGCAAACCGTTCGGCGTCGCCAAGTTCGCCACCGACATCACTGCCGAGAAGCTGAAGACCGCCGACCTCGCCGGTCAGATCGCGGCGATCGACAAGGCGCAAGCCGTGATCGAGTTCAACATGGACGGCACGATCATCACCGCTAACTCCAATTTCCTCGGCGCACTCGGCTATTCGCTGGCGGAGATCAAGGGCAAGCACCACAGCATGTTCGTCGAGCCGTCGGAGCGCGATGGCAATGGCTATCGCGAGTTCTGGGCGGCGCTCAACCGCGGTCAGTACCAAGCGGCCGAATACAAGCGCATCGGCAAGGGCGGCAGGGAGGTCTATATCCAGGCCTCCTACAACCCGATCATGGATCTCAACGGCAAGCCGTTCAAGGTCGTGAAATATGCGACCGACGTCACGAAGCAGGTGCTGGTCCGCATGGGCAACGAGCGCGTTCGCGGCATGATGGAATCGGTCGCCGCCGGATCGGAGGAATTGAATGCCTCGGTGCGGGAGATCTCCGAGGCCATGACCAAGTCCCGCCAGACTGCCAGCAGTGCGGTCGATCAGGTCGCGTCCGCTGATGCCCAGGCTCAGCGCCTCACTGAAGCGGCGCTGGCGATGAGCGGGATCGTCGAGCTCATCAACAACATCACCGGGCAGATCAACCTCCTGGCCCTTAACGCCACCATCGAATCCGCCCGCGCCGGCGAAGCCGGTCGGGGCTTTGCGGTGGTGGCTTCGGAGGTCAAGAGCCTCGCCAACCAAGCCAAGCAGGCCACTGACAAGATCGGCGCTGAGATCGGCAGCCTCAACGGCATCTCCGGAGACGTCGTCACCGCCCTGGCTTCGATCAAGACGGCCATCAACAACGTCAGCGAGTATGTGACGTCGACGGCCGCGGCAATCGAAGAGCAGAGCACCGTGACCAACGAGATGTCGACCAGCATGCAGCGCGCCGCAGCAGAAGCTGCCGCGATGGCGGCTAGTGCGTGATCTTCGCGCGGACCGCGTTGATGGTCTGTTACGGGATTTGGCGCAGAAGCCGTGCGGGAATCAAAAGGCGATGGTGCCGGCCGCGGCGGGCGGGCCAGGGCCGCGGCCGGTGTGTAACCCAATCGCGCCTCGCTCAGATCGTCTGGCCGCCGGACACCTCGATCCGCTGCGCCGTGACCCAACGATTGTCGGGACCGAGCAGGCTCGCGACCATCGATCCGATATCGTCGGGCAGACCGACGCGGCCCAGTGCGGTCATCTGCGCAAATTGGTTGTTCAAATCCGGCATGTCCCTGACGGCGCCGCCGAGAAAATCGGTTTCGATCGCGCCCGGCGCAACGACGTTGGCCGTGATGCCGCGTCCACCAAATTCCTTGGCCATGTAGACGGTCAGAACCTCGATGGCGCCCTTCGCAGCCGCGTAGGCCGAGAAGCCGGGGAAGGACACGCGCGTCAGCCCGCTCGAGAAGTTGATGATCCGGCCCTTGTCGGCGAGCAAGGGTAGCAAGGCCTGCGTCAGGAAGAATGGTCCTTTGACGTGCGTGGCGAACAGGGCGTCGAATTGTTGCTCCGTCGTCTCTGCGATCGCAGCCATCTCGCCCTGACCGGCATTGTTGACGAGGTGATCGAATCTCTCGGTGCGCCAATGCTCAGCCAACGCGGATCGAACTTTTGCGACGAACGCGGGAAAGCTCGACACAGCGGTGACGTCAAGCTCCAGCGCGACCGCCTTGCGGCCGAGCGCTTCGATCTCTGCGACGACGTCTCGTGCTCCGGCGGCCCCGCTGCGATAGGTCACGATCACATCGCCGCCGTGACGTGCGATGGCGATGGCGGTGTTGCGGCCAAGGCCGCGGCTGGCGCCGGTGACGAGAGAAATGGTAGGCATCGGAAATTCCTCGAAGCGTTGCGGTGATCTCCGTTTGCTCGCGACCAGTCGTCCGGTGTTGCCGGATCCTCGGAGTGTCTTGCCCAACACTCCGGGATGCGGCGACGGCGGTCTTGCCTAAAACTCCTGATTTTCTGCCTGAACGGCCGGTGCCGATTGCCTGCGCGCCGGGCTCGGCCTAAAATTGGCGCGTGACCGAAACGCTGCTCCAGATCGCCAGTCGTTATTCCGCGGCTCACGCCGACGACAAGGGCATCGCCTCCACGCCCTTCGCCGGCGTCTCGATCATCCGCGAGACGGCGCCGAGTGCGCTCCTGTACGCGATCTCCAGGCCTCTGGTCGCAATCGTCTTGCAAGGCGCCAAACGTGTGGCGACCGGCCGGACGTCCTTCGACTTCGGTGCAGGCGATTCCTTGTTGATTGCGAGCGATGTGCCGACGGTCAGCCAGATCACGCGCGCCACAGTGGCCGCACCCTATCTTTCGCTCGTCGTCGAGCTCGACCCCACAATCATCGAGGGATTGGTGGTCGAGATGGGTTCGCTCCCGTTCATTCCGTCCCGCCCGCTACGGGTCGAGCCGACAGAGCAGGAGCTCGCGGACGCAGCGCTCCGGCTGTTGCGCCTGATCGACCGCCCCTCAGCCTTGCCGATCTTGCGCGGCCAGCTGATGCGAGAGCTGCATTATTGGCTGCTGGCCGGCCGCCACGGCGGGGCCATCAGGGCGCTCGGAATTGCCGATAGCCATGCACAGCGGATCGGCCGCGCGGTTGCACTCATTCGTGCCGGCTATGCCAAGCCGTTGCGCGTCGATCGGTTGGCCAAAGCCGCGGCGATGAGTCCGTCGGCATTTCACGCGCACTTCCGGAGCGTCACTTCGCTGACCCCGCTACAGTTTCAGAAACAACTTCGCCTGATCGAAGCCCGCCGCGCGATGCTGGCCGATGGTGCGCAGATCGCGACCGCGGCTCATCAGGTCGGCTACGAAAGCATCACGCAGTTCACGCGAGAATATTCCCGGCTGTTCGGCATGCCGCCTGGGCGCGACATACGCGAGGCGAAGCGGCGGATTGAATCGGCGGCTTGATGAGTTCCTCAATGGCGACGGTTGACAGACTCTACATCCTCGACGGCGGCATTGCAGAGGTCATGGACGGCTCGATCTACTCTCCCGGCATCAATGTCGGCGTCCCCATGACGCTGAGCTGCAATGCCTACCTCGTCAGTCATCGTGGCGAATGGCTGATCTGGGATACGGGAATCGAGGATGAGCTATCGAAGCATCCGGAGGGACGCATCATCGCCCACGGCATACGCGGCATCGTGCGTCGTCCCATCGCGGACCAATTGGACGAAATCGGGGTGCGGCCCCGCGACATCAGCACGATCCTGCTTTCGCACGCGCATTTCGATCACATCGGAAATGTCGATCTGTTCGAGAATGCAAGATGGATCGCCCAGCGGGCTGAATTCGAGGCCATGTTCGGACCAGACCCTGAAGAATTCGGCTATTCGCTACCGCACTACAAATCCTTGAAGCAGCGGCCTTACGAAATCGTCGATGGTGACCACGATATATTTGGCGACGGCGCGGTGCGCATGATCTTCACGCCGGGCCATACCCTCGGGCATTGCTCACTGATGGTGAGGCTACCGCGGCGCGGCGCCGTGCTGCTGAGCGGCGACGTCGCGCACAATCGCGAGAACCTCCGGCACATGCGCGTGCCGTCCTTCAATGCCGATCCGCAGGCAACGGTCGCGTCCATGGCCAAAGTGGTCGAGCTGCTTCGCTCCGAGAATGCCGAAATCTGGATCAATCACGACACGGCTGAGAGCGACGAGCTGCCTCACGCGCCAGACTGGATCGTGTAAGCGCGCGCGTCACCGTGGCGCGACGTCCGCGCGATCGAGCGACTCCAGTGTCGAGGCATTGGCGCAGAATCCGTGATAGTTTTCCGCGGCGGTGCCGTCGGCCAGCTCGCGATCGCACTGGCCCTTGTGGCTGCAAAGTGCGCACACCCGCTCCATGTCGCGCAGCAGCAGCGGATGCGCGCGACCGAGCCCTTCGGCGCTGACGCCGAGCTGCTCCAGCATCTTCGGCAGCTCGTCGGCGGAGTGCTTGCCGTGACGGACCAGCTCCTCCAAATCGTCAGGCGCGATCCGCAGATCTTGCGCGATCCGATCGAAATCGGAGCGGTCGAGCTGCCGGATCTCGTTCAGCTCGCGGCGATGCTTCAGCCAGCTTGCAAAGGATTCGATGAGGTCCTGGACAATGGGATAAGGCCTGGTTGCGGTGCTCATGCGAAGCTCCATTCGAACGGCGGAATTGGAGCGAGATTAGGCACAATGGTGCAGGTGCGCGTTGCGCTGGATCAAATAGCGATGACGGGACCGCGGCCTCCGGTGCACCTCTCCCGCTTGCGGGAGAGGTCGGCGCGTCCGGGCGATGCGAAGCATCGTCCCGCGCGCCGGGTGAGGGTTCTCTGCTCTAGGGGATTGTCCCGTTGTGGAGACACCCTCTCCCCAACCCTCTCCCGCAAGCGGGAGAGGGAGCGCACCTCTTGCGCGGCAGCTACGCGAACCGCTCCGCCGCCCACGCATATAGGCTGCCCGGGATCGGTTTTTCGCCGCCGCGGCCCTTGGGTGAGATGTGCAGGCCGATGATGTCGCGGTCGGTGACGAGGCCGAGATAGCTCGAGGGATCGAAGAACAGTTTTGGCTCGGCATGCACGGCGTAGAACGACTGCTTCGGCAAGGCGCAGTGCAGCTCGCCGGTGCGGCGCGCGAGCGCGGTGAGTGCCGCCGGCCCGAAGATCGCGACGCGAATGTCGGAGAGACGGTTCGAGCCGCCGCGCAGGCGGCGCATCGCGAACGTGACGCGATGGCGCAGCGACAGCCAGTCCGGCGTCAGCTCCTCCTGCTCCATCAGCTCTTCGAAGGCGGCAACGATGCCGTGTTCGGGCGGAAGGTAGATCACGGAGTTGCCGAGCTGGCGCGGCCGCTCCCACGCGAAGTAGGGCTTTGCGGGATCGATCTCGACCGGCCTGAGCAACAGCACGTCGGCATCGAGCCAGAGGCCGAGGCCCTTCGCCATCAGCTTCATGCGGAAGAAGTCGCTGAACTGAAGCGTGGTCCAGTCGCGCCAGCTGCCGTCCGGCTGCGGTGGCCGCAATCGTTCGGAGAACGCATGCGGCAGGATCGCCTCGGCGTCCGCATTGCCGACGCCTGAGGGCAGGCCGGGAATGGTGTCAAAACTGTAGACCGTGACCTTGTGGCCGGCAGCCAGCTGCGAGCGCAGACAGGTCTGGCGCAGGGCGTCCATCGGGCCGTGCCAGAAGGTGACGATGTCGGGCAGCATGGGCGCAAGCTATAGAGGACAACGCTGACAAAGAAAAAGCCCCGGCGCTGTCAGCACCGGGGCTCGAACGAAGACTTGCAATCAGGCCCAGGCGCGTTCGCGCTTGAGCTTCTCCTCATAGGTGTCGATCGAGGCCTTCTTCTCCATCGTCAGGCCGATGTCGTCGAGGCCGTTGATCAGGCAGTGCTTGCGGAACGGGTCGATCTCGAACTTGACCTTGCCGCCGTCGGGGCCGCGGATCTCCTGGTTCGGCAGGTCGATCGTCAGCGTCGCGTTGGCACCGCGCTCGGCGTCGTCGAACAGCTTGTCGAGGTCTTCCTGGGCCACGCGGATCGGCAGAATGCCGTTCTTGAAGCAGTTGTTGTAGAAGATGTCGCCGAACGAGGTCGAGATCACGCAGCGGATGCCGAAGTCGAGCAGCGCCCAGGGCGCATGCTCGCGGCTCGAGCCGCAGCCGAAATTGTCGCCGGCGACCAGTACCTTCGCATTGCGATAGGCGGGTTGGTTGAGGACGAAATCCGGATTCTCGCTGCCGTCGTCTTTGTAGCGCTGCTCGGAGAAGAGCCCCTTGCCAAGGCCGGTGCGCTTGATGGTCTTGAGGTACTGCTTCGGAATGATCATGTCGGTGTCGACATTGATGATCTTCAGCGGCGCCGCGACGCCTTCCAGCGTGGTGAACTTGTCCATGGTTGCGCTTTCCCGGGATGGTCTAGGGAACCGGTATTTATCGCGATCGGGGCGGAAATCCTAGGCCGAATTCGGCAGATCTCGTCTGCCTAACCGGGCTCTCTGCTCAACCCGGCTCTTGGGCCTCGATCGCGGCCATATCGTCGTCCGACAGGCCGAAATGATGGCCGATCTCGTGGATCAGGACGTGGCGGACGATATGGCCGAGGCTTTCGTCTTGCTCGGCCCAATAGTCCAAGATCGGCCGGCGGTAGAGCCAGACCATGTTGGGGAGCCGCGCCACGTCGCCAAAACTCTGCTGCGGCAGGCCGACGCCCTGGAACAGGCCGAGCAGGTCGAACTCGCTCTCGCATGCCATCTCGTCCAGGACCTCCTCGGTGGGGAAGTCGTCGACGCGGATGATCACGCCTTCGCACAGCCTTCGAAACTCCGCCGGCAGGCGTTCGAACACTTCATGCGCCATCGCTTCCATCTCGGCCAGCGAGGGCGCTTTCAATTCCGTCCACATGGGCTTCTCATAGCGTGGGTTTCGCGGCGATGCATCCGGCTTTATAAGCGCGGCGAGGTTGACGGGCGCCGTCAAAACGGGGAGCGTAGGGCCTCGAAATGGACGTTCAAATGGGCGGAAAAATGCGAGCGAAAACAGCGCTGACGCTACTGTGCATGGGGTTGTTTTCGCAGTTTTGCGTTGGCGCGGAGGCCCAGACCGCCGCTCCCGGGATCAGGCTGGCCCAGGCGGCCTCGCGAGACGATCTTCCGCCGCCGCGCAAGCGGGCCCCGGCGCGCCTGCGCGTCACCCCCTATTACAGTCCGGATGGCGTCTATCCCCGCTACAATCCCGGTCCCGATGCGGTCCGCGAGTGCAACGCTAACTATGTGCAGGAATATCGCCCCAGCGGCACGGTGATCGTGCCGCATATGAGCTGCTACTGGCGCCGGGGCTGATACGAGCGCGATGCCGTCGCGCGCCTGAGGCGGAGGTCGTCATGACGAGATGGTTCGCATTGGCGGTTGCCGTCGGGCTTGCCGCAGGCCTGCCTCACGCGTCCGCTGCGCACAGGGTGACGAAGCTGCCCGATGCGTCGGCCGGGCGCGCGGTGTTCGACGGGCGCCGACATGTGCGGTCCGACGTCGTGCGATACGCCCCGCGTCCCGATCCACATTACTACGCGCGGCCGGTCTACTACCGTCCTTATCCCTACGGCGTGCCGGCACCGTTCGTGCTCGGCTTCGGGCCGTGGTGACGACGTCGCGGCGCGACGCCGGGCCCGTCGTTCATTCATGAGGCATTCACGTCGCTGTCCCTAATTTAATCTTGGGAGCGACCGCCAATGAACAGGGATGACGCGAGCCGGGAGCGAGCGTCGCAACTCCGCTGTCCAGATTCAGGGAGAAGTCCATGCTGAGAATATTGGGTCTCAGGGCAAGCCCGATGCGCTTGCTCGGGATTGCGGCCGCCGCGACGCTGATGCTGTCGGCCGGAACCACGCGTCCTGCTGAAGCAATGACTCCGATCAATCCGACGGCGTTGCCTGCGGCGAAGGCTGCAAGTGACGATGTGATCCCGGTTCGCCACGGCGGCGGTGGCGGCGGTGGGCATGGTGGCGGCGGCTTCCATGGCGGCGGCGGCTTCCACGGTGGAGGCGGCTTCCACGGTGGCGGAGGACATATCGGTGGCTTCCGCGGCGGTGGCTTCCACGCGGGTGGCTTCCGCGCCGCGCCCGCCTTTCATGGCGGTGGCTATCGCTACGGCGGAATTCGCCACTATGGCGGAGGCGGATTCCATCGCTACGGCATCTATCGCCCGCATTACGGCTATCGCCATTTCCATCGGCGCTATTACGGCGGCTACTATCCCTATTACCACCATCCGCGCCGCTGCCGGGTCATCTGGACCTATTACGGCCCGCGCCGCGTCTGCCGCTGGCATCGCTGGCACCATCCGTACCGCTATTGGTAAGCACGATCGAAATGAAAAGGGCGCCTCGACGGCGCCCTTTGTTCATCCGGTGGCTTAAAGCCAATCCTTCAGTTTCCACGTCGCCGACGTCCAGCGCGTGAGGTTCTCCAACTTCCATTGCTTGAACATCGCCGGCGGCCAGCGGCTGAGCTTCGAGGTCTCCTCGACCTCGGGCTTGGCGATCATGCGCAGCGGTGCCGCGCGCCGCCGATGCTGGGGCGTCGCCGCGCTGATCAGATCGACATATTCAGGCTTGCCGGCCATGAGCTCGTGTCCTCGCGAAATGTCGCGAGGACGCAGTGTCGGCGCTGCCGATTAACGGCGGTTTGCCGCAATCGCTCAAATTGAGGGGAGCGGCTTACCGCCACTCCCTGATGTCGACGAAGTGACCCGCGATCGCCGCGGCTGCGGCCATCGCCGGCGACACCAGATGGGTGCGGCCCTTAAAACCCTGGCGGCCCTCGAAATTGCGGTTCGAGGTCGAGGCGCAGCGCTCTTCCGGAGCCAGCTTGTCGGGGTTCATCGCAAGGCACATCGAGCAACCGGGCTCGCGCCATTCGAAGCCGGCCTTGATGAAGATCTTGTCCAGACCTTCAGCCTCGGCCTGCTCCTTCACGAGGCCGGAGCCCGGCACGACCATGGCGTTGACGCCGCCCGCGACCTGCTTGCCTTCCGCGATCTTGGCGGCGGCGCGCAAATCCTCGATCCGGCCGTTGGTGCAGGAGCCAATGAAGATGCGGTCGAGCTTGATATCGGTGATCTTCGTCCCCGCGGTCAGGCCCATATATTTCAGCGCGCGGTGCTTCGACAGGCGCTTGGCCTCGTCCGCGATCTTGTCGGGATCGGGCACGCTGCCGGTGACCGAGATAACGTCCTCAGGCGAAGTGCCCCAGGTCACGATCGGCGGCAGCTTTGCCGCATCGAGCCGCAGCTCGTGGTCGAAATGCGCACCCTCGTCGGAGCGCAAGCGCTCCCAGTAACGCATCGCGGCGTCCCAATCCGCGCCCTTCGGCGCCTTCGGGCGGCCGCGCAGGAAGTCGAACGCCTTCTGGTCCGGCGCGACCAGTCCGGCGCGCGCGCCGCCTTCGATCGACATGTTGCAGACCGTCATGCGGCCTTCCATGCTGAGCGCGCGAATCGCGTCGCCGGCGTATTCGAGCACGTAGCCGGTGCCGCCCGCGGTGCCGATCTCGCCGATGATCGCGAGGATGATGTCCTTGCCCGTCACGCCATCAGGCAATTTGCCGTCGACGGTGACGCGCATGTTCTTCGCCTTCTTCTGGATCAGCGTCTGCGTCGCCAGCACATGCTCGACTTCCGACGTGCCGATGCCGTGCGCGAGCGCGCCGAACGCACCATGCGTCGAGGTGTGGCTGTCACCGCAGACGATGGTGGTGCCGGGCAGCGTGAAGCCCTGCTCGGGACCGATGACGTGGACGACGCCCTGACGCTTGTCGAACTCGTCGTAATATTCGATACCGAATTCCTTGGCGTTGTCGGCCAGTGCCTTGATCTGCTCGATGCTTTCAGGGTCGGGGTTCGGCTTGGTGCGGTCGGTGGTCGGCACGTTGTGATCGACGACGGCCAGTGTCTTCTCCGGCGCGTGGACCTTGCGGCCGGTGGCGCGCAGGCCTTCGAACGCCTGCGGTGAAGTGACCTCGTGCACCAGATGGCGATCGATATAGAGCAGGCAGGTGCCGTCCTCGGCTTCGTGCACCAGATGGTCGTTCCAGATCTTGTCGTACAATGTGGTCGGCTTGGACATGAGCGTCAGCTCCAGGAATGTTGTGTAGAGCGGGTTGCGCGGCTGGCGCGCGGGGCAACAAAATCGTCAGCGCAGCTTTTAGGCTGCGCGCGTAAGCTCTGACGTTGCCGAGGTCGCGAAGCGTCCGAAGAACCGGCCGGGCAGCCGCGAGCGATCGTCGATCACGACGCGCTTGACGGGCGAAAGGCTGGTCAAATCTGGAAACATTCCAAGAATATATAGCAGGCCGAACCGGAATCGCGAGGGCTTTGACGCGCACGGCTGACGCAACAAAAAAGCGCGGGGTTTGGCCCCGCGCTCTCTAAAACTCGCCTGTAAGCGGAGCTTACTCGTTGACGGCAGCAGCCGGGCGGTCCTGCTTTTTCTCGACGATGCGGGCCGACTTGCCGCGAAGGTTGCGGAGGTAATAGAGCTTGGCGCGACGCACCTTGCCGCGACGCACCACCTTGATCGAGTCGATCATCGGCGACATCACCGGGAACACGCGCTCCACGCCTTCGCCGTACGAAATCTTGCGTACCGTGAAGCTCTCGTTGAGACCGCCGCCGGAACGGCCGATGCAAACGCCTTCATAGGCCTGCACGCGGGTGCGGTCGCCTTCGACGACCTTCACGTTGACGATCACGGTGTCGCCGGGGCCGAATTCCGGAATCTCCTTGTTGGCGGAGAGCTTGTCAAATTGCTCTTTTTCGAGCTGTTGGATCAGGTTCATGGGTAAATCTCCATCGGCGCGCCCAGCCTTGGAAAACGGGGGCTGCGCGAAATTCGTTTATCCAGCCATTGCGGATGTGGCCGCTGCTATAAGGCAAGCCGGAGCGTTTGTCACCCGTCTGTCTTGTTTTTTGGCGTTTTTTGGCGTCCGGGCCGATTCGGGGCTTTGCTCGGGATTTGAGCCCACAAATCCGGTCGCCGGGCCGCCGTCAGGGCCTCGGATTCCGCCCGCCGCCAGCTGGCGACTTTGGCATGGTCGCCGGAGGTCAGGATCTCCGGAATCGGGGTTCCCTCGAACAGCTGCGGCCGGGTGTATTGGGGGTATTCGAGCAGACCGTCCGAAAAGCTTTCCTCCGTTCCCGAGGCTTCCTTGCCCATCACGCCCGGCAGCAGCCGAACACAGGCGTCGATCAGAGCCAGGGCCGCGATTTCGCCCCCGGAGAGCACGTAATCCCCGATCGAGACCTCTTCCAGGCCCCGCCCGTCGATCACGCGTTGGTCCACCCCCTCGAACCGCCCGCAGACGATCAGGGGACCCGGACCCTTGGCCAGGTCCGTGACCCTGGCCTGGGTCAATGGCCGACCCCTCGGGCTCATCAGCAATTTCGGCCGGTCCGGTCCGATCCCGGCGGCATCAATCGCGGCCGCCAGAACATCGGCCCGAAGCACCATGCCCGGCCCGCCGCCGGCCGGGGTGTCGTCGACGCTGCGATGGCGGTCGGTGGCCGAGGCGCGAATGTCCCGCGCCTCCAGCTCCCAGAGCCCGCCCGCCAGCGCCCGACCGGCCAGGCTCACGCCCAGCGGCCCCGGAAACATCTCCGGAAACAGCGTCAGCACCGTCGCGCGCCAGGGTGAGGAGGTGGTCATTGGATCTCAATTATTGTCGTCCCGGACAAGCGGAGCGCAGATCCGGGACCCATAACCACCGCACTTCGTTTTGCGACGGCTGGAGCGATCAGCTTAGCCAAAAATTCTGGCCTGTTGTTATGGGTCCCGGCCCCCCGTGCGCAAGTTGCGCACTAGGCCGGCACGACTCGGGGAGGAATCCTCCTCGGTGTCATCGCCGTCATCGCCCGCGATCTCCTCCGGCAGCGCGATCACGACGCGGCCGCCCGTGAGATCGACCTCCGGCACCACCGCGTCCGTAAACGGCAGCAGCATCGTCGTGCCTGTCGGCGGAGCAATCTCGATGATGTCACCGGCGCCGAAATTGTGGATCGCGAGCACGCGGCCGAGCGCATCGCCGGCCGTGGTGACGGCGGCGAGCCCGATCAGATCGGTGTGGTAATATTCGCCCTCGTCCGTCGCGGGCAGCTTTTCGCGCGCGACGTAGAGCTCGATGCCGTTGAGGCGCTCGGCCTCATCGCGGGTCGTGACGCCCTTGAACGTCGCAACCAGATGATCCTTGGCCGGGCGCGCCGTTGCAACCTCGAATTGGCGCTTGCCGTCCTTGGACGAGAGCAGACCGTAGCTCCGCACGGCAAATGGATCTTCCGTGAAGGTCCACAGTTTGACCGCGCCGCGCACACCATGCGCGGCGCCGATCCGCGCGACGCAGACCAGCGCCGGCATGATCTGGCCTTAACCCTTCGCGGCGGCTTCGGCCTGCGCCTTGCGCTCCTTGCGCGGCACGGCCTTCTCCGGATTGTTGCGCACTTCGCGCTTCTTGACGCCGGCGGCGTCGAGGAAGCGCGACACGCGGTCCGACGGCTGCGCGCCCTTGGCAAGCCAGGCCTTCACCTTGTCCATGTCGAGCTTCAGACGGGTCTCGTTGTCCTTCGGCAGCAGCGGATTGAAATAGCCGAGACGCTCGATGAAGCGGCCATCGCGGGGAAAGCGCGAATCGGCGACGACGACGTGATAGACGGGGCGCTTCTTGGTGCCGGCGCGGGCGAGACGGATAACGACGGACATCTAAGTTCTCCTTCAAAGTACGTTTTGTTCGGTTGATTGGTATTCCGCGTTGCGCGAGACCGTTGCGATCTCCCGCGACGAATTCCTCATTTCTTCTTGCCGGGGAAACCGCCGAGGCCCGGCAGCATCGGCTTGCCGCTCAGCCCGGTCAGGCCCGGAACGTTCGGCAGACCCTGGCGCAGCCCGGGCGGTAAATCCTTCGGCAGGCTGGGCAGACCTTGTCCGCCGCCACCCTGCATCTTTTCCTGCAGCGCCTTCATCTCTTCCGGCGAAGGCGGCTTCATGCCGCCGCCAAAACCCATCGCCTGCGCGATGCCGGCGAGCGGACCGCGCTTGCCGGAGCCCATGGCCTTCATCATGTCGGCCATGTTCCGGTGCATCTTCAGCAACTTGTTGACCTGCTCGACGCTCTGGCCGGAACCCGCCGCGATGCGCTTCTTGCGGCTGGCCTTGAGCAAATCGGGATGACGGCGCTCGTCGCGCGTCATGGAATCGATTACCGCGACCTGGCGCTTCAAGATCTTGTCGTCGATGCCGGCGGCCGCGATCTGGTTCTTCATCTTGGCGATGCCGGGCATCATGCCCATTAGGCCGCTGATGCCGCCCATATTGGCCATCTGCGACAGCTGCTCGCGCATGTCGTTGAGGTCGAACTGACCCTTGCGCATCCGCTCGGCGGTGCGCGCGGCCTTTTCGGCATCGATGTTGGCGGCGGCGCGTTCGACCAGCGACACCACGTCGCCCATGCCGAGGATGCGGCCGGCGATACGGTCGGGATGGAAATCCTCCAGCGCGTCGGTCTTTTCACCGGTGCCGAGCAGCTTGATCGGCTTGCCGGTGACCGCGCGCATCGACAGCGCGGCGCCGCCGCGGCCGTCGCCGTCGACTCGTGTCAGCACGATGCCGGTGAGGCCGACGCGCTCGTCGAAGGCGCGGGCGAGGTTGACGGCGTCCTGGCCGGTGAGGCTGTCCGCCACCAGCAGCACTTCATGCGGATTGGCGGCGGCTTTGATGGCTGCCGCTTCCGCCATCATCTCTTCGTCGAGCGTGGTGCGGCCGGCGGTGTCGAGCAGCACGACGTCGTAGCCGCCGAGCTTGCCGGCCTCGAGCGCGCGCTTCGCGATCTGCGCCGGCTGCTGGCCGGCGACGATCGGCAGCGTCGGAATGTCGAGATCGCGGCCCAGGACGGCCAGCTGCTCCATCGCCGCGGGACGGTAGATGTCGAGCGAGGCCATCAGCACCTTGCGCTTGTCGCGCTGGACCATGCGACGGGCGAGCTTTGCGGTCGTGGTGGTCTTGCCGGAGCCTTGCAGGCCGACCATCATGATCGGCACCGGCGGCACGGAATTGATGTCGATGGTCTGGCTTTCGGCGCCGAGCGTGTTGATCAACTCGTCGTGGACGATCTTGACCACCATCTGGCCTGGCGTCACCGACTTGACGACGGTGGCGCCGATCGCCTGCTCGCGGACCCGCTCGGTGAAGCTGCGCACCACCTCTAACGCGACGTCGGCTTCCAGCAGTGCGCGGCGCACCTCGCGCATGGCGGCGTCGACGTCCTTTTCGGTCAGCGCACCGCGCCCCGTCAGACGATCGAGAATGCCGCCAAGCCGTTCCGACAGATTGTCGAACAATGCCGTTGTCCCTTGTCCTGCCTACGCAGGGTTGCCGTATTCACCGTCGTCATGCCCCGGCTTGACCGGGCATCCAGTACGCCGCGGCGCGTCGGCTCAAGCCGAGCTGCCTCTGGAATACTGGATCCCCCGCCTTCGCGGGGGATGACCACTTCCTTCGCGAAGCGATCTTCCAAACACCTTTACGCCCGAGGGCGCATAGCGCTGTCGGGCGTGGGCCTCTGGCCTCTGGGGCCAGTGGGCGGGTCGAAAAGAAAGCCTTTTCGAGAAAGTGGCCGGGTTAAACGCCGCTGCCGCCCGAAAGTCAAGGAAAGTTAGGGTGCCGGGACGCCGTTGGCAGGGCAAGGTCTTGAAAATAGGACATTTTCGGCACTGGGTTCCTTTTTCGGCGGCCCCGCCCATATAGCGGTGATGTCTTACCGCTCCGACCATCCCTGAAGCCAGATCCGTGCCGATCACCCGCCGCCGCTTTTTCGGACTGCTCGCCGGGGCCGGCGCGTTGGTCGGCGTGCCCTCCCTTTGGATGTCCCGCATGAAAACCTATGACGGCCCGGTCTCCGACCATTTCGACGGCCTGAACTTCTTCGATCCGGACGGCGTGCCGCCGAAATCGCTTCGTGAGGTCCTGCGCTGGCAATTCGGCGGCAAGCGGCAGCGCGCGAGCTGGCCGGATTGGGCGCCGAGCCCCCAT
The DNA here is from genome assembly GCF_000515415.1 of Bradyrhizobium sp. WSM1417. Lineage (NCBI taxonomy): Bacteria > Pseudomonadati > Pseudomonadota > Alphaproteobacteria > Hyphomicrobiales > Nitrobacteraceae > Bradyrhizobium > Bradyrhizobium sp. WSM1417. The sequence goes on from NZ_KI911783.1 coordinate 1,146,952, forward strand.
GCCGACACCCCGCCGGACCGCGTCGACGGCGACAAGGTGCGGCTCTCTTTCGTCGGCCACGCCAGCTGGCTGATCCAGACCGGCGGCCTCAATATTCTCGTCGATCCCGTCTGGTCGACGCGGGTCTCGCCCGTCAGCTTTGCCGGGCCGAAGCGGCACAACGATCCCGGCATTGCGTTCGAGAAGCTGCCGAAGATCGATGTCGTGCTGGTCTCGCACGGCCATTACGATCATCTCGACATGGCGACGCTGTCGCGGCTCGCCAAGAATTTTGCCCCGCGTGTGGTGACCCCGCTCGGCAATGACGTCACGATGCGCAGCACCGATGGGACGATCAAGGTGGAAGCGTTCGACTGGCACGATCGCATCGAGCTCGGCGGCGGTATCGCCGTGACGCTGGTGCCGACCCGGCATTGGTCGGCGCGCGGCATGTTCGATCGCAACAAGGCGCTGTGGGCGAGCTTCGTGCTGGAGACGCCGGCGGGGAAAATCTACGTCGTCTGCGATTCCGGCTATGGCGATGGCGGGCATTTCCGCCGCGTCGCGGACAAACACGGCCCGTTGCGCTTGGCGATCCTCCCGATCGGCGCCTACGAGCCGCGCTGGTTCATGCGCGACCAGCACATGAATCCGGAAGACGCGGTGAAGGCGCTCGCGGATTGCGGCGCGCAAGCCGCACTCGGGCATCACCACGGCACGTTTCAGCTGACCGATGAAGCAATCGATGCGCCGGCGAAGGCGCTGGTCGAGGCGCTCGATGCCGCGAAGGTTCCGCAGGAGCGGTTTGTCGCGATGAAGCCGGGGCAGGTGGTGGAGATCTGATTCGCCCGTGCGATTTATCTCCGCTGTCGTCCCGGACAAGCGGAGCGCAGATCCGGGACCCATAGCCACAGGGAGAAGTTTGGCGAAGATTCGGAGTTACCTGTGTCGCGTCACAACCACTCCCTGTGGTTATGGGTCCCGGCCTGCGCCGGGACGACACCGTTGATGTGGCCGGCAGTGTGCCTTGTACGGCCTACGGCCCCTGCTTGATCGCCCAGCTCACATTCACCGTCACCGCCAGCGTTTCCTCGCCCGGCGCGACCGCGGCCTGCGGTGCGGCCATCGGCGCTGCGGCCATGCGTCCCTTGAACAGCGGCATCGGGGCGCCGCCTTCGGACACGCTGAGCGGCGCGCCGAGCGTGACGCCGGTGGCCTTGGCGTAGATCTCCGCTTTGCGGCGGGCGTCTGCGACCGCCTTCTCGCGGGCATCGTCGAGCAGTTTCGAGGCCTGCGTCACCTCGAAGGAGATGTTGCCGATATCGTTGGCGCCGGCGCCGACCAGCGTGTCGATGATGGCGGCGACCTTGGTCACGTCGCGGATCTTCACGGTGACGCGGTTTGAGGCGCGGAAGCCGACCACGGGTGAGGCACCGCTGGATTTGTTCTGGCCGTATTGCGGCTGCAGCGACAGCCGCGAGGTCTGGTAATCCTTCTCGTCAATGCCTGCGCCCTTCAGCGCCAGCAGCACCTTGCCCATCGCGGCGTTGTTGGCGTCGGAGGCTTCCTTCGCCGACTTGGCGTCGTTGGCGACGCCGGCGTCGATCTGCGCGAGATCAGGCGCGGCGGAGATCGTGGCTTCGCCGCTCACCGAAATCGCGGACGGAAAATCGTCGGCAAGCGCAGGCGTTGCCGGCAGCGCGGCGGCAAAGGACGTGACAAGGGAGGTCAAAAGGATGGCAGGCTTTTTCATAGGTCTCACTTCAGCGGCACGAATACATTGATCACGAGCTTGTCCTCCGCCGTCTTCAGGGGATCGGTGAGGTACTCCTCGATGAAGGTGTCCTTGGCTTCCAGCTTCTTGTCGTCGAGGTGATTGGTGATCGCCTCATAGGTGTTGTCCATGTTGTCGTAGGAGCCGCGATGGACGAATTTCAGCGCCTTGCCCTCCGGCGATTTGCCGACGCTCATGTCCTTGGGCAGGTTCTTCGGGTCCTGCTCGACCGGGATCTCGGCTAGGAAGGTGAAGCCGGTATCGTCGGTCGAGGTGTAGACGATCATCGAATTGCCGGCGTGCTTGATGCCCTGCTTGTCCAGCAGCGTGTTCAGCGCCTTGAAGGCGTCGATCAGCGTGTCGAAGGCCGAGTCCCAATTGGCAGTGCCCTTGACCATCACGACCTTCTTGGGCTCGAGCGTGGTCTCCTGGCCGAAGGGATCGGCCGTCTGCACGGGAGCCGGCGTCGCGGCCGCAGCCGGGGGCGGAGTGGCCGGGCTGGGTGAGGCGCTGGCTGCGGGCGAAGGCGAGGTTGCAGGGGAGGTTGCAGGCGACATTGAGGGGCTTGGGGAGGCGCTGGCCGCCGGCGAGGGCGTGGCCGCGGGTGCAGCGCTCGCGGCCGGGGAGGGCGAAGCCGACGGGGCCGGCGAGGGGCTCGCTGATGCGGCCGGCGCCGGGCTCGGCGTTTGGGCCAGCGTGGCCGACAGACCAAACGACAAGGCCGCTGCCGGAATCAGCGCGGCCAAAGCGAGACGACGAAACCTGAACATTTTTATTCTCCCCAATAGCTTATCCGCCAAGGCCTTGCGTCCCCGAGGCCTTAACCCGGCCGCATGTCCCGGATCGCGCGAATTTCGCCGTTCTAACACGCGAGCGCCGAATTCGTCCCATGACAGATGCGTCATGGCAGCCTCCTGGCTCTTGTCGGCAAATCACTGGCCAAGAGGGCCAAGGATCGCCATATAAGGCAGGCGAAATTCGGGAATTTTCATGAGCGCGTTGGCCAACCACGCATTTGCCAAGATGAACGGCATCGGCAACGAGATCGTCGTTGTCGACATGCGCGATTCCACCTCAAAGATCACCCCGGACGATGCCCGCGCAGTGGCATCGGCCCGAGGCGGCGTGCCCTACGACCAGCTCATGGTGCTGCAGAAGCCGCGCTTCGCCGGCACCGAGGCCTTCATCAGCATCTACAACTGTGACGGCTCCGAGGCCGGCGCCTGCGGCAACGGCATGCGCTGCGTGGTGCGCCGCGTCTTCGAGAAGACCGGCCAGACCAATGCAACGTTCGAGACGGCCGCGGGCCTGCTCAATGCCTGGCAGGGTCCGGCGCCGGATCTTTATACGGTGGACATGGGCGCGCCAAAGTTCGGCTGGCAGGACATTCCGCTCGACCAGGAATTCCGCGACACCCGCTACATCGAATTGCAGATCGGTCCGATCGACAATCCGATCCTGCATTCGCCCTCGGTGGTCAGCATGGGCAATCCGCATGCGATCTTCTGGGTCGATGACGTCAATGCCTACGACCTCGAGCGTTTTGGTCCGCTGCTGGAAAACCACCCGATCTTCCCCGAGCGCGCCAACATCACGCTCGCCCATATCGTCGATCCCCAGCACATCACGATCCGCACCTGGGAACGCGGCGCCGGCCTGACCAGGGCCTGCGGCTCGGCCGCATGTGCCACGGCGGTCGCGGCGGCGCGGCTGAAACGCGCCGGGCGCAATGTCGAGATCACGCTGCCCGGCGGCAAGCTCGGGATCGAATGGCGCGAGCGCGACGATCACGTGCTGATGACGGGCACGGCGACCTTTGAATATGAGGGCCGTTTCGATCCGGCGCTGTTCGCGCCGGTCGGCTGATGGGCGTCGATATCGTCACCTTCGGCTGTCGCCTCAACACGTTCGAGGCCGAGGTGATCCGCCGCGAGGCGGAAGGCGCGGGCCTTTCAGATACCATCGTCATCAATAGCTGCGCCGTCACCAACGAAGCGGTGGCGCAGGCGCGCCAGTCAATCCGCAAATTGAAGCGCGAGCGGCCGGGTGCGCGCATCGTCGTCACCGGTTGCGCGGCGCAGACGCAAAGCGGCATGTTCGCCGAGATGGCCGAGGTCGATCGCGTCGTCGGCAATGACGACAAGATGCGGTCGTCCGCATGGCGCGAGGCGCGTGCGGCGTTCGATCTCGGTGCGAGCGAAAAAACCGCCGTCAGCGACATCATGGCGGTGAAGGAGATGGCGCCGCATCTCATCGACGGCTTTGCGAGCGGCCTGCCACGCGTGTTCGTGCAGGTGCAGAACGGCTGCGACCATCGCTGCACTTTCTGCATCATTCCGTTCGGGCGCGGCAATTCGCGCTCGGTGCCGATGGGCGCGGTGGTCGATCAGGTGCGGGCATTGGCCGAGCGCGGCCATGCCGAGATCGTGCTGACCGGCGTCGACCTCACCAGTTACGGCACCGACTTGCCGGGCGCGCCGAAACTCGGCCTGCTGACGAAGCAGATCTTGCGGCATGTGCCGGAGCTGAGGCGCCTGCGCATCTCCTCGATCGATTCGATCGAGGCGGACAGCGATCTGTTGGATGCCATTGCTGAGGATTCGCGGCTGATGCCGCATCTGCACCTGTCGCTGCAGTCCGGCGACGACATGATCTTGAAGCGCATGAAGCGGCGGCATACGCGCGGCGACGCCATCGCGTTCTGCGATCAGGTCCGCCGGCTGCGCCCGGATATCGCGCTGGGGGCCGACATCATCGCGGGCTTTCCGACCGAGACAGAGGAGATGTTCTCGCGCTCGCTCGATCTGGTCGAGCAATGCGGCCTGACGTTCCTCCACGTCTTCCCCTATTCGCCGCGTCCCGGCACGCCGGCCGCGCGGATGCCGCAGGTCGCGGGCGTTGCAATCAAGCAGCGGGCGAAGCGGCTGCGCTCGGTCGGTGAGGCCGCGCTTCTGCAGCGGCTGCAAGCCGAGATGGGCGCCACGCGTGAGGTGCTGATCGAGAGCGACGGTCAGGGACGGACGGAGCATTATCTGCCGGTGGCGATCGCAAGTGAGCGTATCGGCAGCGTCGTGCCGCTGCGGATCGCCGGTCGTGATGGCGCGCGGCTGACGACATAATCGATTGCAATGAGGCGCGACGCGCTGCATCTCCAGTGTCGTCCCGGCGAAGGCCGGGACCCATACCGCGTGATCTATCGGTGATGCGCGGTGCTTGTCCCAACCAAGCAGAGTAACGGGCCGTCGTCGGCCAAACTTCTCCCTGTGGTTATGGGTCCCGGCCTTCGCCGGGACGACACCGAAGGTGGAGAAGCAGCGCGCCCCAAACAGCCTTTAAGACGCCCGCACCTGCCAGAACCGCAGCGTCCGCCGCGCATTCTCCGGGGTCATGCGCGCGTAATGGCTTTGAGCCCTTGCGATATCGGCCGGCTTCATTGTGCCGGTCGCAAAGCGGCTCTGAAGCACGGCGGCGGTGGTTTCCCAGCTGAGTTGCGCCGCCTTGCACGGCACCAGCAGGCCGTCCTCGCGCAGGCTTTGCATCAACGGGCGAATCACTTCGACGGTCGATCCCGACAATGCGGCCAATGCGGCCACCGCTTCTTCATAACGCCGCTGCGTTGCGAAGCCGAGCAGCGTCGCTTCGCTGAGCTGGCCGGTCGCCTTCAGGCCTGCGACAGCGCGCTTGGCGCCTTCGAAATCGCGGACCCCCGACATCTCGCGCTCGACACCGACGGTGACGGCGGCGATCGCGCTCTGGATCTCCTCGAACAGATGCGGCGGAGCGCGCGACAACAGCCGGGTCCGCACGGCCTCGCTCGCCGAGCGCAGCAAGTGACGGCGCAGGTCCGACGGCAAATCGACGCGGACGCCGACGCTGACCGCGAGCTCGGGATCGGCCTCCGCCTGTCCGACGATGACGGCAAATCCGTTTCCGGACACGCGCGCGCCGGGATTGGCGGCGAGCCGGCGGCTGACGCTGGGATAGCGCCGAGCCAGCAATGCATCGGTGACGATCTCTTTCAGCCACCAGCGCCCGGCGACCGCGAGCAGATGCGGCTCGCCCTTGCTGGAGGCGATCTGGACCAGCGCGCCGTCGTCGAGGCGCGCGGATTCCTGCAGCACGGGACCAGCGATGCGGATTTCGTCATTGTTGGCGAGCCGGCGAATGACCGATGGCGGCGCCTGCGCGATCGGCGCGAGCTGCGCGCTGATCTCGGCGAGCGCTACGCGCGCGCCCATGTCGGCGATGGCGCGGAGCTCGATGGTGCCGATCAGGCGATCGAGCACGTCGTCGAACAGTGCGATCTGCTCGTCATCGAAACTGCCGGCGGATGACAGGAACAGGTCGGTGACACGGCGGGCGGTTGCCAGGCCCTTTTCCGCGGAGCCTGTCCGAAGCGCGGACTCGACCTCGTCGATGATCGATAATTCGGCCGTGGACATGACGCGCAGCTCGTCCTGAGCAGATTGACGGAAGCTTGTTCTAAGCAACCGCTATCATTAGCGACGAGCACTGAACGTTTCGTAAACTATAGGGGAAGCTGGTGGCTTGGAGCTGCATCTCGATTTCGCCGCGCAGGTACTGCGCTCCCTCCCCCGCTTGCGGGGGAGGGTCGGGGAGAGGGTGCTTCCTCTAACGAGAAACCCCCAAGAGGAGAGAGCCCTCACCCGCCGCGCTTCGCGCGACGACCTCTCCCGCAAGCGGGAGAGGTAAACGACAGCGCCACTACTCCCCGTTCCACCCGCAGGCGCGAAGCCGCTCGTGCATGTGGGGCGGGGCAGGCGCCACCACGCGGACCGGCTCCTTGTTGCGGGAGATCGGTACCACGATCTCGCGGGAATGCAGGTGCAACTTCGGCTCGCCGAAGCGCGGACCGTTGCCGTAGATGTTATCGCCGAAGATCGGCCAGCCGGTCGCGGACGAATGCACCCGCAATTGATGGGTCCGCCCGGTCACCGGTTCCATGGCGAGCCAGGTCAGGCCGTCGCCCCGGCCCATCACCTTCCAGTTGGTGATGGCCTTCTGGCCCTCGGGATCGGGCTTCTGCCACCAGCCGCGTTCGGCGTTCAGTCGCCCGAGGGGCATGTCGATGGTGCCTTCGTCCTCTGTGGGGCCGCCCTCGACGATGGTCCAGTAGGTCTTGCCGATCTTGCCATGCTTGAACAGCAGGCCAAGCGAGGCCGTCGCCTTGCGATGGCGGCCGAGCACGAGGCAACCCGAGGTGTCCTTGTCCAGCCGGTGGGCCAGCACCGGCGGCCGCGGCAGGCCGAAACGGAGCGCGTCGAAGGAGGTTTCGAGGTTCGCGCCGCCCTTGGGTCCGCGATGCACCGGCAGGCCGGCCGGTTTGTCGATGACCAGCATCAATCCGTCGCGATGGAGCACGCGGCCTAAGATTTCCTCGGCGGTCAATTCGGGAACATCGAGCAATTGCAGGACTTTCGGTCAAGACTTTCGTTTGCGAGCCGGAACGGCTAACACACCGCCACCATGAACGATACCACCCCCGAGACCCCCAAGCTGAGCTGGTGGCGCCGCCTCTCCGACGGGCTGAAACGCACCTCGTCCTCGCTCGGGACCGCGGTCGCGGACCTCGTCACCAAGCGCAAGCTCGACCGCGCCATGCTCGACGACATCGAGGACGTGCTGCTGCGCGCCGACCTGGGCACCTCGGTCGCGGTGCGGATCGCGGATGCGGTCGGCACGGGACGCTACGACAAGGCGATCTCGGCGGACGAGGTCAAGGACGTGGTCGCGACCGAGGTCGAGAAGGTGCTGGCGGCGGTGGCGAAGCCGCTCGAGATCGACGCCGGCAAGAAGCCGTTCGTCATCCTCGTGGTCGGCGTCAACGGCTCCGGCAAGACCACCACCATCGGGAAACTCTCGCAAAAATTCGCGTCCGAAGGCCGCAAGGTGATGCTGGCGGCCGGCGACACGTTTCGCGCAGCAGCGATCGAACAGCTTAAGGTCTGGGGCGAACGCACCAGGACGCCCGTCATATCAGGTGCGCAGGGCTCCGATTCAGCGAGCCTTGCCTTCAACGCGCTGACGGCGGCGAAGGAGCAGGCCACCGACGTGCTCCTGATCGACACCGCCGGGCGGCTTCAGAACAAGGCCGAGCTGATGAACGAGCTCGAAAAGGTCGTGCGCGTCATCCGCAAGGTGGACGCGACTGCGCCGCATGCGGTGCTGCTTGTGCTGGACGCCACTGTCGGCCAGAACGCGCTGTCGCAGGTCGAAGCCTTCCATCGCACCGCCGGGGTCACGGGCCTCGTGATGACGAAGCTCGACGGCACCGCCCGCGGCGGCATTCTGGTGGCGCTCGCGGAAAAATTCAAACTGCCGGTGCATTTCATCGGCGTCGGCGAAGGCGTCGACGATCTCGCGCCGTTCACCGCGCGCGATTTCGCTCGCGCGATTGCCGGAATCGAAAGCTGAAGAATGGACAAGACCCAGCCGCATCCGCTGTTCAAGCTTGCCACCGAGCTTGGCCCGCTGCTCGTGTTCTTCTTCGTCAATGCGAAGTTCAATCTGTTCGCCGCGACCGGCGCCTTCATGGTCGCGATCGTGGCGGCGATGATCGCCTCCTATGTGGTGACGCGCCACATCCCGATTATGGCAATCGTGACAGGCGTCATCGTGCTGGTGTTCGGCACATTGACGCTGGTGCTGCATGACGAGACCTTCATCAAGCTCAAGCCGACCATCATCTACGCTTTGTTCGCCGCGATCCTCGGCGGCGGCCTGTTGTTCGGCCGCTCCTTCATCGCCGTGATGTTCGACCAGATGTTCAATCTGACGCCGCAGGGCTGGCGCATCCTCACGCTACGCTGGGCGCTGTTCTTCGCCGGCATGGCGGTCTTGAACGAGATCGTCTGGCGCACCCAGAGCACGGACTTCTGGGTGAACTTCAAGGTGTTCGGCGTCACGCCGATCACCATGATCTTCGCCATCGCCCAGATGCCGCTGACCAAGCGCTATCACCTCGAGCCGGCGTCGCTGGAAGCGAGCGAGGCCGAGGCGGGCGATGTGAGGAAGGGGTAGAGCTTTCCCAGTTCGTCATTGCTGGTTGTGGCCACACACTCAACGGTCATCGCCCGGCTTGACCGGGCGATCCAGGGCGGAATCAACCGTTCGTCGCAACACGCTGTGTATCGCGCACTCGTAGCAATTGGTCGAGAGTTTCCGCCGGTGTTTTCCAGCCAAGGGTTTTCCTGGGCCTGGTATTGAGTGCGTGAGCCACGGCCTCGAGGTCACCAGCATTGTGCATGCTGAGATCGGTCCCTTTTGGGAAGTACTGGCGCAGCAACCCATTCGTGTTCTCGTTGGTCCCGCGCTGCCAAGGGCTGTGAGGGTCGCAGAAATAGACCTGCACGCCAGCGTCGATCCTCAGACGCGCATGCTGAGCCAGCTCAGCTCCCTGATCCCAGGTCAGCGACCGACGCAGTTGCTCGGGCATGGTGACGATTGCCCGGGTAATGGCGTCGCGCACTGCCTCAGCGCCGTGCCCGGCGAGTGCAGGTCCATTCTTCACGCGAGTTTCCTGCTCCTGGCCCGTCATGCGCGGCAGATGCAGCAGAATGGTAAAGCGGGTCGAGCGCTCCACCAAGGTGCCGATCGCAGAATTTCCAAGCCCGATAATGAGGTCACCTTCCCAGTGGCCCGGCACAGCTCGATCGGCGACCTCCGCCGGACGTTGACTGATCATGACCTCAGAAGAAATGAAGCTTCTGCCCCTACGGGCGCGTACTCTCGGCATCCGCAAGGCCCGCCCGGTGCGCAAACAGGCCGTCAGTTCGCGATGCAAAGCCCCTCGACCCTGCACATAAAGCGCCTGATAGATCGCTTCGTGACTGATGCGCATCGTCTCATCCTGGGGAAAATCCAACCGAAGTCGCCGAGAAATCTGTTCCGGGCTCCATGCCCTCGCCCAGCGGCGGTGTTGCCGATGCACAGCCCGGCGTCCCTTCCACACGACGTTCGGGCCGGCGAGGAGCTCTCCGTCCGGTTTGGCGATCATACCGGCAAGCCTGCCCTGCACATAATCCCTCAGGGCCGGATTGATTGCCAACTTCGCCAGCTTGGACCGTCGGGCGGACCGATCAGCGTGCCATTGTGCCGTGGTCGCTCGGTACTCTGGAGCGCCGTGGCGCCGCGCCACATTGCGCCGGAGCTCACGAGAGATCGTGCATGGAGGGCGATCGAGTTGACGAGCGATCGCTCGCACCCCATGACCCTGCGCGCGCAAAATGGCGATCTCCTCGCGCTCAGCGAACGAGAGGTAACGCCCCGATGCAGGTTTTGACGATTGCGATAAATGTGTCGGCGGCATACCGCCCGCCCTCCGGAACCAGCGGACTCCGACCGCAGGAGATACCCCGGCCTCCACCGCAGCATCCTCGCTTGACCGCCCCGAGGCAATTGCAGACCAGAAAGGCTTATAACCCTCTCGTAGGGCCTTTTGAGCTCGACCCGCTCGAACACCGTGCCTCATCGCAACCTCCCTTGCTGAAGTGTTGCGACGACCCATTGAATCCGCCCAGTATTCCAGAGGCGGTCGTGATTGAGCCGAGAGGCCGCGGCGTACTGGATGCCCCGGTCAAGCCGGGGCATGACAGCGGTGTTTGTGACTGGCTTGTCCGATCGCATTAACGAGGGCGATCAGCTCCCCGCCGCCTTCAACGCCTTCTCCATCTGCGGCAGCAACACCGTCCGCAGATTGTCCGGCGTGATCGGTCCCACCAGCTTGTAGACGATGGTGCCTTCGCGACCGACGACAAAAGTCTCCGGCACGCCATAGACGCCCCATTCGATCGAGGCGCGGCCGTTGGCATCGACGCCGACGCGGCCGAACGGGTTGCCGTAGCGCCCCAGGAAGCGCCGCGCGTTGTCGGCGGCATCCTTGTAGTTGATGCCGACGAGCTGGAAGCGTTTGTCTTTTGCCAATTCGGTCAGCAGCGGCGCCTCGTCGTGGCACGGCACGCACCAGGACGCCCAGACATTGACGAGGCTGACCTTGCCCTTGAACGCGACGGGATCGAGGCTGGGGATCTGGGCGTTGTCAGCCTGCAATCCCTCGAGCGGCGGCAGCGTGGTTTGCGGCACGGGCCGTCCGATCAGCGCGGACGGAATTCGCGAGGGATCGCCGCTGCCGAGCCGGAACCAGAACAGCAGCGCCAGGCCGATGAACGCAATCAGCGGCAGCACCATCAGGAAGGTACGGCGCTGCGGCGGAGCGGACGTCGATTGCTCGCTCATGATTGGTCTCTCATGGCTGATCGGTCGAGCTACGGCCGGAGCGGCGGGTCACGCCGCTGCGCTCGAGCTCGCGCAGGCGCTGTGTCTGGCTACGATAATCGAGCACGATCCAGCCGATCAGGATCACGACCACAAGGGCGGCCGCGGCATAGGATGTCACGATGAAAGATGCGTAGGGACCGAGCGACATGATCATGCAGCCCCAGCTTCTTTTGACGTGCTGCCTTCGCGCGCGCCGGTGCCGACTTCTGAAAACGCCACACGACTCGCCTGTATCATCTGCAGGGACCGCACGCGCCGACGCAAAATCTCGTTGCGCATCGCAGCCAGATGCAGCGTGACGAACAGCAGGGTGAACGCGATCGCCATCACCAGCAACGGAATCAAAAAGGATTTGTCGAGCGACGAGCCGCCCATCCGCATCACTGACGCCGGCTGGTGCAGCGTGTTCCACCAGTCGACCGAGAACTTGATGATCGGCAGGTTGAGCGCGCCGACCAGCGTCAGCACGGCGGCGGCGCGCGCCGCGCGGGAGGGATCGTCGACCGCGCGCCACAGCGCCATCAGGCCGAGATACATCAGGAACAGGATCAGCACCGAGGTCAGCCGCGCGTCCCATTCCCAATAGGTGCCCCACATCGGCCGGCCCCACAGCGAGCCCGTCAGCAGCGCGAGGAAGGTGAAGGCGGCGCCGATCGGGGCTGCCGCTTTGGCGGCGACGTCGGCGAGCGGATGCCGCCACACCAGCGTGCCCAGCGAGGCGATGCTCATCACGCCCCACACGAACATCGACAGCCAGGCATTGGGCACGTGGATGAACATGATCTTCACGGTCGCGCCCTGCTGATAGTCGTCGGGCGCGGTGGCGGACTGATAGAGCCCGATCGCGAGCAGGATGATTGTCGCAGCCGCAAGCCATGGCAACAGCCGCGCCGTCAGCGCGAGGAACCGTGTGGGGTTGGCGAGGTCGATCAGCGTCATGGTATCCTGATAATCACAGGTAAGCGCTCACGCAATCAGCACGAAAGTCCGCAGCGAAAGTTGATCGGGGTCAAGGTCAGCCAGTCCCGCTCAATCCAGTCCATGCTTCAGGCTCGCCGCGGCCGCGAAGGGGCCGATCACGAGGCTGACCAGCGACAGCGCGCACAGGATCGAGAACGGCGCGCCGAACGTCATCGGGCCGACGATCACCGCCTGCGAGGCCGCGACGCCGAAGATCAGCACCGGGATCGACAGCGGCAGCACCAGGACGGCCATCAGCAAGCCGCCACGATGCAACGTCACCGCCAGCGCCGCACCGATCATCCCGGTAAATGTCAGCGCCGGGGTGCCGGCGAGCAGCGTCAGCGCCACCGCGCCGGTTGCGACCATGTCGAGGTTGAGCAGCAGGCCGAGCACGGGGGTTGCGACGATCAGCGGCAGGCCGGCGGCCAGCCAATGCGCCAGCGCCTTCGCCGCGCAGGCGAGTTCCAGCGGCGTCCGGCTCATCGTGATCAGGTCGAGCGAGCCGTCCTCGTGGTCGGCCATGAACAGCCGGTCCAGGGTGAGCAGGCTCGCCAGCAGCGCCCCCAGCCACAGGATCGCCGGCCCGAGCCGCGACAGCAGCGCCAGATCCGGCCCCACCGCAAACGGCATCAGCACCACCACGGTCAGAAAGAACAGCACGCCAATCAACGCCCCGCCGCCGACGCGGAGCGCGATCCGGATGTCCCGGCGAATGAGGGCGGACAGGGCGGTCATGGCGTGACTCTTTCCGCGGCGAGGCGGCCATAAGAGCCCGGCTCGTGCCTGGGGCAAACTGCGCTCCCTCCCCCCTTGTGGGGGAGGGTGGGGGAGAGGGGTAGCCCCGGGAGAGATGGTGGTCGGGTCCGTGGCGCCAGCAACAAAGTGCTCGCCTGCCGAACGCCGAAACCGAGAGAGCAGGCTGTGCGGCACCCCCCTCCCTGACCCTCCCCCACAAGGGGGGAGGGAACGGAGAGGGCGGAGTTCGGCCGCTTGGAAAACTGAGGGTCCATCGGAATCACACCACACCCCCGATCCGCAGCTCCCGCGAATCGATTCCGAGCGGGGCGTGGGTGGCGGCGACGATCAGGCCGCCGCGGCCGAGGTGCTCGCGCATCAATCCGGAAAACATGTCCTGTCCCGCGACATCCAGCGCGGTGGTCGGCTCGTCCAGCAGCCAGACCGGTCGGCGCACGGTCAGCAGGCGGGCCAGCGAGAGCCGGCGGCGCTGGCCGGCGGACAGGAAGGCGGCGGGCAGATCGGCGGCATGGTCGAGCCCGACCGTGGCGAGGCTCTCGCCGGCGTCGAAACGCTCGCCGCCGAGAAAATCGGCCCAGAATGTCAGATTCTCCGCCACGCTCAGGGCCGGCTTCAGGGCGTCGCGATGGCCGAGATAGTGGCATTGCTCCGGCAATGTCAGCTCGGAATCGCCTCCGTCCAGCACGATCGTGCCGCCCGCTGGAATGAGCAGGCCCGCGATCAGCCGCAGCAGCGAGGTCTTGCCCGATCCGTTGCGGCCGACGACCGCCACGGCTTCGCCGGAGACGGCCCTGAATTCGAGCCCGGCAAACACCTCGCGGCCGCCCCGCACGCAAATGACCCCATGTCCGGAAAGCTGCATCTCGCCTCGTACCAACCCGCTCAAAGCCGGGCCTCAGGAAAACTTGGGGTAGCGTAGGGGAATTTTTGGCTCGCGGATTGCCGCGGCACGTTTGTGGCTGTGGCGGCGCGGTTAGAAAGCTTCTATAAGCCCGGAACTACTTGATGCAGCAACTCAACCTGCCCCTGCAAGCGACTCAGCCTGCCTACGCTGACGGTGTTAAAATACCCTGCCGGGTATAACTGACAATTGGGATTTCCTACATGACCTCGCTCGACAGCTTCAAATGCAAAAAGACCCTCAAGGTCGGCGCCAAGACCTATGTCTATTACAGCCTGCCCACAGCCGAGAAGAATGGTCTGAAGGGAATTTCGAAACTCCCCTATTCGATGAAGGTCCTGCTCGAGAACCTGCTCCGCAACGAGGACGGCCGCTCGGTCAAGAAGGAAGACATCGTCGCGGTGTCGAAATGGCTGCGCAAGAAGTCGCTGGAGCATGAGATCGCCTTCCGCCCGGCGCGCGTGCTGATGCAGGACTTCACCGGCGTTCCCGCCGTGGTCGATCTCGCCGCAATGCGCAACGCGATGCAGAAGCTCGGCGGCGATGCCGAGAAGATCAATCCGCTGGTGCCGGTCGACCTCGTCATCGACCACTCCGTGATCGTGAACTTCTTCGGTGACAACAAGGCCTTCGGCAAGAACGTCACCGAGGAATACAAGCAGAACCAGGAGCGCTACGAGTTCCTGAAATGGGGCCAGAAGGCGTTCTCGAACTTCTCCGTCGTGCCGCCCGGCACCGGCATCTGCCACCAGGTCAATCTCGAATATCTCTCCCAGACGGTCTGGACCAAGAAGGAGAAGATGACGGTCGGCAAGAAGACCGGCACCTTCGAGGTCGCCTATCCCGACTCGCTGGTCGGCACCGATTCCCACACCACCATGGTCAACGGTCTCGCCGTGCTCGGCTGGGGCGTCGGCGGCATCGAGGCCGAAGCCTGCATGCTCGGCCAGCCGCTGTCGATGCTGCTGCCCAACGTCGTCGGCTTCAAGCTGAAGGGCGCGATGAAGGAAGGCGTCACCGCGACCGACCTCGTGCTGACCGTGACGCAGATGCTGCGCAAGCTCGGCGTCGTCGGCAAGTTCGTCGAGTTCTTCGGCCCCGGCCTCGATCATCTCTCGGTCGCCGACAAGGCGACGATCGCCAACATGGCGCCTGAATATGGCGCGACCTGCGGCTTCTTCCCGGTCGATGCCGCCGCGCTCGATTATCTCAAGACCTCCGGCCGCGCCTCGGCGCGCGTCGCGCTGGTGCAGGCCTATGCGAAGGCGCAAGGGCTGTTCCGCACCGCCAAGTCGCCCGATCCGGTGTTCACGGAGACACTGACGCTCGACCTCGGCGACGTCGTGCCCTCGATGGCCGGTCCGAAGCGCCCGGAAGGCCGCATTGCGCTGCCGTCCGTGGCCGAGGGCTTCTCGCTCGCGCTCGCCAGCGAATACAAGAAGGCCGAGGAGCCGGGCAAGCGCTTCGCCGTTGACGGCAAGAAGTTCGACATCGGCCATGGCGACGTCGTGATCGCCGCGATCACCTCCTGCACCAACACCTCGAACCCGAGCGTGCTGATCGGCGCCGGTCTGCTGGCGCGCAACGCCGCCGCGAAGGGCCTCAAGGCAAAGCCGTGGGTGAAGACCTCGCTCGCCCCGGGCAGCCAGGTGGTGGCGGCCTATCTCGCCGATTCCGGTCTGCAGGCCGATCTCGACAAGGTCGGCTTCAACCTGGTCGGCTTCGGCTGCACCACCTGCATCGGCAATTCCGGTCCGCTGCCCGAGGAGATCTCGAAGTCGATCAACGACAACGGCATCGTCGCGGCCGCCGTGCTCTCCGGCAACCGCAACTTCGAAGGCCGCGTCTCGCCGGACGTGCAGGCGAACTATCTCGCCTCGCCGCCGCTCGTGGTCGCCCACGCGCTCGCGGGCACCGTCACCAAGAACCTCGCCATCGAGCCGCTCGGCGAAGGCAAGGACGGCAAGCCGGTGTACCTGAAGGACATCTGGCCGACGACGAAGGAGATCAACGCCTTCATGAAGAAGTTCGTGACCGCGTCGATCTTCAAGAAGAAGTATGCCGACGTGTTCAAGGGCGACACCAACTGGCGCAAGATCAAGACCGTCGAGAGCGAGACCTATCGCTGGAACATGAGCTCGACCTATGTGCAGAACCCGCCCTATTTCGAAGGCATGAAGAAGGAGCCGGAGCCGGTCACCGACATCGTCGAGGCCCGCATCCTTGCCATGTTCGGCGACAAGATCACCACCGACCACATCTCGCCGGCCGGTTCGATCAAGCTCACCTCGCCCGCCGGCAAATATCTCAGCGAGCACCAGGTGCGTCCGGCCGACTTCAACCAGTACGGCACCCGGCGCGGCAACCACGAAGTCATGATGCGCGGCACCTTCGCCAATATCCGCATCAAGAATTTTATGCTCAAGGGCTCGGATGGAAATATCCCTGAGGGCGGTCTGACAAAGCACTGGCCCGACGGCGAGCAGATGTCGATCTACGACGCCGCGATGAAGTACCAGCAGGAGCAGGTGCCGCTGGTGGTGTTCGCCGGCGCCGAATACGGCAACGGCTCCTCGCGCGACTGGGCCGCGAAGGGCACGCGTCTGCTCGGCGTGCGCGCCGTGATTTGCCAGAGCTTCGAGCGCATCCATCGCTCCAACCTGGTCGGCATGGGCGTGCTGCCGCTGACCTTCGAGGACGGCACCTCCTGGTCGTCGCTCGGTCTGAAGGGCGACGAGAAGGTCACGCTGCGCGGCCTCGTCGGCGAGCTCAAGCCGCGCCAGAAACTGACCGCGGAGATCGTCTCCGGCGACGGTTCGCTGCAGCGCGTTTCGCTGCTCTGCCGCATCGATACGCTGGACGAGCTCGAATACTACCGCAACGGCGGCATCCTGCACTACGTGCTGCGCAAGCTTGCGGCGTAAGCGCGGATTTGTGAACGGTGGCTCACTGCGAAGTGAGTAGTAGGTTACACGAAGGCGGCCTATCACAAGGCCGCCTTCACGCGTTTGCGGCAGGCTTCAGATGGGCCCGCCCGGCGGAGAACCTCACGGTTTGGACGGTTACTTTGGCGGACGAAAGTGCGAGGCCCGTAAGACTACGGTGACCATCCGGCGGTAAGATTTCCCTCTCACGAGCAACGGTGTGCGGCGTTCGACATGACAACAATGACGGCTTCTCATCTGGTTTCAAGCTGGTCCGGCGCCCTCTGGTCGGGTGCACTTGGTCTCTGTGCGATCGTCGCCGTCATTCGCCCTGCCGAGGCTGATCCCCGCGCCGTTGTCGAATTGTTTACCTCGCAGGGCTGCTCCTCCTGCCCGCCGGCCGACAAGATCATCGGCGACCTCGCCCGCGATCCCTCGATTATCGCGCTGAGCATGCCGATCGACTATTGGGACTATCTCGGCTGGAAGGACACATTGGCCGATTCGCGCTTCTCTGCACGGCAGCGTGCCTATTCGCGCATGCGCGGCGACCGCGAAGTCTACACGCCGCAGGTCGTGGTCAACGGCTCCACGCATGTCGTCGGCAGCGACCGCACCGGCATCGAAAGCGCGATCGGCAAAACCGACACGGGCACTGGTGTGATGAGCGTACCGGTGACGATGTCGCTCGCGGGCAAGCAGATCAACGTCTCGGTGGCCGCGAGCAAGGAGCCGACGGCGTCCCACGGCGAGGTCTGGATCTGCTCGATTGCGAAGTCGGTTCCGATCGCGATCAGCCGCGGAGAAAATCGCGGACAGCAGGTCATCTATCACAACGTGGTGCGCAACCTGCTCAAGGTCGGCGACTGGACCGGCCGTCCGGAAAGCTGGACGGTGCCGATCGAGAACCTCACGCGCGACGGCGTCGACGGTGCTGTGGTCTATGTCCAGGACGGCAGCCGGGAAAAGCCGGGCCCGATGCTGGGCGCGGCGTACACGTCGCTGCATTAACGCGCACACTTCGAATCTTCCGATTCAAGCACACTATCAACCCCTCATGGTGAGGAGCGCGCTCTTGCGCGCGTCTCGAACCATGAGGCCCTGCTGAGGCAGCTCGGCCTCGATCCTTCGAGACGCCGCTTCGCGGCTCCTCAGGATGAGGGGAGGGAGTGTTCTCGCTGATGAGGAAGAAGTCCGTCGAAGCAGAAACATCCCGGCACAAACAAAACCGATACAAACAAAAAAGGACCAACTCGCGTTGGCCCTCCTTGTCGTGCGAACAGACCCGATCCTGACGGCCCCGGGGGGCTGGGGGCTGAGGAATCCGGAACCGAAAGGACCGGGTCAACGCACACAAGTCTTTTCGCAATGCAGGGCGGCAGTCGCTTGGCGGAAAAGCGGCGACACTATGATTCCTGCTAACGATCCCGTGACGGTTTGCCGCGACAGAGTTCCACCGCTGCGTGTGGGCGGATGTGCTTCAGTCCAAGGGCCTTTCAAGGGCCCTTGCGGTGGGGAACAGTTGGCGCGATCATGCAACCGTCATGATCCGCGGTTCCGGGGGCGGTCTTCGCGGACGCGGTCATGCTGATGCGACAGGAGGCGCCTATGAGTCTGTCGGAGGATGCCGATCCGAGCGAACAGCGCGCGGCGGCGCGCCCCGCCGCTTCGAATGCGCAACTGAGCCGGGTGACGTTCAACCGGCTCGAGCTGCACCGTATTCTCAATCTCTACGGCCGGATGGTTGCTGACGGCGAATGGCGCGACTATGCCATCGACTTCCTCAGGGATCGCGCCGTGTTCTCGGTCTTTCGCCGCGCCTCGGAAGTGCCGATCTATCGTATCGAGAAGGATCCGCGCCTCGCGCGCAAGCAAGGCATGTACAGCGTGATCTCGGCGACGGGTCTGATCCTGCGCCGCGGCCACGAGCTGGAGCGCGTGCTCCTGGTGATCGATCGTAAGCTGGCGGTGGTTTGAGGAAGCTTTACTTCTCCGGCACCGTAGTCGCGCCCTCACCAAGATCCCGCTGCATCATCACCGTGTCGAGCCAGCGGCCGAATTTCAGCCCGACGCTGGGATGCGTGCCGATCATCTTGAAGCCGGCCCTGGTGTGCACGCCGATCGAGCCGGCATTGGCGGAATCGCCGATCACGGCGATCATCTGCCGGAAGCCGCGCGCCTCGCATTCGACGATCAGCCGCTCCAGCAGGAGAGCCCCGATGCCGCGGCGGTGGAAGGACGGATCGAGATAGATCGAGTTCTCGACCGTGAAGCGGTAGGCCGGCCGCGGCCGGTAAGCGCCGGCATAGGCGTAGCCGGCGACGCGTCCGTCGAGGATGGCGACGAAATAGGGATAGCCGCCGTCGATCAGCGTACGGTAGCGGCGCGTCATCTCGGCGAGGTCGGGCGGCTCCAGCTCGAACGTTGCGGTGCCCTCGCGGACAGCCTGTTGGTAGATGGCGGTGATGGCGGGAAGGTCGGCCTCAGTGGTGGGCCTGATATCGGGTGCGGACATGGGGCAAGATTAGAGCCTTCCCGGGACGGCTGGAAGAGGCGAACGGCCTCCGCACGTCGTCATTGCGAGCGAAGCGAAGCAATCCAGAAATGCGTCCGTGGAGGGGCTCTGGATTGCTTCGTCGCAAGAGCTCTCGCAATGACGGTGGTTGAGGGAACATCACGCCCAAACAAAAACCCCGGCCTTTCGGCCGGGGCTGGTGTCGTTCGCTCTGGTCTGACGCTTAGTCGCGCTGGCCGAGGAGCTGCAGAAGCAGCGTGAACAGGTTGATGAAGTTCAGGTACAGCGACAGCGCGCCGGTGATGGCTGCACGCTCTGCGATGTCACCGCCGGCCGAGGCGTAGCCGTAGATGTAGTCGTTCTTCAGCCGCTGGGTGTCCCAGGCGGTGAGGCCCGCGAACACCAGCACGCCGACCACCGACACGACGAACTGCAGCACCGAGCTCGCCAGGAACAGGTTCACCAGGCTCGCGATGACGATGCCGATCAGGCCCATGAACAGGAACGAACCCATTCCGCTCATGTCACGCTTGGTGGTGTAGCCGTAGAGGCTGAGCGCGCCGAAGGTCGCCGCGGTGATGAAGAACACCCGCACGATCGAGGTGTGCGTGAACACCAGGAAGATCGAGGACAGCGAGACGCCCATCAGCGCCGCGAAAACCCAGAACAGGATCTGGGCGGTCGAGGGAGCGAGACGGTTGATGCCCGCCGAGATCACGAACACCATGGCGAGCGGCGCGAGCATGAACAGCCACTTCAGGGGGCTGACGAACATCGCGTAGCCGAACGGCGTCAGGAACAGCTTGCCGACGCGGACGGCTTCCGGGGTCGGAACATCCGTCACGGCGGCCATGTAGACGCCGAGCGCGGCAAGGCCTGTGATGGCCAGGCCGATGCTCATGTAGTTGTAGATGCGCAGCATGTAGGCGCGCAGGCCGGCATCGACCGTCGCGGCGTCAACACGCCCGGCGGCCCTGCCGAAAGGAGAAGCGTAATTGCGGTCTAGGTCCGACATGGTCGAATTCCCGTTGGTTGGTCCGGTCCGGCATGAGGGTCGCCATGCCGCCGGTTCGTCAAATTCTATCTCGGATACCGATGTCTGCCGACTAAATTTTGGCTAACAATCGGGACTCCGAACCCACTCGATATGTGGGAAACTAACACATCCGCTGCAACCGTCCACGCGCGGCTGAATGTCGCCCTTCCCTGCAATCCTGGCGAGCGGACGTGGTTAATCGCTGGAATCGTGCGATTCCGCTCCCGCGCAGCCGCCCGCTACCATTTGTCACAAATTCCGCAACACCGTGGCGGGCTTTTTGTTCAACGCCAGCAGCGTGCCGGCGAGACCCAGGCCGACCGTGACGACCAAGGCAGCCGCGACCACGCCGGCTGCGCTGCCGCCCTGCCAGACGAAAGTGAGGGTCATCAGCCGGGTCACGATCATCCAGGCCGCGACGCTGCCGGCGAAAACGCCGAACATTGCGGTGGCAAGCCCGATCAGGAGGTATTCGAGGGCATAGGCGCCGAGCAGCCGCAGCCGGGTCGCGCCCAGGGTCTTGAGGATCACCGCATCGTAGACCCGGTGGCGATGGCCGGCGGCGAGCGCACCGCCCAGCACCAGAATCGCCGAGATCAGAGTCACCGCGCTGGCGCCCCGGATCGCCAGCGCAAGGTTGGTCACGACCGAGCCGACCGTCTCCATCACCTCCCGCACGCGTACGCTCGTCACCATCGGATAGGCGTCAGCGACCTCCTTGATGATCTTGCCGTCGCCGGCCGCATCGCCGCCGGCTTCCGTCAGCGTCGCGATGTGGGTATGCGGGGCGCCCTTGAATGCGTTCGGCGAAAACACGAGGACGAAATTGATACCGAGGCCCTGCCAGTCGATGCTGCGCAGATTGCTGATCTTCGCGGGGATGTCGCGGCCGAGGATATTGACCACGACCTCGTCGCCGAGCTTGAGGCCAAGTCCGTCCGCAATCTTCTTCTCCATCGAAACCAGTGGCGGGCCGGAATAATCGGCGCTCCACCACTCGCCCTCGACCACCTTGGAGCCTTTCGGCAACTCGGCGGTATAGGTCAGGCCACGGTCGCTCTGCAGCACCCACTCGGAATCGGTGCTGGGCTTGAGCTCTTCGGCGCGGACGCCACGGGCTCCGACGATGCGCCCGCGCAGCATCGGTACGTCATCGACCGTCGCGCCAGGGGCGATCTGGCGCAGATATGAGTCGAACTGCTCGGCTTGCGTGCTCGGAATGTCGATGAAGAAGAACGATGGCGCGTGCTCGGGCAGTGCCGCCAGGAACTGCCGGCGCAGATTGCCGTCGATCTGGGTGATGGTGACGAGCACGGCGAGCCCGAGGCCCAGCGACAGCACGACCGAGGGCGTCAGCGCGCCCGGCCGGTGGATGTTGGCAATCGCAAGTCGCAGCATCGGCCAGCGCGTGCGCGGCAGCCGTCGTGCGATCGTCATCAGCAGGGCGGCGATGCCGCGCAGCAGCGCGAACACGATGACAGAGGAGGCCACGAACACCGCGGCGATGCGCTTGTCGAAGGAGAGGCCAATCACCACCGCGATCAGCAGCGCGATCACGACAGCCATGAAGACGAGATAGCTCCAGCGTGGCCGATGCCATTCGGAGCTGATGGTGTCGCGGAACAGGGCGGCCACCGGCACGTCGTGCACCCGCCCGAGCGGCCACAGGCCGAAGGCAAGCGCCGTGAGCAGCCCGTAGACGAACGACAGCGCGAGTTCGTCGGCATGCACCGCCGGCACCACCGGCAGCGGCAGCAGCTTGCCGAGCAGGCCGACGATCGCAAACGGCATGGCGGCGCCGAGCGCGAGCCCGATCAGCGACCCGATCGCGGCGAGCAGGAGCACCTGGGCGAGATAGATGCCGAACACGTCGCGCCCGGTGGCGCCGACGGCCTTGAAGGCCGCGATCACCTCGAGCTTGTGGTCGATATGGGCCTTGACGGCATTGGCGACACCGACGCCGCCGACCAGCAGCGCGGCGAGGCCGACCAGCGTCAGGAACTGCGTGAAGCGGTTGATGTTGCGCTCGAGCTGCGGCGAGGCATTGGAGCGGCTGCGGACCTCCCAGCCGGCCTGCGGCGCGGCGTTGCGGGCGTCCGCGATGAAGGCGTCGGTGGCGCGCTCATCGTTGGCGATCTCCGGCAGCTTCACCCGATAGACCCAGCGCACCAGGCTGCCGGGCTGGATCAGGCCTGTAGCGCGAAGGCCCGCCTCGCTGATCAGGAAGCGCGGGCCGAAGCCGATGCCGCCGGCGAGCTTGTCGGGCTCGGCTTCGACGGCGCTGCGGATCTGGAACGTCGCAGCCCCGACTGTGACGCGATCGCCGGTCTTGAGCGACAGCCGCGCCAGCAGCGTCGGATCGGCGGCCGCGCCGAACGCGCCGTCGCGCTCCGCCAGCAGGTCGGACATCGGCAGCGGCGGCGCCAGCGTCAATTGGCCGAGCATCGGATAGGTGTCGTCGACCGCCTTCATCTCGACCAGCGCCAGCTTGCCCTCGGCCGAGCGCGCCATGCCGCGCAGTGTGGCGGCGCTCGAGACGGTACCGCGCGAACGCAGGAAGGCGACTTCCTCCGGCTTCGCCTCGCGCTGAAACAGGACGAATGACACGTCGCCGCCGAGCAGCGTGCGGCCCTCGCGGGCGAGGCCGTCGCTCAGGCTCGCCGAGACCGAGCCGACACCGGCGATCGCCATCACGCCGAGCGCGATGCAGGCGATGAAGACGTAGAAGCCGCGCAGGCCGCCGCGCAATTCGCGCAACGCATAGCGCAGCGACAGCGCGACGCCGTTGGGCTTCGCGAACGGTTCGGCAGCGATGCTCATGCCGGCGCCGACTGGGTGTCGATCCGGCCCGAGCGCAGGCGGATCACGCGATCACAGCGATGCGCGAGCGAGGAATCGTGCGTGACCAGCACCAGCGTCATGCCGCGCTCGGCATGCTTGCTGAACAGGAGGTCGACGATCTGTTGTCCCGTGGCTTCGTCGAGATTGCCGGTCGGCTCGTCGGCAACGAGGATCGCGGGATCGGGTGCCAGCGCGCGGGCCAGCGCGACGCGCTGCTGCTCGCCGCCGGAGAGCTGCGTCGGATAATGATGCAGACGGTCGCCGAGCCCGACCGAATGAAGCTCTTGCGCCGCGCGCTTTGCGGCGTCGGGATTGCCCGCAAGCTCGAGCGGCACCGCGACGTTCTCCAGCGCGGTCATGGTCGGGATCAGATGGAAGGACTGGAAGACGATGCCGACCTGGCGGCCGCGGAAGCGGGCCAGCGCGTCCTCGTCGAGGGCATTGAAAGGCGTGCCGCTGACCACCACCTCTCCGCTATCAGGACGCTCCAGCCCCGCCATCACCATCAGCAGCGTGGATTTGCCCGAGCCTGACGGGCCGATCAGGCCGATCGTTTCGCTCCGGCCGACGCGCAAGCTGATATCCTTGAGAATGTGAACGCGTGCCGCGCCCGTACCCAATGACAGATTGACGTTGGAGATGGCGATGGTGTCCGCCGAACTGTCGGCGAGCGAAGAGGAAGAGATGCGAGTGTCCATGGTCCGGTCATATGGCAACTCCGCACGCGCGGTCGAGAGGCGTTACGGATTGTTCATGCACATAGCCGTGTTGATGCTCGCTTTGATGACGGTCGCAAATCCGGCGTGGGCTCCGGCATGGGCCGAGGCGGCGAATCCGATCAAGCTGGTGGTTCTCGGCGATTCCCTGAGCGCCGGCCTCGGCCTCCCGGCCCAGCAAGCGTTCCCCGCAAAGCTTCAAAAAGCCTTGCAAGACAAAGGCATAGAGGTCGATATGACCAATGCCGGGGTCTCCGGCGACACCTCCTCGGGAGGGCGTGACCGGCTCGACTGGTCGGTCCCCGACGGAACCGACGGTGTGATCATCGAGCTCGGCGCCAACGATGCGCTGCGCGGCATCGATCCCGATTTGACGCGCACCGCGCTGACCGAGATCGTCCAGCGCCTCAAGGCGCGCAAGATCGCGGTGATGCTGTGCGGCATGCTGGCGCCGCCGAATTACGGCGCGGATTATGCCGCACGCTTTAATTCGATTTATCCGGATCTGGCGAAAAAATTCGGCGTGCCGCTCTATCCGTTTTTTCTTGAGGGTGTCGCGGCCGATGCCAAGCTCAACCAGGCCGACGGCATTCATCCGACCGCGGCCGGCGTCGACATCATCGTCAGGAATATCTTGCCCACGGTTGAGGCATTCATTGGCACGATCGCTGGGCAGCGGCGTTGAAAAGCAGGCAGCGCCGACCGTAATTCCCAGGGTTTTACCGGGGTGAGGCGCGCGATGCTTCGCAGAGTCACACAACTGCGATAGGAATTAAGGTACCGGTGATTCGTCGCCGGCTCTAAAATTTGGATATGACCTTGGGATCTTGCCCTCGGATCATGCCCAAGCATCGGGAGTGCGAAACGATGCCGCGTTTGTTCACTGGTCTGGAAATTCCGGCCGAGATTGGCCAGTCGCTTTCCAATTTGCGGGGCGGCCTTCCCGGCGCCCGCTGGATCGATCCCGAAAATTACCACGTCACACTGCGCTTCATCGGCAATATCGACGGCATGTCCGCCAACGAAATCGCCTCGATGCTGTTTCGCGTCGATCGCAAGCCGTTCGAGGTGAAGGTGCAGGGTTTGCAGAGTTTCGGCGGACGCAAGCCGCGCGCGGTGGTGGCCACCATCGTGCCGAGCAAGCCGCTGATGGAATTGCAGGCCGAGCTCGAGCGCCTGATGCAGCGGATCGGCCTCGACCCGGAAGGCCGCAAGTTCATCCCGCATGTCACGCTGGCCCGGCTGCACGACGCCACCGACCGTGACGTAGCCGATTATCTCTCGCTGCGCGGCTATTTTCCTAGCAAGGCCTTCACGGCCGAACGCTTCGTGCTGTTCTCGTCCCGCGCCTCCACCGGCGGCGGGCCCTATGTGGTCGAGGACGCCTACGAGCTGTGTGAGTAGCGAAGCTCTCGTGCCCCAAACGCTACGCAGCGCGACCGGGACACGGAACGCATAGCGCCCCGCACCAATTCACGGCTTGCAATTTCCGCTCATCTCTGGCGGTAAAGAGCATGCTCTCGACCCCCAGTTCCTCATTCCGCGAGGCCTATCAGGCCCAGATCGCGTCCGGCGCGATCGAGCCCGACGCTGCCCAGGCCGAAATCGCCGACGCCTATGCAGCGCTCGACCAGCGGCTCGCCGATTACAAGCCGGCGCGCAAGCAGGGCCTGCTCAGCCGCCTCTTCAGCAGCGACAAGGACGAGGCGCCGCACGGGCTCTACGTCCATGGCGAGGTCGGCCGCGGCAAGACCATGCTGATGGATCTGTTCTTCCAGCACTCGACCGTCGAGCACAAGCGGCGCGCGCATTTCCACGAATTCATGGCCGATGTGCACGAGCGCATCTACGATTATCGCCAAGACATCGCGCGCGGCGAGATCGCCGACGGCGACGTCATCGCGCTGACCGCGCATGCGATCTTCGAGGAGAGCTGGCTGCTCTGCTTCGACGAATTCCACGTCACCGACATTGCAGACGCGATGATCCTCGGCCGCCTGTTCGCAAAACTGCTGGAGCTCGGCACCGTCGTGGTCGCGACCTCCAACGTCGCGCCTGACGACCTCTACAAGGGCGGTCTGAACCGTTCGCTGTTCCTGCCCTTCATCAGGCAGATCACCGACCACATGGACGTGCTGCGGCTCGAGGCGCGCACCGACTTCCGGCTGGAAAAGCTTCAAGGCGTGCCGATGTGGCTGACGCCGGCAGACACCGAGGCGGACGCCGCGCTCGACCGCGCCTGGTCGAAGATGTCAGGCGGCGCCAAATGCAAATCGCGCGATATTTCGATCAAGGGCCGCATCCTGCACGTGCCGTGCTCGGCCCACGGCGTGGCGCGCTTCGCGTTCGCCGATCTCTGTGAGAAGCCGCTCGGGGCATCCGACTATCTCAGGCTGGCGCACGATTATCACACCATCCTGGTCGACCATATTCCAGTGATGGACATCTCCCAGCGCAACGCCGCCAAGCGTTTCATCACGCTGATCGACACGCTCTATGACAATGCCGTGAAGCTGATGGCCTCGGCCGATGCCAACCCGATCTCGCTCTATCTTGCCAACGAGGGCAACGAGGCCAACGAGTTCAAGCGCACCGCCTCGCGCCTGATCGAAATGAGCTCGGAATCGTATCTGGCGCTGCCCCACGGCCGCAAGGATTCCACCGCCAGCGGATCGACCAAAGGTTTGGTTGAGACCTAAAGGGTCTGGCGGAGACTTAAGTCCTATTTAGTCCTATTTGCCAGCGCTGTCATTCCGGGCTCGGCGCTTCCCAAGCCCCGGAATGACGAGGTTGCGCTTGAATACGCGGCAAGCCCGACAATTGGGCAACCCGTGACTTGAACGGGGGAGGCGAAAGGGATAACCACCCGTCTCAGTTTTCCCCTCCTTACGTGTCTAAAGGACAGGCTCACATGGCGCGCGACAAGATTGCTTTGATTGGCTCCGGTCAGATCGGCGGAACGCTGGCTCATCTCATCGGCCTGAAAGAGCTGGGCGACGTGGTGATGTTCGACATCGCCGAGGGCGTGCCGCAGGGCAAGGCGCTCGACATCGCGCAGTCCTCGCCGGTCGACGGCTTTGACGCGCACTACACCGGCGCCAACTCCTACGAGGCGCTCGACAACGCAAAGGTCTGCATCGTCACCGCCGGCGTGCCGCGCAAGCCCGGCATGAGCCGCGACGACCTCCTCTCCATCAACCTCAAGGTCATGGAACAGGTCGGCGCCGGCATCAAGAAATACGCCCCCGACGCCTTCGTCATCTGCATCACCAACCCGCTCGACGCGATGGTCTGGGCGCTGCAGAAGGCTAGCGGCCTGCCGCACAAGAAGGTCGTCGGCATGGCCGGCGTGCTGGATTCGTCGCGCTTCCGCTACTTCCTGGCCGACGAGTTCAACGTTTCGGTCGAAGACGTCACCGCCTTCGTGCTGGGCGGCCATGGCGACACCATGGTGCCGCTGGTAAAATACTCCACCGTCGCCGGCATCCCGTTGCCCGATCTCGTCAAGATGGGCTGGACCTCGCAGGCGCGCCTCGACGAGATCGTCGACCGCACCCGCAACGGCGGCGCCGAGATCGTCAACCTGCTCAAGACCGGCTCGGCCTTCTACGCGCCGGCGGCTTCCGCGATCGCGATGGCCGAGAGCTATCTGCGTGACAAGAAGCGCGTGCTGGCCTCGGCCGCCTACCTGAACGGCGAATACGGCGTGAAGGACATGTATGTCGGCGTGCCCGTCGTGATCGGCTCCAAGGGCGTCGAGCGCGTCGTCGAGATCGAGCTCGTCGGCAAGGACCGCGAAGCCTTCGACAAGTCGGTCGGCGCGGTGCAGGGTCTGGTTGACGCCTGCAAGAAGATCGCACCCGATCTTCTGGGCCGCTAAACCCAATATCCCCGCCGAAGACCGAAACCCGGTCTTCGGCGGTTTCATTTCCGGGGTCCGCCAAACCTTGTTTAAGGTTGGGGCGGGTCCTGGTCCCCAAGTCCAGAGATAGATGTCAGAGAATCCGGGTTGCAGTTCTTGTGGTATATGGTATGCCAGCCACAAGACTGAGGTGGGCCTACGAGGTCACCGCCCGCGGGTTCAGGGAGCGACCATATGAATATCCATGAGTATCAGGCCAAAGCGCTGCTGAACGAGTTCGGTGTCGCGATCTCCAAGGGCGTTCCGGTCCTGAAGGCGGCCGATGCGGACGCGGCGGCAAAGGCACTCCCGGGCCCGGTCTGGGTCGTGAAGAGCCAGATCCACGCCGGCGGCCGCGGCAAGGGCAAGTTCAAGGAAGCCTCCGCCGGCGACAAGGGCGGCGTCCGCATCGCCAAGTCGGCCGCGGAGGTTGCCGAATTCGCCAAGCAGATGCTCGGCGCCACGCTCGTCACCATCCAGACCGGTCCCGCCGGCAAGCAGGTCAACCGCCTCTACATCGAGGACGGCTCCGACATCGACAAGGAATTCTACCTCTCGATCCTGGTCGATCGCGAGACCTCGCGCGTCTCCTTCGTGGTGTCGACCGAGGGCGGCGTCAACATCGAGGACGTCGCGCACAACAGCCCTGAGAAGATCGTGACCTTCTCGATCGATCCCGCGACCGGTATCATGGGCCATCACGGCCGCACCGTCGCGAATGCGCTGAAGCTCTCCGGCGATCTCGCCAAGCAGGCCGAGAAGCTCACCGCGCAGCTCTACGCGGCGTTCGTCGCCAAGGACATGTCGATGCTGGAGATCAACCCGCTGGTCGTGACCAAGCAGGGCCAGCTCCGCGTGCTCGACGCCAAGGTGTCGTTCGACGACAACGCGCTGTTTCGTCACCCCGAGGTGCTCGCGCTGCGCGACGAGACCGAGGAAGACGCCAAAGAAATCGAGGCGTCGAAATACGACCTCAACTACGTCACCCTCGACGGCAACATCGGCTGCATGGTCAACGGCGCCGGCCTCGCGATGGCGACGATGGACATCATCAAGCTCTACGGCATGGCGCCGGCCAACTTCCTCGACGTCGGCGGCAGCGCCAGCAAGGAAAAGGTCGCGGCCGCCTTCAAGATCATCACCGCCGATCCCAACGTGAAGGGCATCCTGGTCAACATCTTCGGCGGCATCATGAAGTGCGACGTGATCGCCGAGGGCGTCACGGCCGCCGTGCGTGAAGTCGGCCTCAGCGTGCCGCTGGTGGTTCGCCTCGAAGGCACCAATGTCGAGCTGGGCAAGAAGATCATCCGTGAATCCGGCCTGAACGTGGTGCCGGCCGACAATCTCGACGACGCCGCGCAGAAGATCGTGAAGGCCGTCAAGGGAGGCTGAGGCCATGACCCAGGACCATCTCGCTGCATCATCCCCGCTGCCGGAGCACGCGCGACTTGCCGCGTTCGCCGGTGAATGGAATGGCGAGGAGGTGGTCTTTCCGTCGCGCTGGACGGAGGGCGGAATGGCGACTTCTCGCGTCGTGGCCCACATGGATCTCAACGGCTTCTATCTGATCCAGGACTCGGTCCAGACCCGCGACGGCAAGCAGAGCTTCGCCACCCACGGCATCTTCACCTTCGACCGCGAAGACCGGACCTACAAATTGTTCTGGTACGATTCGCTCGGCTACACGCCGCCCTCGCCCGCCTCCGGCGGCTGGGTCGGCAAGACCCTGACGCTGGTGCGCGGCTCGCTCCGCGGCAATGCGCGCCACGTCTATGAAATCATCGACGACGATTCCTATTCGTTGAAGATCCAGTTCTCGCCGGACGCGGAAGGCTGGGCCGACGTGCTCACCGGCGTCTACCGCCGCATCCACTGACCTCTCACTCGTTAGTTTCGCGAAAGCAGACCTCATGTCCATCCTGATCGACAAGAACACCAAGGTCATCTGCCAGGGCTTTACCGGCAAGAACGGCACCTTCCACTCGGAGGCCGCGATTGCCTATGGCACCAAGATGGTCGGCGGCACTTCGCCCGGCAAAGGCGGCGCGACGCATCTGGGCCTGCCGGTGTTCGACACCGTGCGCGAGGCGCGTGAGAAGACCGGCGCCGATGCGTCGGTGATCTACGTGCCGCCGCCGGGCGCGGCCGATGCGATCTGCGAAGCCATCGACGCCGAGATACCGCTGATCGTCTGCATCACGGAAGGTATCCCGGTCATCGACATGGTCCGGGTGAAGCGTTCGCTGGCCGGCTCCAAGTCGCGCCTGATCGGGCCGAACTGCCCGGGCGTCATGACCGCCGGCGAGTGCAAGATCGGCATCATGCCGGCCAACATCTTCAAGACCGGCAGCGTCGGCATCGTCTCGCGCTCGGGCACCCTGACCTACGAAGCCGTGTTCCAGACCACCCAGGAAGGCCTCGGCCAGACCACCGCGGTCGGCATCGGCGGCGACCCGGTCAAGGGAACCGAGTTCATCGACGTGCTGGAAATGCTGCTCGGCGATCCCAAGACCGAGTCGATCATCATGATCGGCGAGATCGGCGGTTCCGCCGAGGAGGACGCCGCCCAGTTCCTCAAGGACGAGGCCAAGCGCGGCCGCAAGAAGCCGATGGTCGGTTTCATCGCCGGTGTCACGGCCCCTCCCGGCCGCCGCATGGGCCACGCCGGCGCGATCATTTCGGGCGGCAAGGGCGACGCCGGCTCCAAGACCGACGCGATGAAATCGGCAGGAATTACAGTGTCGCCATCTCCCGCTCGCCTTGGCCACACGCTTGCCGAAAAATTGAAGGGCTGATTCACTCCTTCGTAATTTTCCGGGCGAAGTTTCGCAGCAAATAGGGTAAATGGTGCCTGTCGCGCTGGTCCTCTGCCGGGGAGCCCAGCGCCAGCGCCGTTTGTTATGCGCGAACCGAAATCGCCAGGAACTCAAGTATGTCTCGCCAAGACGCGAACGCAGCCTTTGCCCTCTCCTCATTTTTGCAGGGCACCAACGCCACCTACATCGACGAAATCTACGCCCGCTACGAGAAGGACCCGTCCTCGGTCGATGCCGAGTGGCAGGACTTCTTCAAGAGCCTCAACGACCAGCCGGGCGACATCAGCAAGAACGCCCAGGGCCCGTCCTGGGAGCGCGCCAACTGGCCGCTGACCCCGCAGGACGATCTGACCTCCGCGCTCGACGGCAATTGGGCGGAAGTCGAGAAGACGGTCGGAGCCAAGATCGCCGCCAAGGCGCAGGCCAAGAGCGGCGACAAGGGCGGCGGCCTCTCCTCCGCCGACCTGCTCCAAGCCACCCGCGACTCGGTCCGGGCCCTGATGCTGATCCGGTCCTACCGCATGCGCGGGCACTTCCACGCCAAGCTCGATCCGCTCGGCATCGAAGCCCAGCGCAATCGCGAAGAGCTCGATCCGCGGACCTACGGCTTCAGCGAAGCCGATTTCGACCGCAAGATCTTCCTCGATCATGTGCTCGGTCTCGAATACGCCAGCTTGCGTGAAATCACCGCGATCTGCGAGCGCACCTACTGCCAGACGCTCGGCGTCGAGTTCATGCACATCACCAACGCGGCGCAGAAGGCGTGGATCCAGGAACGCATCGAGGGGCCGGACAAGGAAATCTCCTTCACCCGCGAAGGCCGCCGCGCCATCCTGATGAAGCTGGTCGAAGCCGAAGGCTTCGAGAAATTCTGCGACACCAAATTCACCGGCACCAAGCGCTTCGGCCTGGACGGTGCTGAATCGCTGATCCCCGCGCTCGAGCAGATCATCAAGCGCGGCGGCAATCTCGGCGTGAAGGAGGTCGTGCTGGGCATGCCGCATCGCGGCCGCCTCAACGTGCTGACCCAGGTGATGGGCAAGCCGCATCGCGCGCTGTTCCACGAGTTCAAGGGCGGCTCGGCCAATCCTGATGCGGTCGAAGGCTCCGGCGACGTCAAATATCACCTCGGCGCGTCCTCGGATCGCGAGTTCGACGGTAACCGCATCCATCTGTCGCTGACCGCCAACCCCTCGCATCTCGAGATCGTCGATCCCGTCGTGCTCGGCAAGGTCCGCGCCAAGCAGGACCAGCACGGCGATCCGCCGGATATGCGCATCTCGGTGATGCCGCTGCTGATGCATGGCGACGCCGCGTTCGCCGGCCAGGGCGTGGTCGCGGAATGTTTCGGCCTGTCGGACCTGAAGGGCTACCGCACCGGCGGCTCCGTGCACTTCATCGTCAACAACCAGATCGGCTTCACCACCTATCCGCGTTATTCCCGTTCGTCGCCTTATCCGTCGGATGTGGCGAAGATGATCGACGCGCCGATCTTCCACGTTAACGGCGACGATCCGGAAGCCGTTGTGTTCGCGGCCAAGGTCGCGACCGAGTTTCGGCAGAAATTCCACAAGCCCGTCGTCATCGACATGTTCTGCTACCGCAGGCATGGCCATAACGAGGGTGACGAGCCGGCATTCACCCAGCCGGTGATGTACAAGAAGATCGCGGCCCATCCGTCGACGCTCGAGCTCTACGCCCGCCGTCTCATCAGCGAAGGCGTGCTGACCGAGGGCGAGGTCGAGAAGGCCAAGGCGGACTGGCGCGCGCGGCTCGATGCCGAGCTCGAAGCCGGCTCCGGCTACAAGCCCAACAAGGCCGACTGGCTCGACGGCAAATGGGCCGGCTTCAAGATCGCCGATCAGGAAGAAGACGCGCGGCGTGGCGTCACCGGCGTCGACATCGCCGCCCTGAAGGACATCGGTCGCAAGATCACCAAGGTGCCGGATGGGTTCCGCGTCCACCGCACCATCCAGCGCTTCCTCGAAAACCGCGCCAAGGCGATCGACGGCGGCACGGGCATCGACTGGGCGACCGGCGAGGCGCTGGCGTTCTGCACGCTGCTCAACGAGAACCACCATGTCCGCCTGTCCGGACAGGATTCGGAGCGCGGCACCTTCTCGCAGCGCCACTCGGTCCTGATCGACCAGGAAGACGAGAGCCGCTACACGCCGTTCAACCATCTCGGTCACGAGCAGGGCCATTACGAGGTCATCAACTCGCTGCTGTCGGAAGAAGCCGTGCTCGGCTTCGAATACGGATACTCGCTCGCCGAGCCGAACACGTTGACCCTGTGGGAAGCGCAGTTCGGCGACTTCGCCAACGGCGCGCAGGTCGTGTTCGACCAGTTCATCTCCTCGGGTGAGCGCAAATGGCTGCGCATGTCCGGCCTCGTCTGCCTCCTGCCGCATGGCTATGAAGGTCAGGGACCCGAGCACTCCTCGGCGCGTCTGGAGCGTTATCTCCAGATGTGCGCGGAAGACAACATGCAGGTGGTCTATCCAACCACGCCGGCGAACTACTTCCACGTGCTGCGCCGGCAGCTCCACCGCGAGATCCGCAAGCCGCTGATCGTGATGACGCCGAAGTCGCTGCTGCGCCACAAGCGGGCGGTGTCGCGTCTCGAGGAGCTCGCGAAGGGAACGACCTTCCACCGCATCCTCTATGACGACGCCCAGATGCTGCCGAGCGAAGCGATCAAGCTCGTTCCCGACGAGAAGATCCGCCGCATCGTGCTCTGCTCGGGCAAGGTCTATTACGACCTCTACGAGGAGCGCGAGAAGCGCGGGATGGACGACATCTACCTGATGCGCGTCGAGCAGCTCTATCCGGTGCCGCTCAAGGCCTTGGTGGCCGAGCTGTCGCGCTTCAAGAAGGCCGAAGTGGTGTGGTGCCAGGAAGAGCCCCGCAACATGGGTGCCTGGCACTTCATCGAGCCCTATCTGGAATGGGTGCTGAACCAGGTGAACGGTGTGAGCCGGCGTCCGCGTTATGTCGGCCGCGCCGCCTCCGCCGCGACCGCGACGGGTCTGATGTCGAAGCATCAGGCCCAGTTGAAGGCGTTCCTGGACGAAGCATTGAGCTGAGAAGTTTTTTGGACGTCGTCATGCCCCGCGAAGGCGGGGCATCCAGTATTCCGCGCCGCTCGTCTTTATCACGAAAGTCACGGCGTACTGGATTGCCCGCCTTCGCGGGCAATGACGTATGAAATTCCCGACCGCATTGGCGATCTCCTTAAGGAAAAGACCATGACTGAAATTCGTGTGCCGACCCTCGGCGAATCCGTCACCGAGGCCACCATCGGCCGCTGGTTCAAGAAGGCGGGCGATGCCGTCGCCGTCGACGAGCCCTTGGTGGAGCTCGAGACCGACAAGGTCACCATTGAGGTCCCGGCGCCGTCCGCGGGCACGCTAAGCGAGATCATCGCTGCAGATGGCACGACCGTCGCAGTCGGCGCGCTGCTTGGCCAGATCACCGAAGGCGCCGCCGGCGCTGCCAAGCCGGCTGCCGCTGCGCCCGCAAAGCCCGCGGCTGCCGCTCCTGCTGCCGCCGCTGCGGCTGCTCCCGCTGCGGCGAAGGCGCCGCCGGCCGATGCGCCGCTCGCCCCGTCCGTGCGCAAGCTCTCGGTCGAGACCGGAATCGACGCCTCGACCGTTCCCGGCTCCGGCAAGGACGGCCGTGTCACCAAGGGCGACATGCTCGCCGCGATCGAGCGTGCGGCCTCGGCGCCGACCCCGGTCAACCAGCCCGCCGCCGCAGTTCAGGTCCGCGCGCCCTCGCCGGCCGATGACGCCGCCCGCGAAGAGCGCGTCAAGATGACCCGGCTGCGCCAGACCATCGCGCGCCGCCTCAAGGACGTGCAGAACACCGCCGCCATGCTCACGACCTTCAACGAGGTCGACATGACCAACGTCATGGCGCTGCGTGCGCACTACAAGGATGCGTTCGAGAAGAAGCATGGCTCGAAGCTCGGCTTCATGGGCTTCTTCACCAAGGCCGTCGTGCAGGGGCTGAAGGATATTCCGGCCGTCAACGCCGAGATCGACGGCACCGATCTGATCTACAAGAACTACTACCACATCGGCGTCGCCGTCGGCACCGACAAGGGCCTTGTCGTGCCCGTGGTGCGCGACTGCGACAACAAGTCGATCGCCGACATCGAGAAGGGCATCGCCGATTTCAGCCGCCGCGCCCGTGACGGCCAGCTCAAGATCGACGAGATGCAGGGCGGCACCTTCACCATCACCAATGGCGGCATCTACGGCTCGCTGATGTCGACCCCGATCCTCAACGCGCCGCAGTCCGGCATCCTCGGCATGCACAAGATCCAGGAGCGGCCGATGGTCGTCGGCGGCAAGATCGAGGTCCGCCCGATGATGTATCTGGCGCTGTCCTACGATCACCGCGTCATCGACGGCAAGGAAGCCGTGACCTTCCTGGTTCGCGTCAAGGAGAGCCTGGAAGATCCCGCGCGCCTGGTGCTCGATCTCTGATTCCTGATGCTCTGCGAGCGCCGTCGCCCTTCGCGACGGCGCGTGTCGAACCATGGAGGCACGCGTGACCGATAGAGTCGTTGTTATCACCGGCGGCAGCCGCGGCATTGGCCGCGCGACTGCGATCGCGGCGGCCGCTCGCGGCTTCCGAATCGTTGTCGGCTATGCCAGCAACAAGCAGGCCGCCGACGAGGTGGTTTCCGCGATCGAAGCCAGCAACGGCAAGGCCATCGCGGTGAAATGCGACGTCGCCGAGGAAAGCGACATCCTGGCGCTGTTCAAGGCCGCGGACGCGTTCGGCACGCTCGGCGCGCTCGTCAACAATGGCGGTATCGTCGGGACCAGCGGCGTGCGCGTCGACGAGATGTCGGCCGAGCGCATCCAGCGCGTCATGGCGGTCAACGTCACCGGCTCCATCCTCTGCGCGCGCGAAGCCGTGAAGCGGATGTCGACCAGGCACGGCGGCCAGGGCGGCGTCATCGTCAATCTGTCATCGGTTGCTGCCAAGCTCGGCGCGCCGAACACCTATGTCGACTATGCCGCGTCCAAGGGCGCGATCGATTCCTTCACCGTCGGCCTCGGCTATGAGGTCGCCGGCGAGGGCATTCGCGTCGCGGGCATCCGCCCCGGCCTGATCGATACCGAAATCCACGCTGCCGGCGGTGAGCCCGACCGCGCCCATCGTCTGGCCCATATGGTGCCGATGAAGCGCGTCGGGACTGCCGATGAAGTCGCCAATGCCATCGTCTGGCTGATGTCGGATGAGGCCTCCTACGTCACCTCAGCCATTCTCGATGTGTCCGGCGGACGCTGACGCGCCGCGCGGACGCTGACACATCCCTCAACGCTAAACTTACGGGACTTTCTCTCATGGCATACGATCTCGTCGTCATCGGCACTGGACCGGGCGGTTATGTCTGCGCGGTGCGTGCAGCGCAGCTCGGCATGAAAGTCGCCGTGGTGGAAAAGAACGCGACGCTCGGCGGCACCTGCCTCAATGTCGGCTGCATGCCGTCGAAAGCGCTGCTGCACGCCTCCGAAATGTTCGAGGAGGCCGGGCATTCCTTCGCCAAGATGGGCGTCAGCGTCTCCGCGCCGAAGCTCGATTTGCCTGCGATGATGAACTTCAAGCAGCAGGGCATCGACGGCAACGTCAAGGGCGTCGAGTTCCTGATGAAGAAGAACAAGATCGACGTGCTCAAGGGCGCCGGCAAGATTCTCGGCACCGGCAAGGTCGAGGTCTCCGCCGACGGCAAGTCGCAGGTGATCGAGACCAAGAACATCGTGATCGCCACCGGCTCGGACATCGCGCGCCTCAAGGGCATCGAGATCGACGAGACGCGCATCGTGTCGTCGACCGGCGCACTGTCGCTGGACAAGGTCCCCGGCAAGCTCTTGATCGTCGGCGCCGGCGTGATCGGGCTCGAGCTCGGCTCGGTCTGGCACCGTCTCGGCGCCGAAGTCGTCGTCGTCGAATTCCTGGATCGCATCCTGCCCGGCATGGACGGCGAGATCGCCAAGCAATTCCAGCGCATCCTGGAGAAGCAGGGCTTTGCGTTCAAGCTCGGTGCCAAGGTCACGGGCGTGGACACTTCCGGCAAGACGCTGAAGGCCACGATCGAGCCCGCCGCCGGCGGCGCCGCCGAGACGCTGGAAGCGGACGTCGTTCTCGTCAGCATCGGTCGTGTGCCGTACACGGAGGGGCTGGGCCTGAAGGAAGCCGGCGTTGCGCTCGACAATCGTGCTCGCGTGCAGATCGATCCGCACTTCGCCACCAGCGTGAAGGGCGTCTATGCCATCGGCGATGTCGTCGCGGGCCCGATGCTCGCGCACAAGGCCGAGGATGAAGGCGTCGCTGTTGCCGAGATCATCGCCGGGCAGGCCGGCCACGTGAACTACGATGTTATCCCAGGCGTCGTGTATACCACGCCGGAAGTATCCTCCGTCGGCAAGACCGAGGAGGAGCTGAAGCAGGCGGGCGTGGCTTATACGGTCGGGAAGTTTCCCTTTACCGCCAACGGCCGCTCCAAGGTCAACCAGACCACCGACGGTTTTGTGAAGATTCTCGCAGATGCGAAGACCGATCGCGTGCTCGGTGTGCACATTATCGGCCGCGAAGCCGGCGAAATGATCCATGAGGCGGCCGTTCTCATGGAGTTTGGCGGCAGCGCGGAGGATCTCGCGCGCACCTGCCACGCGCACCCGACTCGCTCGGAGGCCATCAAGGAAGCCGCGCTTGCAGTCGGCAAGCGGGCCATCCATATGTAGGTCGCGCCCAGCGCCGAATCGGGCGGGAAACACATGCTACGCCGCCTGCTTCAACCGGTCTGGGTCCTGCTTGCGATCATCTTCCTGATCGAAGCCTGGCTGTGGGACCATCTCGAACCGATCGTTGCGCGCGTTGTCGCCATTGTCCCGCTCGCGCGGTTCAAGCAATGGCTGTCGGACCGCGTCGATGCGCTGTCGCCGGCGATGACGCTGATCGTGTTCGCCGTGCCCATCATCCCGCTGTTTCCGCTCAAGCTGGTCGGCCTGTGGCTGCTCACGCACGAATATTGGACCAGCGCGGTCTTCACCATCGTGTTCGCAAAGCTGCTCGGGGTCGGCGTCACCGCCTTCGTCTTCGACGTGACGCGCGACAAGCTGATGGAGATGGCTTGGTTCGAGCGGCTCTATGATCTGGTGCTGAAGCTGCGTGCCAAGGCCGCCGAGCTGGTCGATCCGGTCAAGCGGCGCATCAAGGAGCTGATCGCCGGCAACGGCGAAGGCTGGTCCTCCCGCACGCTCCGCCTGATCCAGCGCTTTCGCAAGAGCGTGCACGAAGCGCGCTGAGCGCTGTTGTTCAGCCTACGTTTCCACCAAATCCTCAGGTGTCGTCCCGGCGTAGGCCGGGACCCATACCCCCAGGGAAAAGTTTGGCGAAGTCTCGTCGTTCGGGACGACTACCATCCGCAATCGCTAAATCACGCGGTATGGGTCCCGGCCTTCGCCGGGACGACGGCGATCTCAATGCAAATGCAGCAGATGCGGCAACCACAGGCCGAGCCCGGTCATGACGAGCCCGGCGATCGTCAGCAGGCCGGCGACATAGGCGAGCGCGATCATGCCGGTGATGATGGTGGCTGAGGCCAGAACGATGCCGATCTGGAAGGCGGCGGACGCCAGCTCGAAGTGATGATACTTCGCTGTCGCCTCGTCGCGCTCATGCTCGGCGTGCTTGGCCTTTTCGGCCAGCTGCTCGGTGCCTTCGCCGGTCTCCGGCTCGGAGCGATAGCGCTGCGCGGTCTTCTGCCAGTCCTCGATCTGCTTCTGCACGGCCACCTTGTTGGCCTCGTCGCTCGCCGCGCCGAGGATGAGCTTGCCCTGGTCGGCCATGGTCTGCACCACGGTGCGGCGGATGCTCTTGGCCTGGAAGAAGGCCCAGAGGTTGGAAGCCTCGACGTTCTTGCTGATCGATTCGGTCTGGGCGCCCTTGCCGAGCGTTTCGGAGATCGCCAGGAAAAGCGCCAGAACGGCAATCAGGAGCGCGATCTTCTTGTTCGAGCCGGACGCGTGTTCGGCGTGCTCGGCATGCTCCATGCTTTCATGTGCGCTCATAAGTCCCTCCTGGCTCGGTTCCCCACGATTGACCGAACCGCGCGCGCCGCGCAAGAGGCATGCGTGCCGAGAGGCTTGCTATGACAGCTTCATGTCAGCATCAGCGCCGCGGATGCGCGTTGGCATAGACTTCCAGCAGCCGCTCGGCATCGATGCCGGTATAGATCTGCGTGGTCGAGAGCGAGGCATGGCCGAGCAATTCCTGGATCGCGCGCAAATCGCCGCCGCGTGACAACAGATGCGTGGCGAAGGAATGCCGGAGCGCGTGCGGCGTGGCGCTGTCGGGCAGGCCGAGCGCGCCGCGCAGCCGCTCCATCGCGAGCTGGATGATGCGCGGGCTCAAGGGCCCGCCGCGCGCGCCGACGAAGATCGGGCCTTCCGCCGGCAGCGCATACGGGCACATCGAAACGTATTCCTGCACCAGTTCGAGCACGTTCTGGAGCACCGGCACCATGCGGGTCTTGTTGCCTTTGCCAGTGACGATCAGCACGTCGCCTTCTCCGGGACGCGGCACCTCGCGGCGCGTCAGCCCCAGCGCTTCGGAGATGCGCAGGCCCGAGCCGTAGAGGAGAGCCATTACCGCGGCATCGCGCGCCAAAATCCAGGTCTCGCGATCCTCGCCGGCGCGCTCGTCGGCGTCCGCAAGACGTTTGGCCGACGCCATCGGCAGCGGCTTTGGCAGGCTCTTTGCGACTTTCGGTGCGCGGATCGCCGAGAGCGCCCCGACCTTGCCCTTGCCTTCGCGCTCCAGGAAGCGGCCGAACGAGCGCAGGCCCGCGAGTGCGCGCATCAGCGAGCGGCCGGCAATATCGTCGGCGCGGCGCATTGCCATGAAGGCCCTGATATCGGTGGCCTCCAGCCCGGCGAAACGCTTCAGCGTCACCCGCTCGCCCCAATGGCCGCAGAGGAAATTCAGGCACTGCCGCAAATCGCGGGCATAGGCTTCCAGCGTCTTCGGCGACAGCCGCCGCTCCGCGCCGAGATGCGACAGCCAGCGCGTCATCTCCTGCGCGATATCAGGGGCGGCGCTGGCGAGCTCGATCTGTGGGGCGGCCGCTTTGCTCATGCGCTCTGGACGTGGTGATTCCACTCAGTATATCGCATCACACTCGTTTATCGTTCGCTAAGGTCGCCTCAGGGCGCTAGCCTTGAAGCCCCGGGTTCCGATTCCTCCTCCATGGATCACACGTCGCGCAGCACCGCCGTTTCCGCCAACGCGACCCGCATCGTCGACGTGCTGGTGCCGGTCGCGCTCGACCAGACCTATTCCTACAAGGTGCCGCGCGGGATGGAGCTGAAGGCGGGCGATATTATCGGCGTGCCGCTCGGCCCGCGCGAGGTGCTCGCCGTGGTCTGGGCCGAAAACGCCAATCCGGATCCGCGCCTGCACAACCGCCTGAAGGAGGTCAGCGAAAAGCTCGACATCCCGCCGCTGAAGCCCGAGTTGCGTGCGGTCGTGGACTGGATCGCCAATTACACGCTGAGCCCGCGCGGCATGGTACTGCGCATGTGCCTGCGGATGGGCGAGAACCTCGGCCCCGAGCGGGTGCGCGCCGGCGTGCGCCTGGTTGGCGATCCCCCGCGGCGGCTGACGCCGGCGCGGCAGCGCCTGATCGAGGTGCTGTCAGACCGGCTGCTGCACGGAAAGTCCGAGGCGGCCAAGCAGGCCGGCGTTTCAGTCGGCGTGATCGACGGCCTCGTCGACGAAGGTACGCTCGCGGTCGAGCCGATGCCGCCGGCTCCGCCGCCGCCGGCCCCAGATCCGGATTTCAGCCGGCCGGATTTTTCGCCGCTCCAGCGCGCCGGGGTCGATGCGATGCGCGCGCTCGCGGCCAACGGCAGCTTTCACGTCGCGCTGCTCGACGGTGTCACCGGCTCGGGCAAGACCGAGGTTTACTTCGAAGCCGTGGCCGAGGCGATCCGCCGCGGAAAACAGTCGCTGATCCTGATGCCGGAGATCGCGCTCACCGGCCAGTTCCTTGATCGCTTCGCGCAGCGTTTTGGCGTGCGCCCTCTGGAATGGCATTCCGAACTGACGCCGCGCACCCGCGCGCGCAATTGGGCGGCGATCTCCGAGGGCAGCGCGCCGGTCGTGGTCGGCGCGCGCTCGGCGCTGTTTCTGCCCTACGCCAATCTCGGTCTCATCGTGGTCGATGAAGAGCACGACCAAGCCTACAAGCAGGACGAGGGCGTGCATTATCACGCCCGCGACATGGCGGTGGTGCGCGCCCATATCGCAAAGGTCCCGATCGTGCTGGCGTCGGCGACGCCGTCGGTCGAATCCGAGGTCAATGCGCGCAAGAACCGCTATCAGCGCATCGCGCTGCCGTCGCGCTTCGGCGGCCAGCACATGCCGCATATCGAGGCCATCGACATGCGCCGCGAGCCGCCGGCGCGCGGCCGCTTCATCTCGCCGCGGCTGGCCTCCGAGATCAGGACCGCGATCGAGCGGCGCGAGCAGGCGCTCTTGTTTCTCAATCGCCGCGGCTATGCGCCGTTGACGCTGTGCCGCGCCTGCGGGCATCGCTTCGCCTGCACCATCTGCGATGCCTGGCTGGTCGATCATCGCTTTCGCCAGCGTCTCGTCTGTCACCATTGCGGTTTCTCGATGCCGCGTCCGCAAACCTGTCCGCATTGCGCGGCGGAAGAATCGCTGGTCGCGGTCGGGCCCGGCGTCGAGCGCCTGCAGGAAGAGGCGGCGGCGCTGTTCCCGGAGGCGCGCACCATGGTGCTGTCGAGCGATCTCATCACCTCGATCGAGACGATGCGCTCCGAGCTGAATGACATCGCGGAGGGCCGCGTCGACGTCATCATCGGCACCCAGCTCGTCGCCAAGGGCCACAATTTCCCGCGGCTCAACCTGGTCGGCGTGGTCGATGCGGATCTCGGCCTGTCCAACGGCGATCCGCGCGCCTCGGAACGCACCTGGCAATTGCTCAACCAGGTGATCGGCCGTGCCGGCCGCGAGCAGGGCCGCGGCGTCGGCTATCTCCAGACCCACCAGCCCGATCATCCCGTGATGAAGGCGCTGATCGCCTGCGACCGCGAAGCCTTCTACGACAGCGAGATCGATTTGCGCGAACGCACGCTCTATCCGCCGTTCGGGCGGCTCGCGAGTCTGATCATTTCTGCCGGCGACCGGCCGAGCGCCGAAGGCTTTGGCCGCCACCTCGTCGCGCTCGCGCCGCGCGATGAGCGCGTGGTGGTGCTGGGCCCGGCGGAAGCCCCGCTCGCGGTCATCAAGGGCCGCTACCGCTTCCGCATTCTGGTGAAATCCGCACGCGGCTTCGACCTGTCGGATTATCTGCGCAACTGGCTGGCCGTATGTCCGAAGCCGAAGGGCAATCAAAAGCTCGAAGTCGATGTCGATCCGCAGAGCTTCTTGTAGGCCACCGCTCTCTCCCCCGCGCTAGTTCCTCGCAATGACGGCGGAGGAACAAACAAAAAGCCCGCCGTCCCCCAAAGACGGCGGGCTTGTTTCACGCGTCGAGCGTCTTAGGAAACCACTTCCGCGGTGACGCGGCCGACGCCGGCGCCGGTGAGGCCGATGGCGCGGGCAGCACCCGTGGAGAGGTCGAGGACACGGCCGCGAATGAACGGGCCACGGTCGTTGATGGTGACGATGACGCTCGAGCCGCCATGGGTGACCCGCAGCTTGGTGCCGAACGGCAGCGAACGGTGCGCCGCGGTCATGGCGTTCTGGTTGAAGCGCTGGCCCGAGGCGGTCCTGCTGCCGGACTCGTTCCCGTAAAAGGAAGCCATGCCGGAGAAGGAACGTCCGGTGCCCTGCGACGGCGTCATCGACGCATTGGCGTTACGCCAATCGGAGGACGTGTTGGCATCGTTTTGGGCCTGGTGGCGGTGATGATGGTGGGAATACCGATGGTGATGCCGGGATTTGGCGGAAGCTTCGGTGGCAGTTCCACCGATAAGGAGAGTTGCGGCAACAAAGGCGATCGCCGTACGCGGCCGGGTCACAGAGCCCAGCGTCTTCAAACAAAGCATATATTGGTCCCTAAGCTAGTATTGCCACATATGTGGCAAGTGGAGCCCCCGTAAGTTTGCGAGCGGGACCGCGTTTCGATTCCTAATGAGGCGTGAATTGGGCAGTAAATCCGTTCTGTGTCTTCATGTAATATCTTGTTACCGGCGGGGATATTCGGCCGATATTCCGTGATATTGGATTTTAACGGTTCGTTAACCTATAGACTACTTTGGAATACTGTAAAACGAAGTCATCGCTTCCCGTGTTTAGAATTGGGTAAGTATTCGGCGAGTGAAGCGGACGCGCCCGGAATCACGCCTCAGCGATCCGTGTTCATGGCCGCTATGCGCTGAGGGCAGGAACCATCGGCCGGCGTCGGCTCGGGGTGGGCTTAAGGGCTGTGGCAATTCCGCGGCGTGGCACGTCGCCGTCGCGTCGTCGTGGAGTGCGACGAACTGGCGACAGAACGTCATGCCTTTAATTTGGCGTCATGTTGCACCTGCGCGCCTGCTATGTTAGCAAAGCCGCGATTTTAACGAGCCCGGCACTTCCGTGCAGGGTCGAAAATCGAAGTCCCGCTTGAATTCCAAGGGCTTGGATCGCTAGGCGCCGCTTCGTG
This sequence comes from Bradyrhizobium sp. WSM1417, assembly GCF_000515415.1. NCBI lineage: Bacteria > Pseudomonadati > Pseudomonadota > Alphaproteobacteria > Hyphomicrobiales > Nitrobacteraceae > Bradyrhizobium > Bradyrhizobium sp. WSM1417. The sequence goes on from NZ_KI911783.1 coordinate 1,190,065, forward strand.
GCGACGGTTTTTCCCTTGCGAGTTTAACAGCAAAAAGAGCACGTCTGTGGCTGCAGAAGATACGTCCGTTTCCGGTGTGTCGGGCCGTTATGCAACGGCCTTGTTTGAACTGGCCCGCGACCAGAAAGTGGTCGACGAGGTCAAAGCCGATCTCGAGAAATTCGAGGGCATGCTGAACGAAAGCGCCGATCTGAAGCGCCTCGTCCGCAGCCCGGTTTTCGCGGCCGACGCCCAGTCCAGGGCCCTCTCGGCCGTTTTGGACAGAGCGGGCATCGCCGGTATCTCCGCCAATTTCCTGAAAGTGCTGACCGCCAACCGCCGCCTGTTCGCGGTGGCTGATGTCATCCGCGCCTATCGCGCCCTGGTCGCCAAGTTCAAGGGCGAGGCAACGGCCGACGTCACCGTGGCGGAGGCGCTCTCGGACAAGAATCTCGACGCCCTCAAGGTTGCCCTGAAGTCGGTGACCGGCAAGGACGTCGCGCTCAACGTGAAGGTCGATCCCTCGATCATCGGTGGCCTCGTGGTCAAGCTTGGCAGCCGGATGATCGATAGCTCGCTTCGCACCAAACTCAATTCGATCAAGCACGCGATGAAAGAGGCAGGCTGATGGACATCCGCGCCGCGGAAATTTCCGCGATCCTCAAGGACCAGATCAAGAATTTCGGCCAGGAAGCTGAAGTCTCCGAAGTCGGACAGGTGCTGTCCGTCGGCGACGGTATCGCCCGCGTTTACGGTCTGGATAACGTCCAGGCCGGTGAAATGGTCGAGTTCGAGAACGGCACCCGCGGCATGGCGCTGAACCTCGAAACCGACAACGTCGGTATCGTCATTTTCGGCGCCGACCGCGAGATCAAGGAAGGTCAGACCGTCAAGCGCACCCGCGCCATCGTGGACGCGCCGGTCGGCAAGGGCCTGCTCGGCCGCGTCGTCGACGCGCTCGGCAATCCCATCGACGGCAAGGGCCCGATCCACGCCGACAAGCGCATGCGCGTCGACGTCAAGGCGCCCGGCATCATTCCGCGCAAATCGGTGAACGAGCCGATGGCGACCGGCCTCAAGGCGATCGACGCCCTGATCCCTATTGGCCGCGGCCAGCGCGAGCTCATCATCGGCGACCGTCAGACCGGCAAGACCGCGATCGCGCTCGACACCATCCTCAACCAGAAGCCGCTCAACGCGCAGCCGGACGAGAACATCAAGCTGTATTGCGTCTACGTCGCGATCGGCCAGAAGCGCTCGACCGTTGCCCAGTTCGTGAAAGTGCTGGAAGAGCAGGGCGCGCTCGAATATTCGATCATCGTCGCCGCCACCGCGTCCGATCCGGCGCCGATGCAGTACATCGCGCCGTTCACCGGCTGCACCATGGGCGAGTACTTCCGCGACAACGGCATGCACGCCGTCATCATCTATGACGATTTGTCCAAGCAGGCCGTCGCCTACCGCCAAATGTCGCTCCTGCTGCGCCGCCCGCCGGGCCGCGAAGCCTATCCGGGCGACGTGTTCTATCTGCATTCCCGCCTGCTCGAGCGCGCGGCGAAGCTGAACAAGGACCAGGGCTCGGGCTCGCTGACGGCGCTGCCGGTCATCGAAACCCAGGCCAACGACGTGTCGGCCTACATTCCGACTAACGTCATCTCGATCACCGACGGCCAGATCTTCCTGGAAACCGACCTGTTCTTCCAGGGCATCCGCCCCGCGGTGAACGTCGGTCTGTCGGTGTCGCGCGTCGGCTCCTCGGCGCAGACCAAGGCCACCAAGAAGGTCGCCGGCAAGATCAAGGGCGAGCTCGCGCAGTACCGCGAAATGGCGGCGTTCGCGCAGTTCGGCTCCGACCTCGACGCCTCGACCCAGCGCCTGCTCAACCGCGGCTCGCGTCTCACCGAGCTCCTGAAGCAGCCGCAGTTCGCGCCGCTGAAGATGGAAGAGCAGGTCTGCGTGATCTGGGCCGGCACCAACGGCTATCTCGATCCGCTTCCGGTCAACAAGGTGCGCGCGTTCGAGGACGGTCTGTTGTCGCTGCTGCGCGGCAAGAATGTCGAGATCCTCAACGCGATCCGCGACAGCCGCGATCTCTCCGACGACACCGCCGCCAAGCTGAAGTCGGTGGTCGAAGGTTTCGCCAAGAGCTTCGCATAAGAGAACGGTCGCAAGGCCGGGCTTCTTGTCCCGGCCTTCCGTGCCTCACTGCATGGAAACGAAGACGTGGATGCCCGGGAGAAGCCCGGGCATGACGACTGGGATAGGCTAGCGGCTTGATCCAAGGGATCGAACCGCCGGGGTGAACGAAGAATGGCGTCACTTAAAGACATGCGCGTCCGCATCGCCTCCACCAAGGCGACGCAGAAGATCACCAAGGCCATGCAAATGGTTGCGGCGTCCCGGTTGCGCCGCGCCCAGCAAGCGGCCGAGGCGGCGCGGCCCTATGCCGACAAGATGAGCGCGGTGATCTCCAACATCGCCAGCGCTGCCGCCGGTTCGCCCGGCGCGCCGGTGCTGCTGGCCGGCACCGGCAAGGATCAGGTTCACCTGCTGCTGGTCTGCACCGGCGAGCGCGGCCTGTCCGGCGCCTTCAACTCCTCGATCGTGCGCCTCGCGCGCGAGCGCGCCCAGTCGCTGATGGCGCAGGGCAAGGAAGTCAAATTCTTCTGCGTCGGACGCAAGGGCTACGAGCAGCTCCGCCGCCTGTACGACAAGCAGATCGTCGAGCATCTCGACCTGCGTGGCGTTCGTCAGCTCGGCTTCGTCAACGCCGAGGACATCGCAAAGAAGGTTCTGGCCCGCTTCGACAACGGCGAATTCGACGTCTGCACGCTGTTCTACGCGCAGTTCAAGTCGGTGATCGCCCAAGTCCCGACCGCGCAGCAGATCATTCCGCTGACCGTGGAAGAAAAGGCGGCGAACGCGCCGTCGACGTCCTACGACTACGAGCCGGAGGAAGACGAACTCCTCTCCGGCCTGTTGCCGCGGAATATCGCGGTGCAGATTTTCCGTGCGCTGCTGGAAAACAACGCCTCGTTCTACGGCGCCCAGATGAGCTCGATGGACAACGCCACCCGCAACGCGGGCGAAATGATCCGCAAGCAAACCCAGATCTACAACCGAACCCGTCAAGCCCAGATCACCAAGGAGCTGATCGAGATCATCTCCGGCGCCGAGGCGGTCTGACGCACGAACCAAACGACGGTCGTTCAAGTAAAGAATTTCGAAGGAGAGCTTCATGGCTACAGCAGCTACCCAGGTCGGTCGTGTCACCCAAGTCATGGGCGCCGTCGTCGACGTTCAGTTCGAAGGCCATCTGCCGGCCATTCTGAATTCGTTGGAAACCAGGAACGGCAACATCCGCCTCGTGCTGGAAGTTGCGCAGCATCTCGGTGAGTCCACCGTGCGCACGATCGCGATGGACGTGACCGAAGGTCTGGTCCGCGGCCAGGAAGTGACCGACACCGGTCAGCCGATCTCGGTTCCCGTCGGTGCGGGCACGCTCGGCCGCATCATGAACGTGATCGGCGAGCCGATCGACGAAGCCGGCCCGATCCAGTCCGAAGGCACGCGCGCCATCCACCAGGAAGCGCCGACCTACACCGACCAGTCGACCGAAGCCGAGATTCTCGTCACCGGCATCAAGGTCGTCGACTTGCTCGCGCCCTACGCCAAGGGCGGCAAGATCGGCCTGTTCGGCGGCGCCGGCGTCGGCAAGACCGTGCTGATTCAGGAGCTGATCAACAACGTCGCGAAGGCGCACGGTGGTTATTCCGTGTTCGCCGGCGTCGGCGAGCGTACCCGCGAGGGCAACGACCTCTATCACGAGTTCATCGAGTCCAAGGTCAACGCCGATCCGCACAATCCGGATCCGAGCGTCAAGTCGAAGTGCGCGCTGGTGTTCGGCCAGATGAACGAGCCGCCCGGCGCCCGCGCCCGCGTCGGCCTCACCGGTCTGACCGTCGCCGAGCACTTCCGTGACCAGGGCCAGGACGTGCTGTTCTTCGTGGACAACATCTTCCGCTTCACCCAGGCCGGTTCTGAAGTGTCGGCGCTGCTCGGTCGTATCCCGAGCGCCGTGGGTTACCAGCCGACGCTCGCCACCGACATGGGCGCGCTGCAGGAGCGCATCACCACCACGCAGAAGGGTTCGATCACCTCGGTGCAGGCCATTTACGTTCCGGCCGACGATTTGACCGACCCGGCGCCCGCGACCTCGTTCGCGCATTTGGACGCCACCACGGTGTTGAACCGCGCGATCTCGGAAAAGGGCATCTACCCGGCGGTGGACCCGCTCGACTCGACCTCGCGCATGCTCTCGCCGCTCGTCGTCGGCCAGGAGCACTACGACACCGCGCGTCAGGTCCAGCAGGTGCTGCAGCGCTACAAGTCGCTGCAGGACATCATCGCCATTCTCGGCATGGACGAGCTTTCGGAAGAGGACAAGCTGACGGTGGCCCGCGCCCGCAAGATCGAGCGCTTCCTGTCGCAGCCGTTCCACGTCGCCGAAATCTTCACCGGCTCGCCCGGCAAGTTCGTCGACCTCGCGGACACCATCAAGGGCTTCCGCGGCCTCTGCGAAGGCAAGTATGATCACCTGCCGGAAGCCGCCTTCTACATGGTCGGCACCATCGAAGAGGCGATCGAGAAGGGCAAGAAGCTGGCGGCCGAGGCGGCCTAAGCTGCGAAGGGCGAGCAGGGAGTAGCGAATAGTCGCGCTGCTCCCGCTCCATTCGCAATTCGCTACTCACCATTCGCAGGTTTCCAATGGCCACCTTCCACTTCGATCTCGTCTCGCCGGAAAAGCTCGCCTTCTCGGGCGAAGTCGACCAGGTCGATATCCCCGGCGTCGAGGGTGACTTCGGCGTGCTGGCGGGACATGCGCCGGTCGTGGCCGCGATCCGGCCCGGCATTCTCACCGTGACCACCGGCGGCAAGCACGAGAAGATCATCGTGCTCGGCGGTATCGCCGAAGTTTCCGACAAGGGACTGACCGTGCTCGCCGACGTCGCGACCTCGCTGGCCGAGCTCGACCGCGCCCAGTTCGCCGCGACCGTCTCGGAGATGGAAGAGGCATTGAAGGAACACGAGGGCGACGAGTTCGATCAGGCCATCGCACGGCTCGACCACTTCAAGAGCATCCAGCACGAGCTCAACAGCACGGCGATGCACTAAGCCCCGGTGCACCGCGCCGGGGCCTAAACTGAAATCCCTGAATAAGTTCAGCGCTCGTCACGAAAGTGGCGGGCGCTGAAACTTTGCGTCGCGACGATTGTGCGCTGCCGCCGATCTCTTCCTCTTTGTAACAGCCACAGCGCATCGCGCCGGTGGTGGCTAGCTCCTGTGCATGGAGTTGTTTTTCGCGTTTTTAGTTTGCGAAGGACGCAAACTGCTGCGCCACCGCACTGTAGACGTGGCGGCGGAACGGCACCACGACGTCGGGGACACGATCGAGCCGCTCCCAGCGCCAGGCGTCGAACTCCGCGGGTTGTCCGTTGCGCGGCGTCAGCGGATCGATCTCGTCATCCTTGCCGGTGAAGCGCAGCGCGAACCATTTTTGGCGCTGGCCGCGGAATTTCGCCAGCCGATGCGTTTGCGGCCCGTCATAGGGCGGGAATTCGTAAGTCAGCCAGTCGGTCTCGCCGAGATAGGTGGCGCTCTTGACGCTGGTCTCTTCCCAGAGCTCGCGCAGCGCGGCGTCGCGCAAATCCTCGCCCTCGTCGACGCCGCCCTGCGGCATCTGCCAGTCCAAGCCCGGCAGGATGATCTCGGGTCCGTCGCCCTTGAAGCGGTGCCCGATCAGCACGCGGCCATAGGCATTGAACAGCGCGATTCCGACATTGGGACGATAGGGTTTTTCAATGCTCACGCGTGGATCTCTCGTCGTCATTCCAGGCTGTGCATTAGCATCAACCTGGACTGGCGACGCGGCCTAATCCTGCGCCAGCGCGGAAAATTCCTTCACCACGCGCTCGTAGACCGGGCGCTTGAACGGGACGATCAGCCCGGTCAGGTTCTTCATCGGCTCCCAGCGCCAGCTCACGAATTCGGCCTTGTGGCCGCCGCCGGGCTTTTCGACGTTGATCTCGCTGTCCTTGCCGGTGAAGCGGACCGCGAACCATTTCTGGCGCTGACCGCGGTAGCGGCCCTTCCAGGTGCGCCCGGCGACCGTGCGGGGAATGTCGTAAGTGAGCCAGTCCGGAACCTCGCCGAGCCGCTCGACCGAACGCACGCTGGTCTCCTCATAGAGCTCGCGCTTGGCGGCCTCCCAATTGTCCTCGCCGGGATCGACGCCGCCCTGCGGCATCTGCCAGACATGGGTGTCGTCGACATGCTCGATGCCACCGGCGCGGCGGCCGATGAACACCAGTCCGTCCTTATTGAGCAACATCACGCCGACGCAGGTCCGGTAGGGCAGATCCTCGTAACGCGCCATTCCGCCAGACCTCTCGCATGCCGTCGGTAAGGCTGAAGCAGGCCCGGCGGGCCTGTGCCGTACCAATCCGTTGATTTAGCTGGATTTTGATTTCAGCATCGCGGTTGTCAATGGCACCAAAAGGATACCTCGGTCGCCCAATGTCTTGGTCCAGGCGCCGATGCGCTCGATCGAGACCGGAAGGGCGGAGGCGGTGCCTACGGCCACGCCGCGTTCGCGCGCCGCCGCTTCGAGCTTGGTCAGGGCGCGATCGATCTCGGCCGGGGTCGGCACCGCGTCGATCGCGATATCGCCCTTGCCGAACGGCATCGCCAGGCTGCCGGCGGCCTGAGGTGCGATGCTGCGGGGCGATGAGCCGTCGTCGAAGAAGCCGAGGCCGCGCCTGGCCGCCTCGCGAATGATCGGCTGCATCGCCGGCTCCGTTGCGATGAAGCGGGCGCCCATGAAATTGGTGAGGCCGGCATAGCCCTGCATCCGGCTCAGATGCCAGTACAGGCGGTCCATGTTCTGGTCGGCACTCAGCGACGTCAGCAGCGTCTGCGGTCCCGGATCGTTGTCCGGGAAGTCATAGGGCTCCATCGGGATCTGGAGGAAGATCTCGTGGCGCTGGGCGCGAGCTCGCTCGGCGAGTTTTCCTGGATCGGAGCCATAAGGCGTGAAGGCCAGCGTCACCGCCGCTGGCAGACGCATGATGGCATCGGTGGTCTTGGCGGCGCCGACGCCGAGGCCGCCGATCAGGATCGCGACCACCGGCATCTTGGCGGCCTTGGCGCGGTCGGCATCCGCCGCATAGACGTTGAACGGCTTGAGGTCGCCGGACATCGCGGGGATCATGCCGTAGCGCGATTTCTCGAGGAGCTTTGGGTCGATGCCGGCCATGACGGGCGGCGGTGCGGAGGCCGAGGCCGCCTCGCTCTTGCCGGCGGGATCGCCGCCGATCACCACGTCGTGGCGCGTGCCGGTGGAACCGTCGATCATGGTGACGGTCTTCTGCTCGCCCGCCTGCTTCGGCGCCTCCTTGGTCTCGTGCTTCGTCTCCTGCTTGCTTTCCTGGCCGTGGCCGGAAGCGGCCGGCTTGTCGTCGCCGGCCTTGTCTACGGCATTGGGTTCGCGGATCGCGAGCCGCGTCATCGGTTCGCCGCCGAGCGGATCCTTGTTGAAGATGGCGAAGCCGGCAAAGCTGACCAGGAACAGGCCGAGCAGGACAGCGAGCAGCTGCATGGCCGTGAACGGCAGCCGCAGCCGGCGTTTCCGGCGCGGCTTGTCCCGTCCAAGCGGGGCGCTCAGATCATCGGCCGTTTCAGTCATGCGCGATCCCGAATCACTCGAGACGACGATACCACGCCGAGGTCAAGCGGCGGCAGGCCGGGATAGGCCGGGGATAGCAGGAGTTCCAAGCAAAAAGGGCGGCTCCGGGGAGCCGCCCTTTCGTCAGATCGCGATGCGCCGACCTAGTTCGCTGCTTTGGGCCTGTCGGCCGTGGCCTTGTTGTCGCCGCCCGGCGTGGGGGCCGCGGAGGCGCTGTTCTTGATGCCGTGGAGCAAATCGTCGGCGAGCTTGAGCGCCTTGTCGTCCTTGGCGTCCGGCGGAACGTAGGACTGCGAGCCGGTCTTCTCGTCGCCGTCGTTCTTGAGATGGCCGCGCAGCGATGCTTCGCCCTTGGTGTCGGTGCGCGACTTCAGCTCGTCCGGAACGTCCTGCAGCACTTCGATGTCGGGCACGATGCCCTTGGCCTGGATCGACTTGCCCGACGGCGTGTAGTAGCGCGCCGTGGTCAGACGCAGCGCGCCGTTGCCGGAGCCGAGCGGAATGATGGTCTGCACCGAGCCCTTGCCGAACGAGCGCGTGCCGACGATGGTCGCACGCTTGTGGTCCTGCAGCGCGCCGGCGACGATCTCCGACGCCGAAGCCGAGCCGCCATTGACCAGCACGATGACAGGCTTGCCCTTGGTGAGGTCGCCGGTATGCGCGGTACGGCGCTGGGTCTCCTCGGCATTGCGGCCGCGGGTCGAGACGATCTCGCCCTTCTCCAGGAAGGAGTCGGAGACGGTGACCGCTTCCTCGAGCAGCCCGCCCGGGTTGTTGCGGAGGTCGATGACGTAGCCCTTCAGCTTGTCGCCGATCTGATTCGAGAGGTTGGCGACCTCGCGCTTCAGGCCTTCGGTGGTCTGCTCGTTGAAGGTGGTGATGCGGATATAGGCGATGTCGTCGGCCTCGATGCGGGCGCGCACCGAACGGACGCGGATGTTGTCGCGCACCAGCGTGACGTCGATCGGATTGTCCTGGCCTTTGCGGATGATCTTGAGCTTGATCTTGGTGTTGACGGGGCCGCGCATCTTCTCGACCGCCTGGTTCAGGGTCAGACCCTGCACCGCTTCGTCGTCGAGATTGGTGATGATGTCGTTGGCCATGACGCCGGCGCGCGAGGCCGGTGTGTCGTCGATCGGCGAGACCACCTTGATCAGGCCGTCTTCCATCGTGACTTCGATACCGAGGCCGCCGAACTCACCGCGGGTCTGCACCTGCATGTCGCGGAAGCTCTTGGCGTCCATGTAGCTCGAATGCGGATCGAGACCGGTGAGCATGCCGCTGATCGCGGATTCGATCAGCTTGGTGTCGTCGGGCTTCTCGACATAGTCCGAGCGCACGCGCTCGAAGACGTCGCCGAATAAATTGAGCTGGCGATAGGTGTCCGCGGTGGCGGCTCGCGCGCTGGAGCCCATGAAGACCGCGCGCGGTTGCGTCACGAACAGCGTCAGCGCCGCACCGGTGGCCGCGCTGAGGAGGATAACTGAAGTCTTGCGCATCATCCGCGAACCTTCTCGCCTTCATTTGCGGCCCACCATGGGCCTGGATCGATTGGAGTGCCGTCTTTGCGGAACTCGACATAGAGCACAGGTTGACTCGCGTTCGTGGCGAGAATGGAGGCGACTTGAGAAGTCGACCCCATGGTCGCGACAGGCTCCCCCGTGAGCACAAACTGACCGATGTTGACCGAAATGCGCTCCATCCCGGCGATCAGCACATGATACCCGCCCCCGGCATTGAGGATCAAGAGTTGTCCATAGCTGCGGAAGGGGCCGGCATAGACAACCCAGCCATCACACGGCGTCGTGACCTGGGAGCCGGGCCTGGTCGCCAGCGAAATGCCCTTCTGGACCCCGCCGAGCCCGTCCGAACCGCCGAAATCCCTGATCTTGTTACCGTTAACCGGAAGAGGCAGCAGGCCCTTGGCCGCGGCGAAGGCCATCGCAGGGGTGGTCCGGGAACGGTCCTTGAAAGCGCCCGGGCCGGTCTTGGCGCTGGCGGCCGCGTTTGCAGCCGCCTTGGCCTCGGCCTGCCTGGCGGCCTCAGCCGCCTTCTCGGCCGCCTTGGCGGCACTTTGCAGATCCTGCTCCATCTTGGCGATCAGCCCCTGGAGATCGCCGACCTGTCGCGAGAGCGCGACGGCGCGCGCATTCTCGGCGTCGAGGTCCTTTTCACGCGACGCCTGCTGGCGCTGCCGCTCGTCGACCAGAGCCGCGAGCCGGGTCTGGTCGTTACGCACCTTGTCGCGGTCGGAGGCGAGCTGGTCGCGCTCGGTCGCGATGGTCTTGCGCAAGGCCACGAGCTCGCCGAGCTCGCCCGCGATCTTCTCGGCGCGGCCGCGCAATTCCGGCACCACGGCTCCGAGCAGCATCGCCGTGCGCAGCGATTGCAGGGCATCCTCGGGCCGTACCAGAAGTGCCGGCGGCGTCCGCCTTCCGGCGCGCTGCAAGGCCGCCAGCACCTCGACGATGTCGGCGCGGCGTAAATCGAGCGAGCTGCGCATCGCCTGCTCGCGGCCGTTCAGCGATCGCAGCCGGGCTTCGGCCTCGTCGATCTTGGTCTCGACGGTGCGCACATTGGCGGCGGTGTCGATCAACTGTTGATTGAGCTGGGTGCGGTCCTGGCCGAGCGAGGTGATCTCGGCCTTGAGCTTGGCCTGCGCTTCCTCCGCGCTCTTCTTGCTGGCGCGCGCGGCTTCGAGCTCCTGCTCGCGCTGCTTGATCGCATCGGGCGCGACGGCCGCAGTCTGCGGCGCAGGCGTCTGAGCTTGCGCGAGGCTTGCGCCGGCAACGCCAGCGATCAGCAGCAGGTTGAGGACAGGCGCTCGCATCGCTTTAGGCAAAGGTGCTCGTTGTGGCGCGGGTCACGCGCGGTGATAGGGGTGGCCGGCGAGAATGGTGGCGGCCCGATAAAGCTGTTCCAGAAGCATGACGCGGACCATTTGATGCGGCCAGGTCGCAGAGCCGAACGCGATCGCGAGCTTGGCCTTACGGCGCAATTCGGGCGAAAGTCCGTCCGCCCCTCCGATCATGAAGATAGTATGACCGGCACCCTCGTCGCGCCAGCGCCCGAGATGCCGTGCGAATACGGTCGAATCCAGATTTTGGCCGCGCTCGTCCAGCGCCACCAAGACCGATTTTTCGGGAACATGTGCGGAGATCGCCGCCGCCTCTTCGGCCATCCGCGTCGCGGTATCGCGCGCACGGCTTTCGGGCAATTCGTGGACGGCGAGCTCGCGGAATCCGAGCTTGCGGCCGGCCTCGTCGAACCGCTCGAAATAGCGCTCGGCAAGCTCCCGTTCGGGGCCCTGCTTCAGCCGGCCCACCGCAATGACGGCTATGCGCATGATATCTTCAGGGGTCGCGTTTTCTGGACCGCGCGCGATCTGCGCGCGCACGACGCTAGCATGCGCGTCAGCCGATTCGAAATCGGCCAGCAGCCTCTCAGATCGCCTTCGCCGCCCCTGGGCCCTGCGTGTACAATCTTTCGAGATTGTAGAACTCGCGGACCTCGGGTCTGAACACGTGCACGATCACATCGCCGGAATCGATCAGCACCCAGTCGCAATTGGGCAAGCCCTCGACGTGGATGTTCTTGATGCCGTTTTCCTTGAGGCCTTTGGCGACGTTCTCCGCGATCGCGCCAACGTGCCGGTTCACCCGGCCGGTGGTGACGATCATGTAGTCGGAGTAGGCCGATTTGCCGCGAAGGTCGATGGTGACCGTCTCTTCCGCCTTCATGTCGTCGAGGCGGGAGAGGATCAGGCTCAGCGTCTTGTCGGCGTCGGGTTGCGCCTTCAAGGCCGCAGCTTTGGTCGATGTTTTACGCGTCGGCTTGGCAACCTTGGGTAAAACAGACTTCGGTGAAGCCGTCTTGGGTGAGGCTGTCTTGGACAATACAGATGTGGTCAGGGACCATTCCTTTCACTGTATCGCGAACGCCGAATCCGGCGCTCACTGGTTACACTACATCATGTGGGGTTAAGGGTTTCAATATGCCAGAGAGCCCGAAGTCCGAACGCGTACGCACAATCTGACTCACTTCGTACCTTTCCAGCTTCCGTCCGGGTTCCGTAAGCCGGTCGACGAGAGATTCAGCTTCATACCTGTCAGGAATACCCAAGCCGGGGCGGCCCGATCCGCAAGCAATGGCGCCTCGTTCTCCGGCATCCGATAGCGCCTGAGCGCCTGGGCGGCGGGAGAGGCGAGGGCACGAAAACTCTGTGGCGGGCGGTCGATGACCGCGATCGGCACCTGATCGGCGATGCGCCGCCAGTGCTGCCAACGATGGAATTGAGCGAGGTTGTCGGCGCCCATGATCCAGACAAAGCGCAAGCCCGAGAGGCGGCGGCGCAAGGTGTTGATCGTATCGATGGTATAGCGCGTGCGAATGACGGATTCGAGACAGCTCACCTCGATCCTGGGATCGTCGGCCATTTCGCGCGCCGCCTGCATGCGCGCGCCGAGCTCGTGCAGAGCGCCGTTCTCCTTCAGCGGATTGCCTGGCGTCACCAGCCACCACACCCGATCGAGCTGGAGACGTTTCAGCGCGAACTGGCTAATCGCGCGATGGGCCTGGTGCGGCGGGTTGAATGAGCCGCCGAGCAGGCCGATGCGCATCCCCGAAGTGTGGGGCGGTATGGCCTGCGCGAAGAAACGTGGCGCGACGAAATTGTTGCTCAATGCCCCGCGCCTTGCGTCGTCTACGGCCGCGTCTGCCCGGTACCGTGAACGCGATATTTGAAGCTCGTGAGCTGCTCGGCGCCCACCGGGCCGCGGGCATGGAATCTGCCGGTGGCGATGCCGATCTCGGCACCGAAGCCGAACTCGCCGCCGTCGGCGAACTGCGTCGAGGCGTTGTGCAGCACGATCGCGGAATCGACCTCGCTCAGGAATTTTTTCGCAGTAGTTTCGTCGGCGCTCACGATCGCATCGGTATGATGCGAGCCGTGGTTCTGGATATGCGCAATCGCGCCGTCGACGCCGTCCACCACCTTCGCTGCGATGATCGCATCGAGATATTCAGTGTCCCAATCGTCCGCGCTCGCGGGCTTGACGCGCGCATCGGTCTTTTGCACGGCCTCGTCGCCACGCACTTCGCAGCCGGCCTCGATCAGCATCTCGATCAGCGGCTTCAGGTTTTTGCCGGCAGCGGCGCGATCGACCAGCAGCGTCTCGGCGGCGCCGCAGACACCGGTGCGGCGCATCTTGGCGTTGAGCACGATCGATTTCGCCATGGCGAGGTCGGCGCTGCCGTCGATATAGACGTGATTGACGCCTTCGAGATGCGCGAACACCGGCACGCGCGCTTCCTGCTCGACACGTGCGACGAGGCTCTTGCCTCCGCGCGGCACGATCACGTCGACGGCGCCGTTCAATCCCGACAGCATCATGCCCACCGCCGCGCGGTCGCGCGTCGGCACCCGCGTGATTGCGGCCTCGGGGAGGCCCGCTTCGCGCAGGCCCTGCACCAGGCAGTCATGGATCGCGCGGCAGGAGCGGAAACTGTCGGAGCCGCCGCGCAGGATCACGGCATTGCCCGACTTCAGGCACAGCACGCCAGCGTCCGCCGCAACGTTCGGCCGGCTCTCGAAAATCACGCCGACGACGCCGAGCGGCACGCGCACGCGCTCGATGGTCATGCCGTTCGGCCGTTGCCAGCTCTCGGTGACGATGCCGACCGGATCGGCAATGCCGCGCACGATGCCGATGCCCTCGGCCATGCCCTCGACCCGCGCCGGCGTCAGCGTCAGGCGGTCGATGAAGGACGAGGTGGCGTTGCCGGAGGCGCGGGCCTCGGTGACGTCCTCGGCATTGGCGGCAAGGATCGCGGCCGCGTTGTTGCGGATCGCCCGCTCCATGGCCTCGAGTGCCCGGTTCTTCTGCTCCGGCGGCGCCAGCGCCAGCACGCGCGCGGCAGCGCGGGCACGGGTACCGAGATCGGTCATCAGCGCCTGAAGATCGGCATTGCCGTCGACGGCTTTGAGGGGGGCGGCCATGGGAGTTTCAACCTTCTGCTAAGGCAGTGTCCTAGCACGGAAATCCCGCTTTTGCGAAGGGCGGGGCGGGTATGGCAGGGCTTCACGTGCCAGACGGCAGCTCGGTCAATGGCCTAGCTCCGGCGTTATGGCCGGGCTTGACCCGGCCATCCACGCTCGGCCCGCGCCTGCTCGGATGCCTTAGCGCCTACCCGCCCATCACCAGATCATCGCGGTGGATCATCTCGGACCTCCCGCTGATGCCGAGGATGGCCATCACATCCGGGGAGGAGCGGCCCTTGATCCGCTCGGCATCGTCGGCATCATAGGCGATCAGTCCGCGGCCGACCTCGCTGGTGTCGGGGCCGCGCACGATCACGGCGTCGCCGCGGGCGAACTGGCCCTCGACCTTGATCACGCCGGCCGGCAGCAGGCTGGCGCCCGCGCGCAACGCCGCGACCGCGCCGGCGTCGATGGTCAGGGTGCCCTTCGGCTCCAGCGAGCCTGCGATCCAGCGCTTTCGCGAGGTGATGGGATTGGCCGGCGTCAGGAACCAGGTGCAGCGGCCGCCATCGGCGACCGCCTGAAGCGGATGCTCGATCTTGCCCGAGGCGATCAGCATATGCGTGCCGCCGGTGGTCGCGATTTTTGCGGCTTCGACCTTGGTGCGCATGCCGCCACGCGATAGCTCGGACTCGGCGTCGCCTGCCACAGCCTCGATCTCCGAGGAGATGCTGTCGACGACGGGAATGAGCTTGGCGTTCGGGTTGTTCTTCGGCGGGGCGTCGTAAAGCCCGTCGATGTCGGACAGCAGCACCAGCAGGTCGGCGCTCGCCATGGTGGCGACGCGCGCGGCGAGACGGTCATTGTCGCCGTAGCGGATCTCGTTGGTGGCGACCGTGTCGTTCTCGTTGATCACGGGGATTGCGCGCCACTCCAGCAGCTTGCCGATGGTGGAGCGCGCGTTGAGATAGCGGCGGCGCTCCTCGGTGTCCTGCAGCGTCACCAGGATCTGGCCGGCGCCGATGCCGTGGGCGCCAAGCACCTCCGACCAGATGCGGGCCAGCGCGATCTGACCGACGGCAGCGGCCGCCTGGCTCTCCTCCAGCTTCAGCGGGCCGCGCGGCAATTTCAGGCGGCTGCGGCCGAGCGCGATCGAGCCGGAGGAGACGACGAGAACGTCACGCCCCTCGCGATGCAGCTTGGCCATATCGTCGGCGAGCGCGGCAAGCCAGGACGCACGCACCTCGCCCTTGTCGGAATCGACCAGCAGCGCGGAGCCGACCTTGACGACGATGCGGCGGAATTGACTGAGTTCGGGGCTGGCCATGTGTGTATGTGGTGCATGTATGTGCTGGAGAGCGGCGCCGGTAAGGCCTGCTTTTGCAGCAGGACGATGGCCGGCGCAAGGCGGCAGCCCGGTAAACGGCGCTTGTCCGGAGCGCCCGTCTGGCTCTAACTGTCGTCAATCAAAATGGGCTCAAAGAGGAAACCAATGGATCGCCGCAACTTCATCGCCGGATGCCTCGGGTTGCCGTTGTTGGCGCAGGTGGGCGGGTCGCAAGCACAGGCCGGGCTGACGAAAATGATCTTCCCGTTCGCGGCGGGAGCGGGCGGCGACACGCTGTGCCGGCTGATCGCGCAGGAGATGGCGCCGGCGCTGCAACGGACGATGGTGGTCGAGAACCGCACCGGCGGTGACGGCCTGATCGGCATCAAGGCGGTGAAGGGGGGAAGCCCGGACGGCAGCATGGTGCTGGTGACGACCGGGCCGACGATGTACCTGCTGCCGATGGTGGAGACGACCCCGAGCTTCGATACCGCAAAGGATTTCGTCCCGGTCTCGCTGCTGGCGCGGTTTGAGTTCGCCGTCGTCATCAGTCCGACGATCGATGCCGCGGATTTCAAGGGATTTGTCGCCTGGCTGAAGGCGCATCCGGACAAGGCGTCGTTCGGCGTGCCGAGCAACGGCACCATCCCGCATTTCATGGGCTCCAAGCTCGAGAAGGATCTCGGCATTGCCATGACGCGCGTGCCCTATCGGGGCAGCGCGCCCATCCTCAACGACATCATCGGCGGTCATGTCTCCTTCGGCATCGTCACATTGGCGGATGCGCTGCCGCAGCATCGCGCTAAGGGCGTGAAGATCATCGCGGTCGCGAGCGCCGAACGTTCGCCGTTTGCTCTGGAAGTCCCGACGCTGAAGGAGAGCGGCATCGATCTCGTCGCCGACGCCTGGTACGGCATGTGGCTTCCCGCCGGCAGCCCGCCGGAATTCGCGAGCAAGCTCGGCGCGGCCGCAAGCGCAGCGCTCGCCAAGCCCGAGGTGAAGGAAAAGCTCACCGCAATCGGGCTGATCCCGGTCGGCAGCAGCGCGGAAGGTCTGACCAAGGAGCTCGCCGCAAACACCGCGTTCTGGCAGCCGATCGTGAAGGCGACGGGATACAAGATCGAGAATTGAGTAGCTGTTTCGTCTCCCTCTCCCCGTTCTTACGGGGAGAGGGCGGGGTGAGGGGCATGCTTCTGCAAAGACGCTGAGAAATGGACTCGCGGAGAGTCCCCCTCACCCGCCGCGCTTCGCGCGTCGGCCTCTCCCCGCAGGCGGGGAGAGGCGAAGAGAACTCACAGCTTCGCGCGCTGCGCGATCCCGTCCTTGATCGACGCCAGCTCTGCCTCATCCCAGATGCCGATCAAAATGCCGCCCTTCACCTGGAGCTGGTTGTCGGCATAGGCCGCGATCTTCTCGCGCGGTGTCGTGATGTGGTCGTTGGGATGCAGCGCCCAGTCGAACAATTCTGCCTGCAGTCGCGCGATGATGCCGGCGCACTCAGGGTCGTCGCCGCGATCCAGAAACTCTTCCGGATCGGTTTCGAGGTCATACAGCATCGGGCGGAAGCCCGAGGCGTGGATGTATTTCCAGCGACCGTCGAACACCATGAACAGGCGGCAGCGTTCGATCGGCTGGTTCAGCTTCAGCCGCACGTCCTGCATGACATAGTCGTATTCGGAGAACGCCACCTTGCGCCAATCCGGCGGGCTCTCGCCGCGCAGCAGCGGCAGCAGCGAGCGTCCCTCGAGGATGTGGCCCGGCACCTTGCCGCCGAAATAATCCACGAAGGTCGGCGCGAGATCGATGGCTTCGACCAGAGCATCGTTGCGCGTGCCACGCGTCGCATCCGCCTCCTTCGAGGGATCGATGATGATGAGCGGGATCTTCGCCGACTGCTCGTGGAACAGGTCCTTCTCGCCCATCCAGTGATCGCCGAGATAATCGCCGTGATCGGAGGTGAACACGATCATGGTGGTGTCCGAGAGGCCGCGCTCCTCCAGAAACTTCATCAGCACGCCCATCTGGTCGTCGATCTGGGTGATCAGGCCCATATAGGTCGGGATCACCTTCTCGCGGGCATCGTCGCGCGCCATGTTGCGGGAGTAGCGCATGTCCATATAGGCGCCGAACACCGGATGCGGATTCTGGCGCTCGCGCTCGGAGCGGATCGCCGGAATCATATCCGATGTCGAATACATGCTGGCGTAGGGTTCGGGCGCGATATAGGGCCAGTGCGGCTTGATGTAGGACAGATGCAGGCACCATGGCCTGCCGTCGGTCTCGGCCTCGCCGATGAAGTCCATCGCGCGTCGGGTCATATAAGGCGTCTCGGAATGCTCGTCCGGCACGCGCGCGGCCTTGTCGGCATGCACGAGCAGCCAGCCGTTTTGCAGGGAGCCGTCCTCGGCCGCACCTGAATTGGCCCAATGCTCCCAGGGATTGGGCGCATCAAACCCCTGCTGACGCAGATATTCGTCGTATTTCGGACGCGGCCGCCCCGTGGGATGCAGGCCGTCGTCACGCTCATAGGGCTCGAACCCGCATTCGGCGACGTGCACGCCGATCATCGATTCCGGCGGGATGCCGAGCGCCTTCATGCCTTCGAGATCGGGCGCCATGTGGGTCTTGCCGACCAGCACGTTGCGCACACCGAGCTTCTTGAGGTGGTCGCCGAGGGTGGGCTCGCCGATCCGCAACGGCCAGCCGTTCCAGTGCGAGCCGTGCGAGCGCATGTAGCGCCCGGTGTAGAACGACATCCGCGAGGGACCGCAGATCGGCGACTGCACATAGGCTTTGCTGAACAGCACGCCGCGCTTCGCCATGGCGTCGATGTTCGGTGTCTTAAGCCGGGGATGGCCGGTGCAGCCGAGATAGTCGTAGCGAAGCTGGTCGCACATGATCCAGAGAACGTTCTTCGCGCGCGCCATACTTTCTCACTCCGGCATTTCGATCTGCCGGATGCTGCGCCATCAATGGCGCGAAGGCAACATTGCGAGCGACGCGCGAGGTCGTGGCTGCACATTCCAGCGTCGTCCCGGCGAAGGCCGGGACCCATAGCCACAGGGAGTAGTTTGGCGAAGACTAGTAGTTCGGTACTAAGACCATCCCCAACCGACAGATCACGCGGTATGGGTCCCGGCCTTCGCCGGGACGACCGTGGGGAGAGCGATCAAACCGACCACGGCTCCGCTTCGGCCGCGCTCTTCGCTTTCGCAGACACCGGGCTCTCGCCGATCACATCCGCCAATGCGCGCAGCGCTTCCTGCACGCCGTCGCCGGTGGCGGCGGAGAGCAGCAGCGGCGTCTTCTTGGCGGCGCGCTTCAGCCGCTCCTTCTGCTTCTTCAGCTCGTCCGGCTCGACTGCGTCGATCTTGTTCAGCGCCACGATCTCGATCTTGTCGGTGAGCTGTCCGGCATAGGCGTCCAGCTCCGTTCGCACGGTCTTGTAGGCCTTGCCGGCATGCTCGCAGGTGGCATCGATGAGATGCAGCAGCACGCGGCAACGCTCGACATGGGCAAGGAAGCGGTCGCCGAGGCCGACGCCTTCATGCGCGCCTTCGATCAGGCCGGGGATGTCGGCCAGCACGAATTCGCGGCCGTCGGCATTCACGACACCGAGCTGCGGATGCAGCGTGGTGAAGGGATAGTCGGCGATCTTGGGCTTGGCCGCGCTGACCTTGGCGAGGAAGGTCGATTTGCCGGCATTGGGCAGGCCGACGAGACCGGCATCCGCGATCAGCTTCAGCCGCAGCCAGATCCAGCGCTCCTCGCCGGGCTGGCCGGGATTGGCATTGCGCGGCGCGCGGTTGGTCGAGGTCTTGAAATGCGCGTTGCCGAAGCCGCCATTGCCGCCTTCGGCCAGCACGAATTTTTCGCCGACCGTGGTGAAATCGTGGATCATGGTCTCGCGATCTTCGTCGAAGATCTGCGTGCCCAGGGGCACCTTCAGCACGATCGACTTGCCGTTGGCGCCATGGCGGTCCGAGCCCGAGCCGTTCTCGCCCTTCTGGGCCTTGAAGTGCTGCTGGTAGCGATAGTCGATCAGCGTGTTCAGCCCGTCGGCGACCTCGATGATGACATTGCCGCCGCGGCCGCCATTGCCGCCGGAGGGGCCGCCGAATTCGATGAATTTTTCGCGGCGGAACGCCACGCAGCCGTTTCCGCCGTCACCGGAGCGGATATAGACCTTTGCTTCGTCTAGGAATTTCATGGGCCATAGGTAGGCCAGCCGGTCCCGCGCGGCAACCCGGATAGACCCGCAAATCGGCCGAATTTCCGCGATTTTGGGGCGTGCTTAACCCCGGGAACGACGTTAGTTGGGCCGGCGCCGGATCAGGAATTTCTGCGTGCCCTCCAGCACCAGCTCCTTGCGCTGGTTGAACACGGTGCTTTTGAGCGTCACCGTGCCGGTCGAGCGTCCCGGCACCAGCTCAATGACCTCGAGCGCGGGATAGATTGTGTCGTCGGCGAACACCGGTGTGAGGAACCGGCTGGATTGCTCGAGGAAGCCGACCAGGGAGTCCTCGACCATGAACGGAAACAGGCCCGCGCCGGGTGCGGTGTGGATCAAGGTCTGGAAACCGTGGGCGAGCAGATGCGGCATGCCGCGGCTGCGGCAATACTCCACGTCGTAATGCACCGGATGAGTGTCGCCGCTCGCGGTCTGGAATGCCGCGAACACCGCCGTCGTCTGCGTGCGGCTCGGCAGCACGAAGCGCTCGCCGACCACGAAATCCTCAAACCAGCGTTGCGCCGGGATCATGCGATGACGGGCCGGGTCGAAGTCGGTCATGGCTAAGCTCTTTCCTGGCTCTTTTGTTCGCGTGGCGCCCATCGCTACGCGACGCGAAGACTGCGACAATCCGTTCAATTCGTCCAACGCGGGCTTGTCCCGACGGCCTGCGTCATTACAACGGCGCTCAATGCCCCTTTTCAAAAATCTCTCGGCCTATGACGAACGCTCGGCGCGGCTGGCCGGGATTGCGCTCATGGTGTTGTCGATCTTCATGTTCTCGTTCGGCGATGCCATGGGCAAGTTCCTGGTCGGGACTTATTCTGTGGGGCAGCTGCTGTTCCTGCGCGCCTGCGCGGCGCTGCTGCTGCTGTCGCCGCTGGTCTGGCGGCAGCGTCACCAGTTCCTGCAGCTGGAGCGGCCGGGCCTCCAGCTCTTTCGCGTCGTATTGTCGACGCTGGAAGTGGCGGCCTTCTTCCTGGCGACGGTCTACCTGCCGCTCGCCGACGTCATCACCTATTATCTCGCAGGCCCGATCTTCGTCACCGCGATGTCGGCGATCTTTCTCGGCGAGAAAGTCGGCTGGCGGCGCTGGACCGCGATCCTGATCGGCTTCTGCGGCGTCCTGATCGCGCTGCGGCCCTCGGCACAGACGGTGAGCCTGCCGGCGCTGATCGCGCTGGGCGGCAGTCTTTCCTTTGCAACGCTGATGCTGATCACGCGCAGCCTGCGCAAGACGCCCGACATCGTGATGGCGTCGTCGCAATTCGTCGGCACGTTCTTGCTGGGTGCGGTGCTGTCGGCATTCCACTGGGTGCCGCCGACACCGGGCAGCCTCGTGATCTTCGCGCTGGCGGGATGCGTCTCGGTCACCGCGCTGTTCTGCGTCAACCGCTCGCTCAAGCTCGCGCCGGCCAGCGTCGTCGTGCCTTATCAATATTCGATGATCGTCTGGGCGGTGATCTTCGGCTTCGTCGTGTTCGGCGACGTGCCCGAAATCGCCACCATCGTCGGCGCCGCCATCATCATCGGCGCCGGGTTCTATATTTACTTGCGTGAGCGCGATCTCGGGCGCGGGGAGGTGGATGTGAATCCGCCGGCGTAATATTCCGCTGTCGTCCCGGCGAAGGCCGGGACCCATACCCACAGGGTGCAGTTTTGCGAAGACTCGGAGTGGGAGTCTTTGCGTCACGAACAGTCGTGGTTATGGGTCCCGGCCTTCGCCGGGACGACTCGCGGTAAGAGTTGGGCCTACCTCACCCTTCGCGCACTGCTCCAGCTCTTCAGCGACGCCCACACACCGCGCGACAGGCGAAAGCAGTCGACCGGCGTCGACGAGCCCAGCGCCAGGAAGCGATGCAGCTGGACGCCGCTCCACTGGAAGCCGCACTTCTCCAGCACGTTGCGCGAGGCCGGGTTGGTGACGCGCGCGCCTGCATAGAGATGATCGTCCTCGAACTCCTCGAAGAAGAAGTCGATCGCGCCGCGCGCGGCCTCGGTGGCAAAGCCCCGGCCCCAATGCGCGACGCCGAGCCAATAGCCGAGCTCGGCATTGCCGGGCGTCGAGCGGTCGATGCCGACCATGCCGATGGGGCCGCTGTCATGCTCGATCAGGAACACCGTCTCGCCGCCGGGCGCGGCGGTGGCGCGGATGAAGGCGACGGCGTCGTCCTGCGAATAGGGATGCGGGAGGCGCCTCGTGTTTTCGGCAACGCGAGGATCGTTGGCGAGGAGGGCGATGGTCCTGACGTCGGCGAGGGTCGGCCGCCGCAACGTCAGCCGCTCGGTGGCGACGACGCTGGGTCTCGCCTCCCGCAAGGTCACGCTCGAAAAATCCTGCAACATGTCCGGCTCCGTCGAAGTCACTCAAGTGAAAAGTGAGCACGCAAACGAAAGGGGAGGCCGGTTTCCCGCCTCCCCTGGAGCCTTCGATCTCTTATGATCTCAAGGACTCCGCCGGTTCGGTCTGGGACCCGGCGGACTCCAAATTTGATCCACCGTCTATTCAGCCGCCTCTGCGAGCGGGAGCACCGAGATGAAGGTGCGGCCGTTGGCTTTGGCCTGGAACGTTACGCGGCCCTCAACCTTGGCGAACAAGGTGTGGTCCGTGCCCATGCCGACATTAAGGCCGGGATGCCAGGTGGTGCCGCGCTGACGCGCAATGATGTTGCCGGGAATCACAACTTCCCCGCCGAACGCCTTGATACCGAGGCGCTTGCCCTTGGAATCGCGACCGTTGCGCGATGAACCGCCTGCTTTTTTGTGAGCCATGGCTCGTCTCCGAAATCCTGAGTATTTCTAGATCAATTCCTTGACGGAATCATTTCACAATTTCTCACGCATCACTTCGTGATGATGCGTGATCAAATTATGCGGCGGCCTCTTCGGTCGTGGTCTCCGGCTTGGCGACCTTCTCCCGCTTCGGACGCGGCCCCTTGGTGGGCTTGGCGCCGTCCGTCAGGATCTCCGAGATGCGCAGCACGGTGATCTCGTCGCGATAGCCGCGCTTGCGGCGCGAGTTCTTGCGGCGGCGCTTCTTGAACGCGATGACCTTGGGACCGCGCTTGTGGTCGAGCACCTCGACCGCGACGGAGGCGCCGGCGACCGTGGGCAGACCCAGGATCGGCGTGTCGCCGCCGACCAGGAGAACTTCATTGAGCTGCACGATCGAGCCGACTTCGCCTTCGATCTTGCCTACTTCCAGGACATCATCCGGAACGACGCGGTACTGCCGGCCGCCGGTTTTGATGACTGCGAACATCGTTGTTTTCCTTCGTGTTCATTCCCGGCCTCGCGACATAGTGTCGGGGCCGGCTTTTTGTCAGTCGCTATGGGTTTATGCGAGTTTTGTGCGGGCGGGAGTTATCCCTTTGAAAACCCACGCAAAAACAAGCGGCGCGAGAAACGCCCCGCGCCGGTTGCGGGATTTATAGCCGCTGATCCCCCGGAGTCAAGGAAAAGCCGGCGAAAACGGCCCGGATTTGAAGCATTTGGGCCCGATCCGGCCCCGCAGGCGAATTTCGGCTTGCGCCGCAACCAACAGGTTCCCCCGCCGTTGTCCCGGCGAATTCAGTCACACGGGCAAGGGGCTTACCATGGCGACAGACGAGCTGGTCAAGACGACGACGGGCATCGCCCATCACGGCGCCGAGCGGCTGCCGTCGGTGGATATCGACAGCTTCAATATCGAGATGAAGGACGAGGATGGCTTCATCGGCGACCGCGCCAGCAAGGGCGCGTTCAGGGAGATCCTCGAGCGCTGGCGCAAGCCGCTACGCAAGTCCGGCGAGGACCCGTTCGGCAAGGAGCCGTCGGACGAGATCAGCAAGAAGACGCTGGACGCCATCCTGGTCGGCGATGACACCGAGGCCTGGGCGGTGGTGCATAGCGCCATCGAGGACTTCGCCCAGGAGCTCGCGTACGTCACCCGCCGCTTCCTCAAGTCCAAGGCCTGGGCCAAGACCGAGCGCATCGTGGTCGGCGGCGGTTTTCGCGATTCCAGGCTCGGCGAGCTCGCGATCGCGCGCACCGAGATCATCCTCATGGCCGAGGATTTCAAGATCGACATGCTGCCGATCCGTCATCATCCCGACGAGGCCGGCCTGATCGGCGCGCTGCATCTGGCGCCGTCATGGATCTTCGAGGCCCATGACAGCATCCTTGCCGTCGATATCGGCGGCACCAACATCCGCTGTGGCTTGGTGGAGACCAGCTGGAAAAAGGCAAAAGACCTGTCGAAAGCCAAGGTCGTGAAGGCCGAGCTGTGGCGTCATGCCGACGACGAGCCGACGCGCGAAGGCGCGGTGAAGCGGCTCACGAAGATGTTGAAAGGGCTGATCACCGAGGCCGAAAAGGAAGGCTACAAGCTGGCGCCGTTCATCGGCATTGCTTGTCCCGGCGTGATCAACGCGGACGGCTCGATCGAGAAAGGCGCGCAGAACCTGCCGGGCAATTGGGAGAGCAGCAAGTTCAACCTGCCGGCGAGCCTGCTCGAGGGCATCCCTTCCATCGGCGAGCACGACACCGCGATCCTGATGCACAATGACGGCGTGGTTCAGGGCCTCTCCGAGGTGCCGTTCATGCAGGACGTCGATCGCTGGGGCGTGCTCACCATCGGCACTGGGCTCGGCAATGCCCGCTTCACCAACCGCCGCAAGGACAACGGCAAGGACAAGGATAACGGCAAAGACGGGGATTCCACGGGCAACGGGAAGAAAAAAGCCAAGAGCGACAAGGAGTAACCTTGACTGGTTAGGTTAAGGACCGGATTGCGTTGCGGTGCACGGGCCGCACGCTACGGTCGGAACCGTCGCCTCACCTGGCCGGCGAAGCCGCCCTTCCCAGCCAGTATTTCAATGAGCGGCACGGGACCGCCAGTGTTTACCGCGTCTGGCGGTCCCACCCCGCCTTTTGCGGGTACCAGTGATTCGGGCACCGACCTGCCGCATCGGGCTCGCGCCGGGTCAGCGGCGAACGGCTCAGGCCAATTCCGCGCAAACCGCCGCCGAAATCCGTGATCGCCCCTGATCATCACCGTGACATCGTGGGTCCAGCCGGAAAACCGGCCCGATTTTCGCGCTCCCAGCCTTGTCTGGCCCGCCATCCTCGCCTATTAACGCCCGAACCACAGGGGCCCTGCTCCTTACTTGGCGCCTTCAGGAGAGGTGGCAGAGTGGTCGAATGCACCGCACTCGAAATGCGGCATAGGTGCAAGCCTATCGGGGGTTCGAATCCCTCCCTCTCCGCCAACATCATCCGCCACAACAAAACGGCTTACAGAAAGCTCGGTAGATCAGTCTGATCTTGCCGGCTCTCGCTCCGCCAGCACCGCCCGCGCCGTCGCCACAAACGCCTGCGCGGCTGGCGACAACGTCCGACCCTGGCGCTGCAGCAGCGACACCGGGCGGGTGATGGCAGGGCGTATCAGCGGCTTTGCGATCAGAGTCGGAAATTGATCCGCCGGCAGCATCGTCGCAGGAAGGATCGCGAGGCCGAGACCCTGCGCCGTCATGGCGAGTGCGGTGTTGATCAGCGTCACTTCATAGGTTGGGTTGAGGTGCTTGCCCTGGGTGCCCAGCGCCTGATCGATCTGCATGCGAATCCGCGTCTCGCCCCGCATCGCGATCGTGGGCATCTGAGCCAACTCGTCCCATGTCAGCGAGCGGCGTGCCGCGAAGTCGGCGGTGCGCCGGCCGATGGCGCTCAGGCGGCCGCGGGTCAGCGTCTCGATCGTCAGCTCCGCGAATTCTCCCTCGACGCTGCCGATCGCGAACTCCGCATCCGTCGCGCTCAGACGCGGAACGAGATCGTCGGCGGCGACGTCACGCATGTCGATTTCGATGTCGGGATAACCTGCCCGGAATTTAGCGAGTACCGGGGGCAGCAGGGCCGATGCGGTACCGGCTGAGGCGAGAAACGCGACCCGGCCGGCGCGCGCCTGCGCCAGGTCGCGCATGCGCCGCGACAGGCCCAGCGCATCGCCCAGCATGCGTTCGGCGGCATGAACTGCCTCGTCAGCGGCCAGCGTCGGCTGCACCGAACGCGTGGAGCGATCGAACAGTTTGACGCCGAGCTGCGCTTCGAGCTGCTGGATCAACAGGCTCGCCGCCGATTGCGTGATTCCCAGCTCGCGCGCGGCCCGCGTGATGCTGCGCGTCCGGTACACGCCGGTGAAGGCCTGCAATTGCCGCAAGGTGACGTTCATAGGCAAAGCTCATGAATTGATGAGTTCTTTCCGGCTTATCACATAAGCGAGCATGCAATAAAATGCATGCCGTGGACGGTGAAGCCGCGATCGCCAAGGGATCGGAAACGAACATGAGAACACAGGTGCTGGTGGTGGGCGCCGGGCCCGTCGGATTGACCGCGGCGATGGATCTGGCTTCCCGTGGGATCGACGTCGTGGTCGCGGAGATCCGCCATGCCGGCGATCCGCCCAGCGTCAAATGCAATCACGTCTCGGCGCGTTCGATGGAGATCTTCCGCCGGCTCGGCGTTGCCGCAAAGCTGCGCGACGCAGGCCTGCCCGCAGATTTCCCGAACGACTGCTCCTATCGGACCACAGCGACCGGCATCGAGCTGTGCCGCATCGACATTCCCTCGCGCGCGCGTCGCTACAGCGCCACCGGTGGCCCCGATACCTGGTGGCCGACGCCCGAGCCGCCGCACCGGGTCAACCAAGTCTATCTCGAGCCGATCCTGTTCAGCCATGCCGCCGCTCAGTCGCGCATCACCATTCTGGCGCGCACGGAAATCACGGACATCGAGCAGAATGACAACCATGTGGTCGCAATGGCGCGCGACCTCGACCGCGGAAGCTCGCTCCGCATCGAGGCCTCCTTTGTGATCGGTTGCGATGGTAGCCATTCCCTGGTTCGCAAATCGATCGGTGCCAACCTGTCCGGCACGCCGGTGATCCAGCGCGTGCAATCGACCTTCATCGAAGCGCCGCAGCTTAAGGAGCTGATGGGCGCGCACAAGCCAGCCTGGATGGTGCTCTCGCTCAACCCGCGACGCTCAGGCACGACGGTGGCGATCGACGGTCGTGACCGCTGGCTGATCCACAATCACCTGAAGCCAGACGAGCCCGAATTTGATTCGGTCGATCGGGACTGGGCCATCCGCGCCATTCTCGGTGTCGACGAGCGCTTCGAATACCGCGTCCTCAGCAAGGAGGACTGGGTCGGCCGCCGGCTTGTCGCCGATCGCTTCCGCGACCGCAGGGTCTTCATCTGCGGCGACGCCGCGCATCTGTGGATGCCATATGCGGGCTACGGCATGAATGCGGGCATTGCGGACGCCGTCGACCTGTGCTGGCAGGTGGCGGCGCATCTGAACGGGTGGGCGCCGGCTTCGATCCTCGATGCCTACGAGGCGGAGCGTCAGCCCATCACCGAACAGGTGTCGCGCTTTGCCATGGAGCATGCGATGAAGATGATGGCGCAGCGTGGCGGAGTCTCCGCGGAGATCGAGGACGACACGCCGCGCGGCCACGCGGCGCGCGCAGCGCTGGCCAGGGCGGCCTACGATCTCAACGTGCAGCAATATTGCTGCGCCGGATTGAACTTCGGCTATTATTACGATGCCTCGCCGATCGTTGCCTACGACGGCGAGACGCCGCCGGCCTACGCGATGGGCAGCTTCACGCCCTCCACGGTGCCGGGCGCTCGCGCGCCGCACCTATTTCTGCGGGACGGGCGATCGCTCTACGATGCCTTCGGCGCCGGCTACACTTTGCTGCGGTTCGATCCGGCGATCGATGTGGCGCCATTGAAGTCTGCCGCAGAGCAGCGCGGCATTCCGCTCGCGCTGGTCGACATCGCGCCGGACGAAGCGAACGGCGCGTATGCCGAGAAGCTGGTGCTGGCGCGGCCCGATCAGCACATCGCCTGGCGCGGGCAGGCCGCGCCCGCGGACCCACAAGGCTTGCTGACGCGCATTACTGGCGCTTCGGCGTAAGGCGATTTGAAGCGGACGGTCTCGCGGCGAAGTCCGTCAGGACGTGGTTTACAAAGTCGTGGTTCACAAACAAGAACGCACCGGGGAGGATAACGTGTTTCACGTTGTAAGCCGCCGCATTTTGGCCGTGCTGACGGCCGCGAGTTTCGCCGTGCTGCCGCTGGAGGCGGGCCGAGCGGCCTATCCCGAGCAATTGATCAAGATCATCGTGACCTTTCCGCCCGGCGGCAGCGCCGATACCGTCATCCGCGCGCTCGAACCGCTGGTCACTGCCGAGCTCAAACAGGGTCTCGTGATCGAGAACCGCGCGGGTGCTGGAGGCAACATCGGCATGGCCGCGGTCGCGCAGGCCAAGCCTGATGGCTATACGCTCGGCGTCGCGCCGGCAGGTAGCCTGACGGTGAATCCGCATCTCAATTCGTCGATGCCGTTCGATCCGAAGGATCTTGCGCCGATCACCCTGCTCGCGGAAATTCCCTTCGTGCTGGTTGCGTCCACGAACGTGCCGGCGCATACGGTCACGGAAACGATCGCGCTCGCCAAGGCCAAGCCGGGCGCGTTATCGATCGGGCATGGCGGCAGTTCGACGGCCATGCACTTGACCGCGGCACTGTTCACGCAGAAGACCGGGATCGCGATGGAGCTGGTCCCCTATCGCGGGACCGCGCCCGCGACGGTCGACGTTCTCGCAGGCCATGTCCCCTTCGCGGTGCTGGATATCCCCGCATCGAGGCAACTGATCCTCGAAGGCAAGCTCAACGCCATCGGTGTGTCGTCTGCCCAGCGTCTTTCGTCCTTGCCCGATGTGCCGACACTCGCCGAGAGCGGGATTGCGGGTTTCGAATCCGTTGGCTGGTTCGGGCTGGTTGCTCCGGCCGGCACGCCAGCCGATATCGTCGGCCGGTTGAACGAAGCCTTCGGAAAAGCCCTGAAGGACCCTTCGGTGGTCGAGAAGATCCGGACGCTTGGCGCAGAGCCTGCACCGACCTCGCCCGAGCAGTTCAGCCGCTTCATCCAAAGCGAAAGCTCGAAATGGGGCAAGCTGATCAGTGAAGCGGGCATCAAGGCGAATTAAGTATAGCCCAGCCAGACGATTCCGCCCCGCGTAAGTCATTGATCCTACAGCCGCCGTCTACTGTGCATGGGGTTGTTTTCGCGCTTTTTTGTTGTCGGACCCCGGAAGGCTTACAGGTAATCGTCGCGACACCGGCTGGCCTCTCCAGTTGGATCACCACCGACAAGGGCGAGACAAACATGCAATCTTCCGCCACGGGCTGGGGCAACGGGCTTCTCGGCGTCATCATCTTCAGCGGCTCGCTGCCGGCGACGCGCGTGGCGGTCGGCGGGTTCTCCGCACTGTTCCTGACCTCGGTGCGCGCGGTCATCGCGGCGCTGATCGGCCTGGCCGTGCTCGGCCTGCTCCGTCAGGCGCGGCCTCAGCGGAAGGATCTCGTCTCGCTCGCCATCGTCGCCATCGGCGTCGTGGTCGGCTTTCCCTTGCTGACGGCGCTTGCGCTCCAGCACATCACCTCGGCGCATTCGATCGTCTTCATCGGGCTCTTGCCGCTGTCGACCGCGATCTTCGGCGTGCTGCGCGGCGGCGAGCGGCCGCAGCCGATGTTCTGGCTGTTCGCGGTTCTGGGCAGCGCCACGGTCGCGGGCTTTGCGCTGTCCAACGACGGCACCGCATCGCTCACCGGCGATCTCTTGATGGTCGCTGCGATCGTGCTGTGCGGGCTCGGCTATGCCGAAGGCGCCGCGCTGTCGCGCCGGCTCGGCGGCTGGCAGGTAATCTCCTGGGCGCTGCTGCTGTCGCTGCCGCTGATGGTGCCGGTCGCGATCTGGAGCTGGCCGTCGACATGGAGCGGCATCGATGTGCCCGCCTGGATCGGGCTCGCCTACGTCTCGGTCTTCAGCATGTTCGTCGGCTTCATCTTCTGGTACCGCGGGCTTGCGATCGGCGGCATCGCCCGCGTCGGCCAGTTGCAGCAGCTCCAGCCGTTCTTCGGTCTCGCGCTTGCAGGCCTGCTTCTGCACGAACCCGTTGCCTGGAGCATGATCGTCGCGACCGCGCTGGTGGTCGCATGCGTCTTCTTCGCGCGGCGGTTTGCCTGAGGCCGAATGGATCTGGCCTTACGTCTTGCCCGGTTGCGGCTTTTCAATGCCCGGCAGCTGCGCGATTCCCTTGGCGAGAAAATCGACCAGCAGCCGTACCCGCGCGATGCCGGACCGCTCCGGAACGAGCAGCATGTTGAGCGGAACGGAAGGCGGCGCGTAGTCTTGAAGCACGTGCTCGAGCTGGCCGGAGGCAAGAAGGTCGTCGACGAGCCAAAGATGGGCCGGCGCGATGCCTCGCCCGGCCACGAGCGCCTCGCGTGCGGCAAGTCCGTGATCCACCCGCAGCCGCCCTGCGAACGGCACCACATGGCG
The DNA here is from genome assembly GCF_000515415.1 of Bradyrhizobium sp. WSM1417. Taxonomy (NCBI): domain Bacteria; kingdom Pseudomonadati; phylum Pseudomonadota; class Alphaproteobacteria; order Hyphomicrobiales; family Nitrobacteraceae; genus Bradyrhizobium; species Bradyrhizobium sp. WSM1417. Next base: position 1,219,715 of record NZ_KI911783.1, read on the forward strand.
GCCGCCGCGGCGCCCGTGCAGCACGAGCACGTCGCTGCCGGCGATGTTCGACATCCTGACACCCTCATGGCTGGCGAGATCCTGCGGGCGCGTGGGCCTGCCACGCGAGGCCAGATAGCCCGGTGCGGCCACAAGCACCCGCCGCGACTGACCAAGCAGCCTGAGCTTCATCGAGCTGTCGGTGAGCGGCCCCAGACGCAGCGCAATATCGACACCTTCCCGCACCAGGTCGATCCGCTCGTCGGTCAGGCTGAGATCAACCGCCACGTCCGGATAGCGGTCCTGGAACGCGAAGATCAAACGACTGACGTGGAGCACGCCGAAAGCGGCGGTGCAGGAGACGCGTACCGTTCCGGCAGGCGCGCCGCGTGTGCTGCGCGCCTCGTCGCCCGCGAGTTCGACCAGGCGCAGGATCTGCACGCAGTCGGCGTAGTAGCGGCGCCCCTCCTCCGTCATCGTCACGCTGCGCGTGGTCCGCGTGAGCAGCGGCACGCCGACGGCCTGCTCCAGTTCCCGAAGGTGCCGCGTCACTGTCGACTGGCCGAGACCAAGCTCGCGGGCGACCGCGGACAGGCTGCCGCGCTCGGCGACCCGCACGAAGCTGCGCATGCGTTCGAGCGTCACGTCCGATCTATCCATATTTCGGCATGATCCTATCCATTGGCGACAACTACCGAATTGCAGCCGTGGACGCTACCTGGTGGCTCGAAATCATCAACCAAGGAGCTGATCATGAAAGTGTTGATCGTCTTCGCGCATCCCGAGCCGCGCTCCCTCAACGGCTCGCTCCGCGATGTCGCCGTCAGAGAACTTGAGGCTGAGGGACACGAGGTGCGGGTGTCAGACCTTTACGCCCAGGGATGGACATCCGAGGTAGGCCGCGCCGATTTTCCGCTGCTGCCGCCGGACGCGCGGCTGGCGCCGGCCGCCGCCTCCAAGCAGGCGTTCGAGTCGGGCACACTCACCGCGGACGTCAAGGCCGAGATCGAGAAGCTGCTGTGGGCGGACGTTCTGATCCTGCAATTCCCGCTGTGGTGGTTCAGTATGCCGGCCATCCTCAAGGGCTGGGTCGACCGCGTGTTCGCCTACGGTTTCGCCTATGGTGTCGGCGAGCACAGCGACAAGCGGTGGGGCGACCGTTACGGCGAAGGCAGGCTAGCGGGCAAACGCGCAATGCTGATCGTGACCGCCGGTGGCTGGCAGGAGCATTATTCGGCGCGCGGGATCAACGGGCCGATCGACGACCTGCTGTTCCCGATCAATCACGGTATTCTCTATTATCCCGGATATGACGTGCTTCCGCCGTTCGTCGTCTACAAGGCCGACAAACTGGACGAAGCCGGTTTCCAGGCGACCGCCGAACATTTGCGCGAGAGGATGCGAACGCTTGCGACGACATCGCCGATTCCCTACCGGCGCCAGAATGGCGGCGATTATTTGATTCCGAGCATGCAGCTCCGCGCGGGGCTTGAGCATTCCGGCGCGACCGGTTTCGCGCTTCACGTCGAGCAGGCCGAGGCACGCAGCCCGAGTGGTGCGGCGAGCTCCATGCGCTCGACGATGGATCGTTGCGCGGCAACGGCGTAATCCGTCGCGCGCGAGCGACATCACCCCATCACCGTCCGCGTCAGCGTGCTCCGCGCAAACTTCTTCAGCGGCATCGGCTTGCCGAACAGAAAACCCTGCACGAGGTCGAAGCCGAGCTCGTTCGCGGCGACCAGGTCGGCGCGGCTCTCGACGCCCTCGGCGACGGCGCGCACGCCATAGCCATGCGAAAGCTCGACGATGTGGCGGCACACCGTGCGCTTGAGGCGATCGGTGCCGCTGCCGGTGACGAAGTGCCGGTCGGCCTTCAGCTTGATGAAGGGAATTTTGCCCAAGTCCATCAGCGACGGCCAGTTGGCGCCGAGATTGTCGACCGAGAGGCCGATATTGTGCAGACGCAGTTCGCGGGCGACCTCGACCAGGAGATCGAGGTCGCGGATCGCCTCCTCGCTGTCGATCTCGATCGTCAGCCCGCCGAACGCCGGATGCGTCGGCATGCGGCGGCAGAGGTCGCGCACGGCCTGCGGCTCCTTCAGATATGACGCCGGCAAATTGATCGCGAGGTCGACCGGGCTCTGCTGCTCCAGCAGATAGTGCCAATCCTGCATGGCGCGCTCGATCACGAATTCGGAGAGGTCGCGCAGATTCGGGTCGTGCTCTTCGGGGATGAAATAGGCCGGCGGCACTACGCCCCAGGTCGGATGCCGCATCCGCACCAGCGCCTCGGCGCCGTTGCGGATCAGCGTGCGCGCGTCGATCTTGGGCTGGTACCAGAGCTCGAGCCAGCCGGCGTGGAGGGCCTCGCCGACATGCACGGCCGGGCTCGGCGCCGGCTCCTCGGGCAACAGCATGGCGACGCGGTCGCGCAGTGTCTCCGCGGCAAAGGGCGTGGTCAGCGGCGGCAGCATCTTGAGGCCGTATTCCTCGCCGACCTGCTGCACCGCCCTGACGATGATCGACTCGCGGGCGCCCACAGTCAGAACCCTGCCGTCGAAGGCCTCGCGCACCAGCGTCTCCAGAAATGTGCCGGGCTCGATGCCGTCGGCGGCGATGCCGAGCAGGATCAGGTCGGGCAATTCGCTCGTCAGCACGCTCTGCAGCTCCTCGGCGCTGGCGCATTCGGTGGTGACGAAGCCGAGATCCTCCAGCACTTCCGCGAGAAACGCGCGAAGATGGCGCTTGCCGTCGGCGACGCATGCGCGCGGCTTCACCTTTCGCCGTCCGAAGGTCTTCGGCCTTCGTTCGGCGAGTTCTACAATTTCGTCGTTCATCGCAAGCACTCCCGTTCCGTGCCGGTGTGTTAGCGACGTGAGCAGTTTCAAATATGGAAGGCTTCAGTCGATTGTCGAATTATCTGGGTAACGTTAAAGCACCCATCATGTCTAAAATTGTCCGGGTCTCGTTCGAGAAGTTTTTACCCCTGCCCGCGCATCGGGCGCAGGGTTGCGACAATCACGGGAGATTTCGCGACGTGCAGTAAGGCTGCATGCGCGCGCACTGTCCTGCAATTGGACCAAGCCGCGCGCGCCTCGCCCAATTGAATAATGGAGCGCCTCAATTGCGCGTCAAGCGCGCATTTTTCCCGGTTCGCTCGTGACGGTTCTGCGACAATGCGTCGGTGCGCGCTGGCGCCAATGTGAAGCACATCACAAGCGGATTGCTGCACGTGCGCTATTGCTCTGGGCAGCCGGTGGTGGGCTGTCGAGGATCGCAGCAATGACGTCGCGGCGAATAATGTATTGGTGGTTCAGGTTCGTGCTGTCAGGGCGATTTCTCGATCGCTTCCTGTGCCTGCCGCGCGCGCATTAGCGCGGGATCAGGTTTGGCCGATCAGCTTGCGCAACGCGGCCGCGCCGTCCTCGATCGCATCGCGTCCCTTCCAGGCCAGATAGGACAGCTTTCCACCGAGCGTGTCGTGGCTGCGCAGCCGGCGCGAGCCGAGAATGTGGCCGACGTTGGAAGGAAAGCGGCTCACCTCAGCGGCCACCAGCGTCGCGATCGCGTCCATCAATTGCTGGAGGCGAATGCCCCATTCGCAATGCTCGATGCCGTCGATCCGCACCTTGAGCGCATATTCGGTGTCGTAGATCTCGGCGAGCAGGTCGCGTGCGATCAGCACCCGGTTGTGCCGGAGCGCGATGCGCAAGGCGAGGCGCCTGTCGTCGAGCTGGTCGAGCACCATGTGAACGACGCAGGCATAGGGCGTGGCGGCGACATCGGCGGCGCTCTTGCTCGCGGCGGCCTTGGTGGCAAGGCGCACCAATTGCCAGAACGTCTTCAGCCGCCGCGCCACCAGCGTCAGCGCGAACGGCAGCGCCTCGGGATGGGCCTTCTTGAAGCCGTCCAATCGGGCGGTGATCTGGTCAACCTGGCCGTCGTCGAATTTCGCGATCTTTTCGGGCAGCTTTTCGTTGAACTTCGGCAGCGCGGCGCCGGCGCGCAGCACGTGCTGCATCTTCTTCACGTCGTCGAAGGCGGTGCGCGATGCCGTATATTGCGCGAGCTTGCCGCGCGCGAACTCGGTGCTCTCCGCTGACGCGAGGGTGCTCTCGAGAACCTTGACGACCTTGATCTGGAAGGTCGATGCGATCTTTTGCACTTCCTTGTGGTTGTTGGCGGCGACCTGGTCGCTGATCGCCTTGATGTAGTCGCGCGCCATGGTCGGCAGCAGGTCGCGGCAGATCCACTCCCAGATCGGGGTGAGGGTGTTGCGCGAGATCCGCCCCATATTGGCATGCTCGGGCGCGCCGTCGATCAGGAGCAGCTCGAGCGGCGCAAAGAAATGACGCGAGGGACTGGTGGCGCGCGCCTGGCTCGATCCGTCCTTGCGAAATTCGGCGCGCAACCGGGACTGGAGGTCGGACGAGCCCGGCATGTCGATGCCGCACAGCTCAAGCCGTTCGAGTTCGCTGAGCAGGCAGCTGCGCGACAGCGGCGTCAGCTTCTGCAAGAAGTTCGATAGCTGGTCGATCTCGTTCATGGCACGCAATCTTCCGCAACGATTCCAGCAGGCCTATCGGCTGCATGCATGGAGGCATTTGCGCGCTCTCAGTTGCGACATAGAGAAGCAAGCCGCCGTTAATATATCTGTAAAATCCGGCGCCGGAGGTATTCGGCGCGGATCGGATCGTTAAGAACGCTTCGGGTCATCCGCCCAGGATTTGAGCAGATTCATCAACCTAAGAATGTTGAGGGTCGTTGCTACTCAAGCATAAAGTGTGCCTGTGCCGGGGTTTCAGCATAAAACTGCCGAATTCACCGTAGTCTTACGGAGCGAAAAGTTAACCACAGATCGCGTCGGGTTCCGCTAAACGAGTGACATGGGGTCACAGAATGACACGGCCACTGATTCGCGGCCGTCGGAATGGTACGAAAGCAACGCCGCTCCGACTGAAGAGCTCGATGTCGTCCGTCTGAACGCCGCCCGCGCCAAGGCCGCCGACGAAATGGCCGCCGCCATCGCCCGCGAGCTCAATGGTCCCCTCACGGCGCTGCTGCTTTACATGGGCGAGATCAAGCATCACAGCGATCAGCTGGCGCCGGTGACGGGCGACCGTGCCTATTTGCAGCGGGTCGTGGAGAATGCGCTGGTGCAGACCGAGCGGGTTTGTGGCCTCGTCAAACAGCTTGCCGGTTCTACCACGGGTGGCCTGCCGATCGCGTCCAGGGCCGAGGACGCGCAATCGAAGCTCGCGCGCGCACCACAGCCGCAGCGCCTGCCGAGCGCCGAAATGCTCGGCCTGTCAGGCCAGAAGCGGCTGACCAAGCGCGAGCGCGAGGTGCTGAGGCTGATCAGCGAGGGATATTCGAACAAGCAGGGTGCGCTCCGGATGCAGATCAGCCCGCGCACCTTCGAGAGCCATCGCGCCGAGGCGATGCGGAAGCTCGGCGCGCGCAACACGGCGGACCTCGTCCGTGCGGCGCTGCTGCATTCGATCGACTGAAGGCTCTTGCGTCGGGTCACCCGCCGGCGACGAAGGCGAAGCGTGAGACGTCCCTCGAAAGGACCCGCGGCTCCGATCGTGCTCAGAAATAATCTTCGGAGAAGGGACGCGTGCGCGACGAGGGCCGCAGCGGCTTGAGCTCTTCCTTCGGTGCGTTGGGAATGATCGTGATGGTCCAGCGGGGCGGCATGCTCGATTCCTGCTCCAGCACCGAGCGCACGAAGCCGGTCACCGTCTCCTCGCCAGCGGCCACCGTTGCCATCCGGCCGTTGAACTGTGCGATGCGGAAGCGACGAACTTCTTTCTGGTCCGCGGTCTCGTAGGTGAACATGGAAACCCTCCTGGTTTCCGGCGACTATCGCTGCCTATGATTAGCCATCTGTGAACATCCCAAGCCGTAGAAGTACGGCGGGCATGCACGCGTGAGTGGTTACGGCATTTTCGGGCGAGCGCGTCAGCCCGACGGCTCCTGCGCGCGCCCGGCGGAATAGGCCGCGTCCATCAAGTCCAGGAGGTCGCGAAATCCGGCCTCGCCGAGGCTCTCCGTGGTCTTCTCCAGCCGCAGCGCCAGCGCCGCGAGCCTGACATAGCCGAACGTCCCGGCCGCGCTCTTCAGCGAATGCGCTTCGCGCGCGATCCTGCCGTGATCCTGCGCGAGCGCGAGCGTGCGGAACAATTGCAGGCGCGCGCAGGTGTCGCTCCAGAACACGTCGCGCACTTCGCAAGCACCATCCTTGCCGATCTCGCGCACCAGCGCCTGGTACGCGCCCGGCTCGCGCGCGGGCTCGGCATCAAGCGCTATCTGCGCCGGCGCGACGGTGACTTCGAACATGGTGTGGCCTGCCTTGATCACGATTGGTTTGCCGCCGGCCCGTACAGGCGCGCGCGGCACGTTGCGTGTCTACGGCATCCGGATTTCAGTTCCGGTAGCAGGACAATCCGTGTTTGCGGGCCGGGATTAGCGGCCGGTTTACCACGCCGCAACGCCGGTCAGCGCGGGCCGAGCAGCCGGTCATACTGCGCCTTCACGGTGGCGTAGCATTCGCACGCCGTCTGGCGCAGGCCGTCCAGGTTGAGGATCTGGATGTGTCCGCGGCTGTAGTGAATGAAATTCGCCTGCTGCAAGGTATTGGCGACCAGCGACACGCTGTTCCGCCGAGCGCCGATCATCTGCGCCATCGCCTCCTGGGTCAGCAGCAGCCGGTAGTCGCCGGAGAGGTCATGGGTGTGCAACAGGCAGCGCGACAGCCGCGCCTCCACCGGATGGGCGGCGTTGCATCCCGCGGTCTGCTGCACCTGCGCGTAGACCGCCAGCCCATGACGCGTGAGCAGCGTCCGCAGGGTGCCGCTCTGGTCGGCCGCGACACGCAGCCGATCGAGGTCCATCATCGAGGCAGAGCCGGGAACCAGCACGATGGCCGTGTTCAGCGCGCAGGCATCCCCCATGGTCGAGAGCGTTCCGAGCAGGCTGTCGCGGCCGATCATGGCGACTTGCACGTGCTCGCCCCTGGCGAGCTCCACCACCAGCGAGATGACGCCGCGATGAGGAAAGTAGGCGCGCTTGAGCGTTTCGCCGGTCTCGACCAGCACCGCGTCATGCGGCAGATCGCCCGTACGCAGGTGCGGGCGGATCAATTCATAATCGTCTGCCGACAGCGCGGACAGGAAGCCGTTGGAGGAACGCACCATCGTTTCCAAAGTCGCCTCCCGTCTCCCGGACCAGCGTGCCGTAGCACGCGAAACTGCTTGCCGCCCGGGCAAGTTCCATCATGTTCCCGCCGGGATATAATGGCAATTGGGACAAGTTGTCCGATTGGAGTCAGCGCCGCTGCACGTGGCCTCGCCAAGACAGATTCCCTGACCATTTCCACGGTATCGAGCTGGCAACCCAGCAGGTCCAGATCGGCCGGCTGGAGCATCGGTTCGGGGGTGTCGCGGTCATGGTTGCTCCGATCCGTTTCGAAGTGATCCGCGCCACGTCTGGTTCGTCATCTGGTTGCGCGGCAGTAAACCTTATTATAAAGGTTGTGTCACTCTGCGTATACCCGTTGGGGGGCAGACAAGCTGGCCCATTTGCGGCGGAAATGAGAATGGCACGCTGATTCGCTCATGAGCCTGCGCGCCAGCCCTGCGAGGGTTGCGCAGGTAAAAGCGGCAAGGGGGCCTTCATGGGCCGGAAGCATTGCATCGCGCCGCGTCCATCGTCTTCCCCGCTCCGCCAACGACCTTCGCGACCGTCCATGTCTCGAGCAAGGGAGAAAGGCGTGCCCCACCGTTCGGTCATTGAATCGCCGAAACAGGAAGCTCAAACGGGGACAGAAGGTCTGCGCCATATTCTCGTCGTCGACGACGACCCGATGGTCTGCATGGCCATCGAGGTCTATCTCCAGCGTAACGATTTTCGGGTGACGATCGCCGAAGGAGGGGAAGCCGGACTTCGCGCGCTCGAACACGAGCAGTTCGATCTGATGATCATCGATATCTTCATGCCGCACATGCGCGGGTTCGAATCGGTTCGGATTTTTCACGAGCGGGCGCCGGCCGTTCCGCTGATTGCGATGTCCGGCTACGCGTTCGCAAATCTGAATTCGCCAGCTCCTGATTTCCTCCGGATGGCGCTGGAGCTCGGTGCGGCGCGCTGTCTGCGCAAGCCGTTCACGCCGCACGCGCTGCTCGCCGCCATCACCGATTGCCTGGCGGAACACCGTCCGCACGGCGACCTCGCCTCGGCCGCGCGCCTGGGTTAGCGCGGCACTGACCGCAGTGGACGCCGGTAACGGTTCGTTTACCGCAGATGCGGGTCTTGCGTATCCCGGCAAAGCACCAAGCGAAAGCGGCGAGACCGCCCCGGACTGCAGGCGGCTCGATCAATTGCGCGAAGACCGCGCATATCGTCCTTCACGAGCAGGGCTTTCCCGCGCGCCTGGTCCCGCTGTTATCGGCACGTTCACCTCACGCGTCTCGCCGTTGCGGCGTGGTGCCGGTTTTGCCGAAAAACGCTGTCGCATGCGGTCGAACGGCAAACTTGTCTTCAATATCCGTATTAGCACGGAGGATGAAATTAACGGGACCGTGAAAGGGGATGTCTAACGATCCAAGGCAGGGACTTCCGTTCATGCCAAGCGCGGCTCGGGCGTCCAGGTCCAGATCCAGGTCAGTAAGGCGTAGCTCATGGATGATCTGTTGCGGGAGTTTTTGACGGAAACCAGCGAGAGCCTGGACACCGTGGACAATCAGCTGGTGAAGTTCGAGCAGGAGCCGAACAACGCCAAGATCCTGGATAACATCTTCCGCCTGGTCCACACCATCAAGGGCACCTGCGGCTTCCTCGGATTGCCGCGCCTGGAAGCGCTGGCGCATGCCGGCGAGACGCTGATGGGCAAATTCCGTGACGGCATGCCGGTGACCGGGCAGGCGGTGACGGTGATCCTGTCCTCGATCGACCGCATCAAGGAAATTCTGGCCGGGCTGGAGGCGACCGAGGCCGAGCCCGAGGGTACCGACCGCGACCTCATCGACAAGCTGGAAGCGATGGTCGAGCAGGGCATGGCGGCCATGGCGGCCGGCGCCGTGGCTGCTCCCGTGGCCGAAGCGCCGCCGCTGGTGCCGGACGCGCCGGCTGCGGTGGAAGCCGCGCCGTCCTCCGGCGTGCTGGCCGACCCGAGCCTGGAGCGTCCGCTGCGTCCGGGCGAAGTCTCGCTCGACGAGCTCGAGCGCGCCTTCCGCGAGACCGCGATCGAAGTCCCGGTCCCCGTTGCCAAGGCTGAAGTCAAGGCCGAGCCCCAGCCTGCCGCTGAAGCCCCGGTGCCTGTTGCCAAGGACGCTGCCAAGGAGACCAAGGCGCCCAAGGACAAGGCCGCGCCGAAGAAGTCGATCGCCGACGAGGGCGCCGGCGAGGGAGCCAGCATCGCCAACCAGTCGATCCGCGTCAACGTGGATACGCTGGAGCATCTGATGACCATGGTCTCCGAGCTGGTCTTGACCCGCAACCAGCTGTTGGAGATCTCCCGCCGCAACGAGGACACCGAGTTCAAGGTGCCGTTGCAGCGGCTGTCCAACGTCACCGCCGAGCTGCAGGAAGGCGTCATGAAGACGCGCATGCAGCCGATCGGCAATGCCTGGCAGAAGCTGCCCCGCATCGTTCGCGACCTCTCGAGCGAACTCGGCAAGCAGATCGAGCTGGAGATGCACGGCGCCGACACCGAACTCGACCGCCAGGTGCTCGACCTGATCAAGGACCCGCTCACCCACATGGTGCGCAACTCCGCCGACCATGGCCTGGAGACCCCCGCCGAGCGTCTCGCCGGCGGCAAGGGCGAGCAGGGCACCATCCGCCTGTCCGCCTATCACGAGGGCGGCCACATCATCATCTGCATCGCCGACAACGGCCGTGGCCTGAACACCGACAGGATCAAGGCCAAGGCGATCTCCTCAGGGTTGGTCACTGAGGCCGAGCTCGAGAAGATGAGCGAAGCCCAGATCCACAAGTTCATCTTCGCGCCGGGCTTCTCCACCGCGGCCGCCATCACCTCGGTGTCGGGGCGTGGCGTCGGCATGGACGTGGTGCGCACCAATATCGACCAGATCGGCGGCACCATCGACATCAAGTCGGTCGCCGGTGAAGGTTCCTCCGTCACCATCAAGATCCCGCTGACGCTCGCCATCGTCTCCGCGCTGATCGTGGAAGCCGCCGGCGACCGCTTTGCGATCCCGCAGCTCTCCGTGGTCGAGCTGGTGCGGGCCCGCGCCAATTCGGAGCACCGCATCGAGCGCATCAAGGACACCGCGGTGCTCAGGCTGCGCAACAAGCTGCTGCCGCTGATCCACCTCAAGAAGCTCTTGAAGATCGACGACGGCGCCGTCTCCGATCCCGAGAACGGCTTCATCGTGGTGACGCAGGTCGGCAGCCAGACCTTCGGCATCGTCGTCGACGGCGTGTTCCACACCGAAGAAATCGTGGTCAAGCCGATGTCGACGAAACTGCGTCACATCGACATGTTCTCGGGCAATACCATCCTGGGCGACGGCGCGGTCATCATGATCATCGACCCCAACGGCATTGCCAAGGCGCTCGGCGCCGCCGGCTCCTCGGCCCATGACATGAACAACGAGAACGGGACGCACAGCATTGGAAGCGGCGAGCAGACCACCTCGTTGCTGGTGTTCCGCGCCGGCTCGTCCCAGCCCAAGGCGGTCCCGCTCGGGCTCGTCACGCGCCTCGAAGAGCTGCCGGCCGACAAGATCGAGTTCTCGAACGGCCGCTACATGGTGCAGTACCGCGAGCAGCTGATGCCGCTCGTCGCCATGGAGAGCGTCACCATCGCGAGCCAGGGCGCCCAGCCGATCCTGGTGTTCTCCGACGACGGCCGCTCCATGGGCCTCGTCGTCGACGAGATCATCGACATCGTCGAGGAACGGCTCAACATCGAGGTCGGCGGATCCTCCTCCGGCATTCTCGGCTCGGCCGTGATCAAGGGCCAGGCCACCGAAGTGATCGACGTCGGCCACTTCCTGCCGATGGCGTTCTCCGACTGGTTCACCCGCAAGGAGATGAAGCCGTCGCTGCATTCGCAATCGGTGCTGCTGGTCGACGATTCGGCGTTCTTCCGCAACATGCTGGCCCCGGTGCTCAAGGCGGCCGGCTACCGCGTCCGTACCGCGCCGACCGCGCAGGAGGGCCTGGCTGCGCTGCGCGCGCAGAGCTTCGACGTGGTCCTGACCGACATCGAGATGCCCGACATGAACGGGTTCGAGTTTGCCGAGACCATCCGCTCCGATAGCAATCTGGGTGCGATGCCGATCATCGGGCTCTCCGCGCTGGTGTCGCCGGCGGCGATCGAGCGCGGCCGTCAAGCCGGCTTCCACGACTATGTCGCCAAGTTCGACCGTCCCGGTCTGATCGCGGCGCTGAAGGAACAGACCGCGGGCGCCGCCGGTGCCTCCGAGCTGAGCCGCGCAGCCGCCTAAACCCAGCGGGATGGATCAGGAGATACGCACATGACCAAGAAGACCCAGTCCGGCGAAGGCGCCATGGTCGAATACGTCACCGCGATGATCGGCGGCCAGCTGTTCGGTCTGCCGATCTCCCGCGTCCAGGACGTGTTCATGCCCGAGCGCGTCACCCGCGTGCCGCTGTCCTCGCGCGAGATCGCGGGCGTGCTGAACCTGCGCGGCCGCATCGTCACCGTGGTCGACATGCGCGCCCGGCTCGGCCTGCCCAAGCCCGAGGACGGCAAGATCCCGATGGCGGTCGGCGTCGACCTGCGCGGTGAATCCTATGGCCTCCTGATCGACCAGATCGGCGAAGTGCTGCGGCTTGCCGAGGACGGCATGGAAGAAAACCCCGTCAATCTCGACCCCCGCATGGCCAAGCTCGCCGGCGGTGTCCACCGTCTCGACGGCCAGCTCATGGTCGTCCTCGATGTCGACCGCGTCCTCGAGCTCAAGACCGAAGTGCAATTGGCTGCGTGAGCCCCAAAAACATCGAAGCCGGAGAACCAAGATGAAGACGTGTTTGGTGGTCGATGATTCCAGCGTCGTGCGCAAGATCGCACGCCGGATCCTAGAAGGCCTGGAATTCGAAGTCACGGAGGCCGAGGACGGTTCCAAGGCGCTCGAGGTCTGTCAGCACAAGCTGCCCGACGCTGTGCTGCTGGACTGGAACATGCCGGTAATGGACGGCTTCGAGTTCATGGGCCACATGCGCCGCCTGCCGGGCGGCGACCAGCCCAAGGTCGTGTTCTGCACCACTGAAAACAACGTGGCTCATATCGCTCAGGCGCTCAGCGGCGGCGCCAACGAGTACATCATGAAGCCCTTCGACAAAGACATCATCGCCGACAAATTCGCTGAAGTCGGATTGATTCCGGTCGGACAAGCCATGGTCTGAGTGTCTGGCGGAGTGTTCCGGCCAGAGTGTTCCCAGTACAGCTTCCGAGAGGCCTATCCGTGACCCCGACCGAGTATGAGTATCTGCGTAAGTTCCTGAGGGATCATTCCGGGCTCGATCTGTCCGCAGACAAGCAATATCTGATTGAAAGCCGGCTGTTGCCTTTGGCGCGCAAGGCCGGCATCTCCGGCATCGGCGAGCTCGTGCAGAAGCTGCAAGGCGCTGGCTCGGGCGCGCTCGTCACCAGCGTGGTCGAGGCGATGACCACCAACGAGACCTTCTTCTTTCGCGACAAGGTCCCGTTCGATCATTTCCGCGACACCATCATGCCGGAGATCATCAAGGCTCGCGCCGGCCGCCGCAGCGTGCGCATCTGGTGCGCCGCCGGCTCGACCGGGCAGGAGCCCTATTCGCTGGCGATGAGCCTGAAGGAGATGGGTGCGGCCCTGACCGGCTGGCGCGTCGAGATCATCGCGACCGACCTGTCGCAGGAGGTGCTCGAGAAGGCCAAGGCCGGCATCTACAGCCAGTTCGAAGTGCAGCGCGGCCTGCCGATCCAGATGCTGATGAAATATTTCAAGCAGACCGGCGAGACCTGGCAGATCAACCCCGAGCTCCGGGCGATGATCCAGCACCGGCAACTCAATCTGCTGCACGATTTCGCTCAGCTCGGCACCTTCGACGTCATCTTCTGCCGCAACGTGTTGATCTATTTCGACCAGGACACCAAGATCAGCATCTTCAACCGGCTGGCTCGTCAGATCGAGGGAGACGGCTTCCTGGTGCTGGGCGCGGCCGAAACGGTGGTCGGGCTGACCGACACGTTCAGGCCGATTCCGGAGAAGCGCGGTCTCTACAAGCCGAACGACCCGCGCGCTGCGGCCGCCAAACCGGCTCTTGCCGGCGCAGCACCGCGCGTAGCGGTCATGGCGGGACGATAGGCATGGCCGAGGATGGCAAGGGCGCGGAACGCGTGACGTTCAGTCGCGGCTATGATGTCTGCATCATGGCCATCGACGGCACTTGGCGCCGCGACTGCAAGCTCAACGCGATCTCCGACACCGACGCCGTCCTGACGGTGGAAGGCTCGATTCAAGGCTTGAACCTGAAAGAGTTCTTCCTGCTGCTGTCGTCCACCGGCCTTGCCTACCGCCGCTGCGAACTGGTGCGCGTCAACGGCGTCGAAATGGACATCCAATTCCTGCGTGGCAAGAACCGGAAGAAGCGGGCCGTCGGTGGCCGTGACGAGGCGGCGTGATCTTCACCTGGTCTCGTCGCCGTTTTCCGCGACGTTGGTTCACATTTGCTGAAACAACCGACTGAATTTGCCGTCGCGGCTTTACGTCGCCTAAGCGCGAGCCGTGTATGCATTGCCGGTCTCAATCTCAGGATACCGCAATGCCCAGAAGCTCTTTCTCACCTCTCCCGTCAAACCTGCCCGACGGCGCCGAGCGGCGCGCACTTCAGCTTCTGGTGGTCGACGACGACGCCACGCAGCGCAGCCTGATCACGGTCGCGGCCAAGCAGGCCGGCCACGAAGTCACCGTGGCGCCGTCCGTGGCCGAAGCGATCGAGAAACTCCGCACTGCGCGCTTCGACTGCGTGACACTCGATCTCGTGCTGGAGGATGGCGACGGCATCGACGTGCTGGGTGAGATGGCGAAGGCGAAATTTGGCGGCGCCGTGATCGTCGTCAGCGGCATGGATGGCAAGCGCCGCAGCGCCGCCCGCAGCTTCGCCCGTTCCGTCGGAATCGAGCTCCAGAGCCTGCCCAAGCCGCTGGATCTCGCCGCGTTGCGCATCAGCCTCGCCAATCTCAGCAAGACCGCAATGGGCCTGCCGGCGATCCACACCTGGGGTGGTGTCGCCACCGACGCGATCGTGGAGCGACACCGCGCCTGAGCCGCGGGCCTGCCATGCAGTGAAATGCGGTCGTCGCGCCGCAGCAGCCGCGATCTATACCGTGCTGCCGGTTTCCGACAGGCAATTAACGGCGTGGCCAAGAAGGCCCGCTCGGCAGGCGTCGAGAGCGGCGATCGCCATGGCATACCGGGGTGTGACGTCGTCGAGCACGAAAACGTCGGCGGAACCTTCCGGATCGCTGCCGTGTTCTTGATCCATGGCTGTGGCGGTCCGGCGCGTGCTGGTCTCGATCTGCGAGATCAGCATGCGAAGGTCAGCCGCAATCAGCTCACGGCTCTCGACTTTGGGAATTGCGGCGAGAGGCGGCGTAGCGGCCCAATTTAGCATGGATATTCTCCGTCCTCTGCAATTAGGCGCCTTGCCGCTACTTGTGCGTTAAGTCCATGTCCCGTACTAATACGGTGGGCCGAATCCGCGCCGAACGCCATAACGGTTGGGGCGGACGCGAGTCCTTCATGCCAACCGGATGTGTGGCACATGGCCGAACAAAGCTCTCGCGGTGAAATCTTCGTGGTCGACGACGACGCTGCCGTTCGCGACACCTTGTCGATGGTGTTGAAGGCGGCGGGCTATGAGGTGATCTGTTTTGCGGACGGCGCAGCATTGCTCTCCGTCGCGCGAAGCCGCACACCTGCAGCGGTCCTGCTCGACGTGCACATTCCCGGCAAGTCGGGCCTCGACATTCTCAATGAGCTGCACGGGGAAGACTATCCGGCACCGATCTTCATGATCTCTGGACAGGGCGATATCGCGATGGCGGTGGGGGCCATCAAGAGCGGCGCGCTCGACTTCATCGAGAAGCCGTTCCGCGGCAGCGAGATCGTCGGCCGGCTCGACGAGGCGATCGGTGCCTATGCACGCAGGCAGTCGGAGAACGCGGCGCCGAAGTTCGGCTCGCTGCACTTCCCCGGGCGCGAGCCGTTGACGCGCAGGGAGCGCGAGGTGCTCGAGCAGTTCGCCGCCGGCGCCTCCAACAAGGAGGCCGGCCGCACGCTCGGCATCAGCCCGCGCACCATCGAGGACCACCGCGCCAACATCATGAAGAAGCTCGGCGCGCGCAACGCCGCCGATTTGATCCGCATCGTGATGACCGCGGCCCAGCGCGCGTCGTAAATTCCGTGGGTGACATTACGTAGCCCGGACGAGCGAAGCGACATCCGGGACTTGGCTCGTAGTGTTCCCGGGTATCGCTTCGCTCACCCGGGCTACGGGTTCTCAACCGGCCCGACGCGCTATCAACTGGCCAGTGCCTTGCGGATGGCCCGCGCCAGATCCGATTTGCGATAGGGCTTCGCCAGCAGCAGAACGCCCGAATCCAGCCGGCCGTGATGGATGATTGCGTTCTCGGTATAGCCGGACGTGTAGAGCACCCTGAGATCGGGGCGCGTTCTCTGCAGTTCGTCGGCGAGCTGACGTCCGTTCATCTTGCCGGGCATGATGACGTCGGTGAACAGGAGGTCGAACGGCTTTCCGGCGGCGACGATTGCGAGCGCCTCCGCGGCGTTCGCAGCCTGCAATGTGATGTAACCGAGCGAATGTAGCTGCGCCAGCACGTAGTCGCGCACCAGCCGGTCGTCCTCGACCACAAGGATCGTCTCGTGTCCGCCCTCAATGCTCGCCGGCGTCACGCTGTCGCCGACCAACGTCGGCGTCTTGCCGGGCGGCAGATACATCTTGATCGTGGTGCCGTGGTCTTCCTCGCTGTAGATCTTGATGTGGCCCGCGGACTGCTTGATGAAGCCGTAGACCATCGAAAGCCCGAGTCCGGTGCCCTTGCCCGGTCCCTTCGAGGTGAAGAAGGGGTCGAACACCCTGGCCAGCATGTTGGCGGGAATTCCGCTCCCGGTGTCGCTCACGGCGATCATCACGTAGTGGCCCGGCGGGACGTCGTTGACGCTGGCATAGACCTCGTCGAGATAGGCCGCACCCGTCTCCACGATCAGCTTGCCGCCACCGGGCATGGCATCGCGGGCATTGAGCGCGAGGTTGAGGATCGCGGTGGTGAGCTGGCTGGGATCGACGATCGCGACGCAGTTCTCGTCCTCGAACACCGATTCGATATGGATCTGCTCGCCCAACGTCGGCCGCAACAGTTTCGCGGTGTCGATGATCAGTGCGTTGACGTCGATCTCGCGCGGCTGCAGCGGCTGCTTGCGCGCAAACGCCAGCAGATGCTGCGTCAGCTCGGCGCCACGCCCGGCGGCCTCGTCGATCATCTTCGTGATCGCGGCGAGCTCCGGCTCATTGGCCACCGCGTCGGCCAGGATCTCGATCGTCCCGGTGATGACGGTGAGGATGTTGTTGAAGTCGTGCGCCACGCCGCCGGTGAGCTGGCCGACCGCCTCCATTTTCTCTGCCTGGCGGATGCGCTCGTCGGCCGCGATCTTGTCGGTCAAGTCGCGGTAGAACGAATTGAAGAGAACGCCTTCGCGTCTCCGGAGCGCCGTGACGCTGAGCTCGGCCCTGAATTCCTTGCCGTCGCGCCGCCGCACCAAAAGTTCGCGCCGTGGATTGGCTAGCGATTGTTGCTCGGATTCGAGAAAGAGCCTCAGTCTGGCCCTGACGCTTTCGCGCTCACTGGGGGCGACGAAAAGCTCAATCGCATTCTTGCCGATTGCCTCCTCACGCGTCCATCCGAAGAGCTTCTCGGCCTGCGAGTTCCAGCTCAGGATGGCACCGGTGTGGTCTGTCTGGGTGAAAGCGTCGAGCGAGGTCTCGATGATGTTGCGCGCAAGCTGCTCGCTCTCCCGCAAGGACTCCTGTGCAAGCCTCGCCTCCGTCATGTCGCGCCCGACGAAGAAGAAGCGCTTGGCCTGGGCGGACCAGCTGGCGAGCCAGGACAGCCAGACTTCGTGACCATTCTTGTGGAAGCAGCGGGTGTCGGCGAGCCTCGGACGTTCGCCGCGCCGCAGCGCGCGCATCTCGTCGCGCGACCGGTCGAGATGGTCCGGATGAATGAAATCGGCGCCGCTGCGGCCGATCATCTGCTCCGGCGGGTAGCCGAGAATGGCCTCGCTGCTCGGACTGATCTGCGCGATGTAGCCGCGCGCATCCATCACCATGATCAGATCCTGCGAGGTGTCGAAAAGTTGCCGCCGTTCCTCGAGCTGCTGCTGTAGCGCCCGCTCGTCCCGCCGCGCCTCGGTCAGGCTGCGCGCGGTGCCGGAGGCGCCGATGATCTCGCCCGACGGGCCCTTGATCGGCGACAAGCTGAGTGAGATTTCGACCGGCGCGCCATCCTTGCGCAGGCGCACCGTCTCGAAGCGTTCGATCGCTTCACCTCGGGCGAGCCGCTGCAAATAGTCCTTGCCTTGCTCGCGTCGGTCGGGCGGGACGATGATCGAGGTGGATTTCCCGATCGCCTCATCCGCCGAATAGCCGTAGAGGCGTTCGGCGGCGGCATTCCAGCCGGTGATGACGGCGTCGAGCGATTGCATCACGATCGCGTCGTCGGAGGATTCGACGGCGGCGCTGAACAAGCGCTCGCGCGCTTCATGATGGCTTCGTGCGGCCTCGGTGCGGCGGTGCTCCTCGATCTCGCGTTCGAGAGCGGCCGTCTTCGCTCTCGTCTCCTCGACCATTTGGGCGAATGCCCTCGCCAGCACGCCTGTCTCTCCGCTTGCATCGACGGGAATATCGGCGCGCCGTCCGCTGCCGATCGCCTCCACCGCCGCGGTCAAACGCCCGATCGGCCGCGTCAATGAGCGCGCCAGCAGCACCGCAAGCAAGGCTGCGGCAAGGACGGCAAGCAGCCCCACCAGCGAGGAGGTTTTTTGAATGGCCGCCGGAACGCGGCTGAACACGGATGCGGGGGCCGTCTCGATGATAGCCAACCACTCCTTGCCGGCCAGCAGTGCCGGTGCAATCGCCGCTCCGCTCGGCCGGCCAGACCGGTCGCTCGTAAGCTGCGTGGATCCTTGCGGCTGGCCGGCCCGGGCTGCAAAGAAAGGAAAGTCCCGGCGCCAATCGTTGGCGTTGCCATGCAACGTACCGAATTCCCGCGCGCGATCCGGATGGACCAGATAGTCGCCACGCGAATTCACGACATAGATGTCTCCTCCTGCGCTCGCGGTCGAACGAACGCGGTCGAGCGCGGGACGCATGTCGATATTGGCGATGATGATGCCGAACGGCTTGCTATCAGGCGTGAACAGCGGCGTCGCGACGCGCAACGTCGGAATGTGAGGGTCCGTGGTTCCTCCCTGCCGGGTGGCGAGATCGATGGGCGAAACATAGATGTCGCCCGGCGCCAGTCGAATCGTCTCCTGGAAGTAGGTTCGTTCGCTCTTGCGCTCGAGTTCGCCGTTGGGAACAATCCGTGCTGCTCCGTTCGGGCCGGCGCGATCGACGCGGACCAGTTCGCGCTGGTCGTCGTCAAGGCCGATGATTCGAAATTGCCCGTAGCTCGGTTTTGCGTCGATCTCGGCTGCGAACCGCGTTGCGATACGCTCGCGCCAGGTTTGCTCCGAAACGCCGTCGACTGCATCGATGCCTCCACCGATATGGGCGCGGATCAGGCCATTGATGGCAGCGGCGGAGCGATAACCGAGCAGATCGCCACGGGCGCCGGCAACGTAGGATTCAAGATGGGTGGCCAGCAGGCTCGACTGGGCTTCAATCCGTTCCAGGACCCGCGGAATGACGGCCTGGGTGATATTGCGATAGCCGAGCCAGCCGACTGCGGCCACGGTGACCGCCACCAGCAGGATCATCGCGATTGCGAGCCGCGTAGCGAGTGTCATGGGGAAATGTGCACCGCTTCCTGAATGGCCGTGCCCGGGCTCGGTTGGAACAGAATGAAGGTTCTTGTCATCGGCGGCCGGTGCTGACATCCGGATTCCTCACCGATGCCGTCCGCGCCGCGTTCAGGCAGCCGGCGACCGCGGCGAGCAGCGCGTCGGCCCGGAACGGCTTCTGCAGGCTCGCCACCGCGCCGAGCTTGGTCGCCATCTTGAGGAAGTCCGGCTCCGCATGGGCGTCCGGCGTGAACGAACGGCCGGAAATGACGACGATCGGAATCGCCGGCTGCAGCGCCCGGATGTGGCGCATCGTCTCCAGGCCGTCCATGCCGGGCATGAAGATGTCGAGAAACAGCAGGTCGAACTGGCTGGCCTCGAACAGCGCAAGTCCCTTGCGGCCGTCTCCGGCGACGGTGATGTGATGACCGGCCCTCTCCAGGAGCAGCCGGATTGTCATCTGCACGGCCGGGTCGTCATCCACGATCAGGATGTTGGCCACGTCTGGTATCCTCCCGGGCCGGATGGGGTTTCCCAGCGACCGCAAATCAAACCATCAACTCTGAAATTGTTGCGCGGATTGCATCCGGCCTGCAAGCACTTCGCCGTCGATCTGACGATTGCTCGCGAAAGGCGAATCGGCTGCGTCAACTTATGCACGGTGACGTGCACAAGTGCTCGCGACGACCGCGCGCCATAGGCTTAGTCGGTCAAATATTCCGGATAGTGGCTCCGGATCGTATCGAGCTCGCTCAGCGTGCCCGACAGATGCTTGCGCAGATGCTGTTGCGCAGCATCGGCGTCGCCGGCTTCTATCGCGCGCGTGATCAGCTTGTGGTGGCGCACAATGTTCTGGGCCTTGCCGGGTGAGGGCAGATGCAGCCGACGCAGCCGGTCGATATGTCCGCTGCGGCTGCGCACCAGCGTCCAGAGTTCCTGCTTGCCGGCCGCGGCATAAAGCTGCGCGTGAAAATCATTGTCGCCGGCGATGAAGCTCTCGAAGTCTCCGGCCTTGGCGAATTGCTGCTGCAGCGCGATCGTATGGTCGAGGCGTATGACCAAAGCGTCGTCATGTTGCTCCGCGAGCAGCCGGACGATTTCGAGTTCCAGTGCCTGGCGCAGGAAATGGGCCTGCTCGGCCCGACCGACGTCGACCCGGCTGACGACGGTGGCGTGCTGCGGAAACACGTCGACCAGCCCTTCTTCCTCCAGCCGCATCAAGGCGTCGCGGATCGGCGTCGAGCTGACGCCGAATTGTGCGGCGAGATCCGTGCGCGACAGCGGCGAGCCCGGCGGCAGTTCGAGCGCGAGAATGGCGTTGCGCAGCCGCTCGAACACTTGCGGTGCGGCCTGCCGGGCCCGGTCGAGCCGCGCGCCGGGGCGGGCAGCCGCGCGGGGCGCGGGTTGGGCTGTTTCCATGCGAGGGCTCCGGCCGGCCTTGCCTTCGATACACTAATGCATTAGTGCATCAGCGAGATCGCTCGTCAATGGCGGCCGGAGGAAACGAACAACAATGATCAAGCAATTGCAGTGTGGCCTCACGGCCGTCGCCCTGATCGTCGCCACGGCGCTGGCGGTGTCGCCCGCGAAGGCGCAGCAAAAATCCGAGATCTCGCTGTCGCGCCAGCCCGGCATTTTCTACATGCCGAGCCACATCATGGAAAAGCGCAAGCTGATCGAAAAACACGCAGCTCAGCTCGGGGTCGCCGGTGTCACCACCAAATGGGTCACCTTCTCCGGCGGCGGTGCGCAGACCGATGCGCTGCTCGCGGGCGGCGTCGACATCCTCAACACCGGCACCGGCAATTTGCTGCTGCTGTGGGACCGCACCCGCGGCGGCGTCAAGGGCATCGTCGCGACCTCGGCGCAGCCGATGACGCTGATCAGCCGCGACGCCAACATCAAGTCGATCAGGGATTTCGGCCCCAGCGACAAGATCGCCGTGCCGACGGTGAGAGTTTCGACCCAGGCGATCGTGCTCCAGATCGCCGCCGCGGAGGCCTTTGGTGCCGACCAATGGTCGAAGCTGGACGTCAACACGGTGCAGCTCGGCCATCCCGACGCCTATGCGGCGCTGTCCAATTCCAAGCACGAGGTGCACACCCATTTCTCGATCCCGCCGTTCACCTTCCTCGAGCTGAAGAACGTGCCGGGCGCGCATGTCGTGCTGTCGTCGCCTGACGTGATGGGCGGCCCGCTCAGCCAGGCGCAGTTCTTCACCACCACGAAGTTCGCCGACGCCAACCCGAAAATCATCCAGGCCGTGCGCGATGCGACCAAGGAAGCGCAGGATCTGATCCGCAGCGATACCAGACAGGCGGTCGAGATCTACAAGGAGATCACCGGCGACAAGACCGCGGTGGAAGAGCTGCTCGACCTGCTCAAGGAGCCCGGCATGATGGAGTGGAATCTCGAACCGCAGGGCACGATGAAATTCGCCGCCCATCTGTTCAAGACCGGAACGCTGAAGACCCAGCCCAAGGCCTGGACCGATTACTATCTCCCCGTCGCCCACGACCTGAAGGGCAACTGATGGCGCTGCTCGACGTCAGCTCCGTGACGCTGCGTTACAAGACCTCCAGCGCCGTCGTCACCGCCACGGAAAGGGTCAGCTTCACCGTCGACAGGTCCGATCGCTTCGTGCTGCTCGGGCCGTCCGGCTGCGGCAAGTCGACCCTGCTCAAGGCCGTCGGCGGCTACATGGCGCCGAGCGAGGGCCGCATGACCATCAACGACCGCGAGATCCACGGTCCCGGCGCCGATCGCATGATGATCTTCCAGGAGTTCGACCAGCTGCTGCCCTGGAAGAGCGTGCTGGCCAACGTGATGTTTCCGCTGCTGACCGCCCGAAAATTGTCGCGCAAGGACGCCGAAGCGCGGGCGCGGGCCTATATCGAGAAGGTCGGCCTCACCCGCGTCGTCGATGCCTATCCGCACACGCTCTCCGGCGGCATGAAGCAGCGCGTCGCGATCGCGCGCGGCATGGCGATGGAGCCGGACATCCTGCTGATGGACGAGCCGTTCGCCGCGCTCGACGCGCTGACGCGCCGGACCTGCCAGGACGAGCTGCTCCAGCTCTGGAGCGAGACCAAATTCACCGTGCTGTTCGTGACCCACTCGATTGCGGAAGCGATCCGCATCGGCAATCGCATCCTGCTGCTGTCGCCGCATCCCGGTCGCGTCAAGGCCGAGGTGGTCGACGTCGACAAGGTCTCCAGTGACGATGGCAGTGCCGGCCGGCTGGAGAAGGAGATTCACAATCTCCTGTTCGCCGCCGAAGCAACGGCGCATTGAGGGAGCCTTACATGGGCGAAGCCAGAATCCTGCTACGTGAGGCGCCGGTCGCCGGCAGCGCAGCCGAAGTCGAGCGCAAGCTGAGCGTGCTCGAGCTGTTGTGGAACGATGGGTTCGTCCGCAAGACCGTCATCATCCTGTTCCTTGCGGCGGTCTGGGAGGCCTACGGTCTCACCCTCGACAATCCCCTGCTGTTTCCGACGCTGCACGACACGATCCTCACGCTCTACGATCGCGTCAAGGACGGCACGATTCCCATGCGTGCCTGGGCTTCGCTAAAAGTGCTGTTCATGGGCTATTCGGCCGGCATTGCGCTCGCCGCGATCTTCACCGTGCTCGCGATCTCGACCCGCATCGGCACCGATTTCCTCGAGACTGTCACGGCGATGTTCAATCCGCTGCCGGCGATCGCGCTGTTGCCGCTCGCTTTGATCTGGTTCGGTCTCGGTAACGGCAGTCTGGTGTTTGTGCTGATCCACTCGGTGCTGTGGCCGGTCGCGCTCAACACCCATTCCGGCTTCAAGAGCGTGTCAAACACGCTGCGCATGGTCGGCCGCAATTACGGCCTGCGGGGATTGCCGTACGTAGCGAAAATCCTCATCCCCGCCGCGTTCGGCTCGATCCTGACCGGCCTCAAGATCGGTTGGGCCTTCGCTTGGCGCACGCTGATCGCCGCCGAGCTGGTGTTTGGCGTTTCGTCCGGGCAGGGTGGGCTCGGCTGGTTCATCTTCGAAAACCGCAACCTGCTCGACATACCTGCGGTCTTCGCCGGCCTCTTGACGGTGATCATCATCGGGCTTTTTGTCGAGAACCTGATCTTCCGCGCCATCGAGCGGAACACCGTGCAGAAATGGGGCACCCAATCATGACCAAGAAGAAACTAACGCCCGACCAGCTCCGCAGCGCGCGCTGGTTCGCACCCGACGATCTCCGCTCGTTCGGCCACCGCTCCCGCACCATGCAGATGGGCTACGCGCCGGAGGAGTGGAAGGACCGCCCGATGATCGCGATCCTCAACACCTGGTCGGACGCGCAGCCCTGCCACATGCACTTCAAGTCGCGCGTCGACGACGTCAAGCGCGGCATCCTGATGGCCGGCGGTCTGCCGCTGGAGCTGCCGGCGCTGTCGCTGTCGGAATCGCTGCTCAAGCCGACCACGATGCTCTATCGCAATCTGCTGGCGATGGACGCCGAGGAGCTGCTGCGCAGCCATCCCGTCGACGGCGTGGTGCTGATGGGCGGTTGCGACAAGACCACGCCGGCGCTGCTGCTGGGCGCGACCTCGATGAACATTCCGGCGATCTATCTGCCGGCAGGCCCGATGCTGCGCGGCAATTGGAAGGGCAAGACGCTCGGCTCGGGCTCGGACGGCTGGAAATACTGGGACGAGCGCCGCGCCGGAAAAATCTCCGACAAGGACTGGCTCGACATCGAAGCCGGCATTGCGCGCAGCTACGGCACCTGCATGACCATGGGTACGGCTTCCACCATGACCGCGATCGCGGAGGCGATCGGCATGACGCTGCCGGGCGCCTCCTCGATTCCCGCGGCAGACGCTAACCACATCCGCATGGCCTCCGAATGCGGCCGCCGCATCGTCGAGATGGTCTGGGAAGATCTGACGCCGAAGGCGATCCAGACCCGCAAGGCGTTCGAGAACGCGATCGCAGTGGCGATGGCGATGGGCTGCTCGACCAACGCGATCATCCATCTGATCGCGCAGGCCCGCCGCGCCGGCCTCGACGTTGGCCTCGACGATTTCGAGATTGCGAGCCGCAAGGTGCCCGTCATCGCCAACGTGCGGCCGAGCGGGGATGCCTACCTGATGGAGGATTTCTTCTATGCCGGCGGGCTGCCGGCGCTGATGAGTCAGATCAAGCCGCATCTGCATCTCGACTGCATCACCGTCACCGGCAAGACCGTGGGCGAGAACATCGATGGCGCCGAGGTTCACAACGACGACGTGATCCGCTCGATCCACAATCCCATCTACAAGGAAGGCGCGCTCGCCGTGCTCAAGGGCAATCTCGCGCCCGACGGCTGCGTCATAAAACCCTCCGCCTGCGCGCCGCGCTTCCTCAAGCATACCGGGCCTGCGCTGGTGTTCGACGATTATCCGTCGATGAAGAAGGCGGTCGATGATCCCGATCTCGACGTCACCGAAGACCACATTCTCATCTTGCGCAATGCGGGGCCGCAGGGCGGACCGGGCATGCCGGAATGGGGCATGCTGCCGATCCCGACCAAGCTCGTGAAGCAGGGCGTCCGCGATATGGTGCGGATCTCCGATGCGCGCATGAGCGGCACCAGCTACGGCGCCTGCATTCTGCACGTCGCCCCCGAATCCTATGTCGGCGGGCCGCTGGCGCTGGTGCGGAACGGCGACCGCATCACGCTCGATGTCGCCGCCCGCACCATCAATCTCGATGTGTCGGAGGCGGAGCTCGACAAGCGCCGTGGCGCCTGGAAGCAGCCCGAGCGCCGCTTCGAGCGTGGCTATGGCTGGATGTTCACCAAGCACATCAAGCAGGCCAATGACGGCTGCGACTTCGACTTCCTCGAGACCGATTTCGGCGCGCCGATCGGCGAGCCCTCGATTTACTAGAGAGCGTGACATGACCAAACTCACCGAAGCCACCCGCACCAAGCTCAAATCCGTCTCCACCGCCACCGTCGCAACCGCGTTGTTCAAGCGCGGCCTGCGCATCCAGATGATCCAGGATGTGCACCCGCTCAGTGCCAACCAGCCGACCATGGTCGGCGAGGCCTTCACGCTGCGTTACATGCCGGCGCGCGAGGATCTCAACACCATCGAGGTCTTCAAGGACCGTTCCCATCCGCAGCGCAAGGCAGTCGAGGATTGCCCGCCAGGCAGCGTGCTGGTGATGGACAGCCGCAAGGACGCACGGGCCGCTTCCGCCGGTGCGATCCTGGTCACGCGCTTGATGAAGCGGGGCGTCGCCGGGGTCGTCACCGACGGCGGTTTTCGCGACTCGGCCGAGATCGCCAAGCTGGGTATCCCCGCCTACCACCACCGCCCGAGCGCGCCGACCAATCTGACGCTGCATCACGCCATCGAGATCAACGTTCCCATTGGCTGCGGTGATGCGCCGGTGTTTCCCGGCGACGTCATTCTCGGCGACAGCGACGGCGTGATCGTAATTCCCGCGCATCTCGCCGAGGAGATCGCCAACGAGACCTTCGAGATGACCGCGTTCGAGGACTTCGTCACCGAGGAAGTCAACAAGGGCCGCGGCATCTTCGGTCTCTATCCGGCGACGGACCCGCAGACGCTCACCGACTTCGCCGCATGGCGGAAGGCGAACGGCCGCTAAGCCCGCGCGCCGGCAGCAAATCTTACCAAGAAAACAGGCCGGCCGCAGCAAGCGCCGGCCTTAAATCACCCGGGGAGGATTCCATGAATTTCACACGACGCAATCTCTTGGCTGGCGCTGGCGCGGCGGCGGCTTCCACGTGTCTCGCCCGCGTCGCCGGTGCCCAGTCGTTTCCGTTCACGCCGAACCAGCGCTATCCCGATCCCGCCATCCAGATCCTCGATCCCGGTTTTGGAAAATACCGACTCTATTCCTCGACGCTTGAGCAGGTCGCAACCGGCATGCGCTGGGCCGAAGGCCCCGCCTATTTCCCGGAAGGCGGCTACCTGCTGTTCTCGGACATTCCCAACAACCGGATCATGAAGTTCGACGAGAAGACCGGGCAGACCAGCGTGTTCCGTGCCAACGCCAACTACGCCAACGGCAATGCGCGCGACCGCCAGGGCCGCCTCGTTAGCTGCGAGCACTCGGTCACCCGTCGCATCACCCGCACCGAGAAGGACGGCAAGATCACCGTGCTCGCCGACAAGTTCGAGGGCAAGCGGCTGAATTCGCCGAACGACATCGTGGTGAAATCCGACGACAGCATCTGGTTCACCGACCCGCTGTTCGGCATCAACGGCGAGTGGGAGGGCAAAAAGGAGAAGGCCGAGCAGGCCACCACCAACGTCTACCGCATCGCCAAGGACGGCAAGCTCACCGCTGTGCTGACCGACCTCTTCAATCCGAACGGCCTCGCCTTCTCGCCGGACGAGAAGAAGCTCTACGTCGTCGAATGGAAGGGGACGCCCAACCGCAGCATCTGGAGCTACAATGTCGGTGACGACGGTTCGCTCAGCGGCAAGACCAAGCTGATCGACGCCGCCGACCAGGCCTCGCTGGACGGCTTTCGCGTCGACCGCGACGGCAATCTCTGGTGCGGCTGGGGCTCCAACGGTGCGCTGCAATCCGAGCCGACCGAAATCGCCGGCCGCAAGGTGTATCAGCTCAAGGGCAAGTCGGAAGATCTCGACGGCGTCATGGTGTTCAGCCCCGAGGGCAAGCCGCTCGCCTTCATCAAGCTGCCCGAACGCTGCGCCAATCTCTGCTTCGGCGGCCCGAAGAACAATCGCTTGTATATGGCCAGCAGCCACTCGGTGTATGCGCTGTATGTGGAAGCGCACGGGGCGGTGTGAGGGAGATTGTGGGACGGTAACTCGTCCCACAATCTCCGTCGTCGTCCTGGCGAATGCCAGGACCCATTACCCCAGGGAGGAGTTTGGCGAAGACTCGGAGTCGTCGTGTTTTCGCGCGGTACTGACACCGATCTCTATCGGATAGATCACGCGGTATGGGTCCTGGCTTTCGCCAGGACGACGATGGGGAGGCATATGAGCGCCTACACCCCGGCCTCCGCCATCCCCGCTGCCCACAGCGCGAACGCATAGACGATCGCGACTTCATCCAGCCGGTTGAAGCGTCCCGAGGCGCCGCCATGGCCGGCTCCCATGTTGGTGCGGAGCAGGACCGGGCCGCCGCCGCTCATCGTCGCGCGCAGGCGCGCGATCCATTTGGCGGGCTCCCAATAGGTGACCCGCGGATCGGTCAAGCCGCCCATCGCCAGGATCGCCGGATAGTCCTTCGCCGCGACATTGTCGTAGGGCGAATAGGACAGGATGGTGCGGAAATCCTTCTCGCTCTCGATCGGGTTGCCCCATTCCGGCCATTCCGGCGGGGTCAGCGGCAGGGTGTCGTCGAGCATGGTGTTGAGCACGTCGACGAACGGCACTTCGGCGACGATGCCGGCGAACAATTCGCCGGCGCGGTTCGCCACCGCGCCCATCAGCATGCCGCCGGCCGAGCCGCCATGGCCGACGATGCGCTTTGCGCTGGTGTACTTCGTATCTATCAGTGCGCGGGCGCTGGCTGAGAAATCGTCGAACGAGTTCGTCTTCTTCTCGCGCTTGCCGTCGAGATACCAGCCCCAGCCCTTGTCGGCGCCGCCGCGGATATGGGCGATGGCGTAGACGAAGCCGCGATCGACCAGCGACAGCCGGTTGGCGCTGAACGAAGCCGGCATCGCCATGCCGTAGGAGCCGTAGCCGTAGAGCAGCAGCGGCGCTGCGCCATCGAGCGTGAGCCCGCGGCGATGCAGGATCGAGACCGGCACCTCGGCGCCGTCATGTGCCTTCGCCATGATCCGCGTGGTGACGTAATCGGCCGCATTGTGGCCGGATGGAATCTCCTGCCGCTTGCGCAGGGTGCGCGTGCGCTTGACCATGTCGTAATCATAGACTTCCGACGGCGTCGTCATCGACGAATAGGAAAAGCGCAAATTCGTCGTCTCGAACTCGTAGGAGCCCATCGTATCCAGCGAATAGGCCGCCTCGTCGAACGCGATGGCGTGCTCCTCGTTCGAGGCGAGATCGCGGATCACGACCGACGGCAACGCATTGGCGCGCTCCAGCCGCACCATATGGCCGGCATAGAGATCGAGGTCGATGATGTAGATGCTCGGGCGATACGGGATCAGATCGCGCCAGTTCTTGCGCTCGGGTGAGGCGAGCGGCGCGGTGACGATCTTGAAGTCGATGGCGTCGTCGGCGTTGGTGAGGATGAACAGTTCGTCGCCACGGTCGGCGAGCGAATATTGCACGCCTTCCTCGCGTGCCGCGACCAGGCGCGGCGGTGCCTCGGGGTTTGCGAGGTCGATCAGCCGCTGCTCGGAGGTTTCGTGGTCGCCGCCAGCGATCACGCAGAAGCGGCCGCTGGTGCTCTCGTGCAGATGGGTGAACCAGCCGGAATCCTGCTCTTCGTAGACCAGCGTGTCGTCGGCCTGCTTCGTGCCGAGCTTGTGCCGCCATACCTGCATGGGGCGATGATTGTCGTCGAGCTTCACATAGAAGAACGATGTCGCGTCGCTGCTCCAGACCACGCCGCCGTCGGTCTCCTCGACGACATCGTCGAGGTCCTTTCCGATCGCCCAGTCGCGCACGCGGATGGAGAAATATTCCGAGCCCTTGGTGTCGGCGCTCCAGGCCTGCAGCCTGTGGTCGTTCGAGTGCCGGCTGCCGCCGAATTTGAAATAGGTGTGGTCCTTGGCGAGCGCATCGCCGTCGAGCACGATGTGGCCCTCGCCGCCATCGCGCGGCATGCGGCCGAACAGCTCGTGCTGGCCGCCTTCGCGGAACTTGCGGAAATAGGCGAAGGGACCATCCGGC
This sequence comes from Bradyrhizobium sp. WSM1417, assembly GCF_000515415.1. Taxonomy (NCBI): domain Bacteria; kingdom Pseudomonadati; phylum Pseudomonadota; class Alphaproteobacteria; order Hyphomicrobiales; family Nitrobacteraceae; genus Bradyrhizobium; species Bradyrhizobium sp. WSM1417. Next base: position 1,248,581 of record NZ_KI911783.1, read on the forward strand.
GACGGCACGCTGGAATCGTCCTCCTTGATCCGCCCCCGCATCTCGCGCACCAGCGTCTTCTGGAGGGCTGCGGTATGGCCGAGCAGGCTCTCGGTATAGCTATTTTCTGCGTCGAGATATTTGCGGATGTCGGGATCGAGCACCGCGGGGTCGCGCAGCACCTCCTGCCATTTCTCGTCCTTCAGCCAGGCATAGTCGTCGGTCACGGTGATCCCGTGCCGCGTGAAGGAATGCGGCCGGCGCGGCGCGACGGGGGGCTGGGAAGGTGTTTTGGCCTGTGTCACTCGATCCTCATCATGTCACGTTCGCGCAGCGCTCTTTCTTCACCTCGCCCCGCTTGCGGGGAGAGGTCGAATTCGATCGCAGATCGAATTCGGGTGAGGGGATACAGGTCCCTCGACAGATCTCATCCGCGGAGAGAGCCCCTCACCCCGACCCTCTCCCCGTAAGAACGGGGAGAGGGAGAAGCTGCACCGCCTTATATCGTCCCGATTTCATGAATTGCCAGCGCGACTGCGCCATTCGCCGGGTTGTTGATCGGTCCCTTCTATGCTTTAGGCTTCCTAATCCCCGCCGCCGGTCCAGCCTGATGCTGTTCAATTCCTACCCGTTCATCCTGCTGTTCCTGCCGGCCGCGCTCGCGGGGTATTTCTGGCTCGGGCGGCGCAGCAATCTGGCCCCGGTGATCTGGCTGGCGGCGGCCTCGCTCACCTTCTATGCCATCGGCAACTGGCAGTTCGTGGCCCTGTTGCTGATATCGATCGCCTTCAACTACGGCATAGGCCATCTCCTCATCGTGGCGAAGCTTGCTCCGTCGCAGCGAAAGGCCGCACTTGCCCTCGGCGTCGCCGGCGACCTTCTCGTGCTTGGCATCTTCAAATATGCCGGCTTCGTCACCGAGAACATCAATGCACTGGCCGGCACGCATTTCGCAGTCCACATCCTGCTGCCGGTCGGCATCTCCTTCTACACGTTCACCCAGATCGCGTTCCTGGTCGATGCCTGGCGCGGACAGGTCGCAGCCTACGCGTTGCCGCACTATGCGCTATTCGTGACATACTTTCCGCATCTGATCGCGGGACCGATCCTTCATCACAAGGACATGATCCCGCAATTCGAACGGGAGGAAACGAAGCATCCGCATGCGCATCTGATTCTGTGCGGCCTCATCATCTTCGCAATCGGCCTGTTCAAGAAGACGTGCCTCGCCGACGGCATCCAGCCGCTGGTCGCGCTCGCCTTCGATGCGCGCGCGCCGAGCTTCGACCAGGCCTGGCTCGGTGCACTCGCCTACACCTTCCAGCTCTATTTCGACTTCTCCGGCTATTCCGACATGGCGATCGGGATATCGCTGATGTTCGGCATCTTCCTGCCGGTCAATTTCAACTCGCCCTACAAGGCCACTAGCATCGTCGAGTTCTGGCGGCGCTGGCACATGACGCTGTCGCACTTCCTGCGCGACTATCTCTACATCCCGCTCGGGGGCAACAGGCGCGGCCGCGTGCTCCGTTACGTCAATCTGCTGATCACGATGCTGCTCGGCGGGCTCTGGCATGGCGCGGCCTGGACCTTTGTCATTTGGGGCGCGCTGCATGGCGCCTATCTCTGCGTCAATCACGCTTTCAATGCGCTGGTGCCGAATGTTCCGAAGTTGCTTGCGCGCCCAACGCGCGTCGCGGGGGCCGTGCTGACATTCCTCGCCGTCGTTATCGCCTGGGTATTCTTCCGCGCCGAACGGGTCGATTGGGCCATGCGGATTCTGAATGCGATGGCCGATCCCGGGAACATCGTGTTCGGGCGCGAGGAGATTGGGGCGTCGGTGATGGTCGCAATTTATGCCGCGCTGGTCTGGCTCGCGCCGAACACGCAAGTAATCATGGGATACGACCACGCCAATCGCAGGGTCGGCGACGGCCTGATGGCCGGACGGATGCGGCCGCTGGTCCTCTATGGTGCGTCGCTGGTGCTTGCGTTCGGGATTTTGGGTATCCAGAGCCACAGCGAATTTATCTATTTCCGGTTCTGATGCGCGGCGCGTTCACACATCCAGGGCGTCTTCTCCTTGCGAGCATCGCGTGCGTGCTAGGCGCGGCTGCGCTCACCTATGTCATCGATCCCCTGCAACTGTTCCGGCCCTCGCGCCTCGTCGCGCCGTTCTATTCCGAGGACACGCGCGTGCAGAATGCTGGGCTGATCCGCAGCCAGCCGTTCGACACCGCCTTCATGGGCACCTCGCTCGCGATCCATTTCCGTCAGAGCGACATCGACCATGCGCTTGGCGTGCACTCGCTCAAGCTGGCGATGACCGGCTCCAATTCGCGCCAGCAGGGCTTTGTACTCGAGCAGGCCATCGACCGCGGCGCAAAGCGCGTGATCTGGGCGATGGACGATTTCATCTTTGTCGATGCGGCCGACATCGAGACCGATCCTTATCTCTCCGCCGATCTCTATCGCGGGACGGCAAAGGGCATCGCGTCCTACCTGTTCAGCGCGGCAATGGCGAAGGAATCCCTGTTCGCATTGCTGCGGTCGGTTCCGCCGCTGCGGCAGCCGCTGACCCGGGCTGCGCCTTTTCTGCCCGTCAAGTTTGCGCTTGACGACGTCGACGACATCTATGCGCTGCCGCGCGATATCGACGTCGCGCGCGCCTACAATGCGAAAAGGACGCTCGCGGCCTTCACCTATATCACCGATCCCGTACGCAGCCGTTTTCTCGGCGAAGGCTATCGTTACGACGCGATGGTCCGGCATTTCGAGCGTGACGCCGTCGACCTGATCGCGCGCCATCCGGACGTGACCTTCGACATCTACTTCCCGCCTTATTCGATCCTGCAATTCGTCGCGATGCGCGACGCGTCGCCTGCGACGCTGAAGATCGTCACCGATCTCACCGCCGTCATGGCGCAGCGCCTGACGCAGCTTCCCAATGTGCGCCTGTACGATTTCCGGGCGATCAAGGACGTGACGCATAACCTCGACAATTACGGCGACGTCATCCACCATTCGCCGGTCGTCGATGCGAAGGTGCTGTCGTGGCTGGCGCACGGGGAACATCGGGTCGATCCGAAGGCGCCGCTTGCGTCATTGGACGAGTTGAAGGCGCAGGTTGAAGCGTATCGCGTGCCGCGGTGAAGCTTGGGCGGCTGCGAGGCTCGGAGTGACCACAAACTCCGCTGTCGTCCCGGCGAAGGCCGGGACCCATAACCCCAGGGAGGAGTTTGGCGAAGATTCGCAGTTAAAGCTCTTTCCGCGGTACGGACACCGTGCGTCACGGATGGATCACGCGGTATGGGTCCCGGCCTTCGCCGGGACGACAGCGGAGCGGGTTACACAGGCTGACTTACACCGCCACCTCTTCGCCGAGATACGCGACCGCCGCTTCGAGCCCGCCTTTGCCGTGCGGGATCTTCAGCGCGTTCAGTCCGACCTCGATCACGCCCAACGTGCCGAGCAGCATCGGGGCGTTGACGTGGCCCATATGGGCGATGCGGAAGGCTTGTCCCGAGAGATCGCCGATGCCGGTGCCGAGCACCACGCCGCACTTCTCCTTGCAATAGCGTTGCAGGATTGCCGGATCGTGGCCGTTGCTCATGGTCACCGTGGTCACGGTGTTGGAGCGTTCGCTGGCTTCCGCGACGTTGAAGCCGAGCACCTGGCCTTCGGACCACGCGCCGACCGCGCGGCGTGCGGCTTCGCCGAGCAGGCTGTGGCGGCGGAAGGCGTTCTCCAGGCCTTCCTCGTGCAGCAGGTCGATCGCCTGGCGCAGCGCGAACAGCAGATGGACCGGCGCGGTGCCGGCATATTTGCGATAGTGCTCGCTGCCCTCGCGCTCGCTCCAGCTCCAATAGGGCGTGCTCATATTGGCCGTCTTCTGGACCTCGAGCGCACGCGCGTTGGCCGCGACGAAGCCGAGGCCGGGCGGCGTCATCAAGCCTTTTTGTGAGCCCGACATCGCAACGTCGATGCCCCATTTGTCCATCTCGAACGGCATGCAGCCGAGCGAGGCGACAGTGTCGACCATGTACAGCGCCGGATGGCCGCTCGCCTTGATCGCCTTGCCGATCGCCTCGATGTCGTTCTGCACGCCAGACGCCGTGTCGACCTGGACGACGACGACCGCCTTGATGGTGTGCTCCTTGTCGCGGCGCAGGCGCTCCTCGACCTCGTGCGGCCGCACCGCGCGGCGCCAGTCGCCCTTGAGCACCTCGACCTCAGCACCCATCAGGGACGCGGCATTGCCCCAGCCGATCGCGAACCGTCCGCTTTCGAGCACCAGCACCTTGTCGCCGCGCGACAGCACGTTGCTCAGCGCCGCTTCCCAGGCGCCATGTCCGTTGGCGATGTAGATGTAGGACTTGCCCTTGGTGGCAAACAGTTTCGAGATGTCACTGAGCAGGCTCTCGGTCAGATCGGTCATCTGTTTGGAGTAGATGTCGATCGCCGGACGATGCATCGCCCGCAGCACCTCGTCGGGCATATTGGTGGGCCCGGGGATGGCCAGAAATTCCCGGCCCGCGCGAACGGTCATTGCTGTTGGTCCTTGTTGCCTGAGAACAGGATGGTGGGTCGCTGATTCACACTTTTACGCGGCGCTGCGGTGCAAGAAAAGGCCGGAAAACGCAGGTCTGACGTGGGTTATCTCTTAGTCTCGCGGCAGCCCGCATCTTCGGCTTCCTCCACCGAGCAGAACCAGCGCGTGCCCTTGCTGATCTTCATCTTGATCTGCGCATACCAGCGGCTGGTCGGCCGGTGATAGATGCATTCGCCGGCGGAGTTGACGTTGCCCTTGATGGTGCAGTCCGGCGAGGGCGCGACCGGGCCCGAGGCCGAAGCGAGCAGGATCGCATGCGCACCGTCGGGCGGCTTGGTGGCGCCGAGGATGATGGTCTTCTTGTTGCGCACGCGCCAGTCCCAGGGCGCGATGAAGGCGCCCTGCCACATGCCGGCCTTGGCCTCCCGCGCGGCCTTCTCGTCCGGCTCATAGTCGTGCGACATGCGGGTGTAGGCCAGCGCCCAGCCTGTGCGCACCAGCCATTTCTGGATGTCCTCGCCGCCGACATCGCAGCGCGCCACGGTGCGGCCGCGCCGGTCGATCGATCTGGCATGGCAGACCCAGCTCTTGCCGTCGGCGTATTTGGCGAGCTCGTCGCGGGCCGCGATGCCGCAGGTCCAGCGCTCGCCCTTGTTGTTGAGGCAGAGCTGGTCCACCGCGGGCGCGTCGATGCCGCCGAGCCTGATCCGCGTGTTGCCGATCATCACGGCGTCGCCGGCGCGAACCTTTGTGGTGCCGGTGATGTCGGCAGCCTCAGCCGGCGACGGCAAGCCGGTCAAGGAGAAGCCAAGCAATGACAGCGCAATCAGGAATTTTCGCAACATGCCGGTCCGCGTGTGATGAAATTGCGATAGACCTCGCAATTGTGGTCGGCTTTTGTCCGCCCTGCCAGCATATGCCTGCCAGTTGGGCTTTCAACTTACTGTCATCTTTCGTCTCCACGGCGGCAGAAATGGTGGGTTACGCTTCGCTAACCTGCCCTACGAAACCTATCCCCGCGCCATCGCCCGCTTGGCCACCGCCAACCCCATCAGCACGAACGCCGACGTGACCTCCGGACCGCCGACCAAAATCCGCGTCGGCGTCTTCATCTTGTTCCATTCATAGGCGCGGAACGGGCCGCGGCGGCCGCCTTCGCCGAGGCTCGCGACGATCACGTTCAGCGCCGGCGCAAAGGCGCGCGGGTCGGCGCCGAGATGGCCAAGCGCCATCAGGGCGAGCGCTGCGTCGAACACGTTCATCTCGGCGGCCATCAGCTCGCCCTTGACGTAGGAGAGCACGCGGTGGCGGATGAAATCGAAATCGCCGTCGGGATCGATGATCGCCTGCGCCGCCAGCGGCAGCGCCAGGAAGGCGGCGTAGCAGCGGCCGAAATAGGCGCTGTAGAGCTCCGGCAAATAGTAGATGTGCGAGCGCGGATTGGCGAAGGCGCCGCTCGCCGCCAGCCGCTTCTGGAAGCCGATGATGCGATGGACGGTGGCAAGCCGCGCCGGCGTCTCCAATACTTTCCAGCGGGTGAGGTTGCGGAAGCTGACCTCGAGAATATCGAGATTGAGGGTCGGATCGAGATCGTTGCCATAGGGCCGCTCGCCCTTGAGGTTGTCGATCCAGGTCGCAACCCCGCCCTCGTAGTCGATATTGTCGTTGATCGGCACGGTCACGCGCGGCTCGTTGATGCCGGCGCGCACCTGATAGCATGCGTAGAAATCCAGCAGCGGCTGGTCGAGGATCGGATCGGTGCAGCCGGCTTGCATCGCCGCGGAGACCGAGCACGCCGTGGTGTCGCAATCCGGCACGTAGACGCCGAAACCGAGGTCCTGCTTGATCTGGGCGAAGTAGCGCGAGAAGCGCGGATGCGGCGCCGGCGCGAGCGCGGTGATGACGTTGAACCGCGCGCCGTCGATGCCCTCGACCTCTTCGCGGCTGATGTTGACGCAGAAATCGACCATGTCGGCAATTGCGCGCTCCGCCGCCGTCTTGTCGGCGAGCGAGGCCAGCCCGGTCTCGACGTAGCTCAACAGCGCCTCGATGAAGAACGCGTCGTAATAGGCCGAGCGGTGGCGGATCTGCACCGGCTCCCACATCGGTTCGGCAATCCCTCGCCAGGGCGGATTGACGACGGCGCGCGCCGGTGATCGCGCGATGAAGACACGGGCGAGGTTGAACAGCAGCGACGAGTTCTTGTAGCCGCGCGCGTTGAGACCCGTGAGCGCCATGGTCAGCTCGCGGCCGCGGAAATCGGGATCGCCGATCAGGTTGAACGCGGCGTAGGTCGGCAGAAAACCATTTTTGCGGTACGAGCCCAGCAGATGCTGCGCGCAGTCGCGGATCACGCCGTCGATCTGCGATTGTTGCGGCATCGCGCCGGTGAACGTGGCCGGCGGCGGCCTGGGATGGTCCAGCGCGATGCTGTCGACGAGATCGGCGACAGGCTGGCCGACCGCCGCCCAATCGGGCTCGGCCTCGTCGCGGGCGCGCACCAGCGCCTGGCGCAGCCGGGCCAGTTTCCCCTCGTCGCGCAGCTCGGGCAGTCCGGCCCGGCGCAGCAGCACCCGCAACGCGGGATTGCCGAGCGCGGTCTTGTAGAACTTGGCCAGATGCGGATCGCCGCTGGCCGCAACAGACAGTACGGGATCGCAGACGTCGTAAAGCGAGGGGCCGTCCTTCCGCGCCGTCAGCGCCCGGCAGGCGGCGCCCGCAAAATATTGAAAGCTCATGAAATACCTGGTCGCGGGAATTTGGCCGGGGGCGCCGGCCGGCACGCTCCCAGCCGCGCGCCACCCCCCCTGCAAGTCGTTGAAAAAGCTACCCGGATTCGCAGGAAATACAAATGTGATGACGGTCACAGAAAAAGCCGGCACGAAGCCTGCATAATCAGCCTCCGGAAGGCTACGGGGACGCAAAAAAATCACACATTGGGCGGCCCAAATTAATTCATGTCTTCAGAGACTTAGCTCAAATTTTCGGCGATCTATTGCGGGGGAGGCGATATCCGGTTAAGGGTTTGTTTGGTGCGGCGCCGCAAATTGCGCGCAATTCGGGGGCACACCCCCGGCCAATCCCTCAAACCCAAAGACGCTATCGCGCTACTCAAACAGTGTGCGCGTGCTTGGCTGGTCTTTGGCACTGACAGGAATGACGCGAGATGAATGTAACGCAGCTCGACATTTCCCGACGCACGATCGCGGTGGCCGCAGCCCTCATCGGCACGGTCTCGCTCGTGATCGGCGCCCATGCTGCCCTCAACATGCGGGCGCTCGATGCCGCCAAGGCCGTTTCGACCGACCAGGTCACCGGCTCGATCGGCCAGGCCTCGCGTCTTGCCCTCGTCATCGGCAATGGACATTACCCCGACGCCAGCGCGCCGCTGACGCAGTCGATCAACGACGCCCGCGCGCTGTCCTCGTCGCTGCGCAAGAACGGTTTTGACGTCGACATGGTGGAAGACGCGACCAAGGACGACATGGTCCGTGCCGTCAATCGCCTGAAGTCCCGGATCAAGCGCGACACCGTCGTCATGCTGTTCTTCGGCGGCTACGGCGTGCAGGCCGGCCGCGAGAGCTACATGCTGCCGGTCGATGCCGTGATCTGGAAGGAAAGCGATGTCCGCCGTCACGGCGTCTCCATCGAGGGCGTGCTCGACATGATGAAGGAGCAGGGCGCCAAGGCCAAGCTCGTCGTGGTCGACGCCTCCCGCCGCAATCCCTATGAGCGCCGCTTCCGCTCCTACAGCCACGGCCTCGCGCCGATCAGCGCGACCGACAATGCGCTGATCCTCTCCTCGGCTTCGCCCGGCAAGGTCGTCGACGACGGCAAGGGCGAGCACAGCGTGCTGGTCAGCGAGTTCCTCAACAACCTCAATGCGCAGGGCAGCGCCGAAAGCGTCTTCAACAAGACCCGCCTTGCCATCTCCCGCGCCAGCGAAGGCGATCAGGTCCCGACCGTCTCCTCCTCGCTGCTCGAGGACGTCCATTTCGGCGAAGCCGGCGGCTAGTTTTTCCTAGCGCTGGTAGGGTGGATTAGCGAAGCGTAATCCACCCTACGATCTACGTGCTCAGCGCACATCTGCCTCTCCACCGTCATTGCGAGCGCAGCGAAGCAATCCAGAATCTTGCCGCTGAAAGATTCTGGATTGCTTCGTCGCTTTGCTCCTCGCAATGACGATCGTGGCGATTACTTTGCCGCTTCCGTAGCCATCACCGTGCGCACCGGATCGCCTTCGCGCAGAAGCGCGCCGGCGCGGGCGACGACGATATCGCCTTCGTTGAGGCCGTCGCGGATCTCGATATTGCCGCCCGACATCAGTCCGACCTCGACCCGCTTGGTCTCGACGCGGTTGCGGCGGATCACCTGCACGACGGTGCCGGCGGAGGAATACTGCACCGATGTCAGCGGCACCGCGACGTTGCAGCTCTGCCCGGACTTGATCAGCGCGCGGCCGCTCGCATTCAGCAACAGCCGCTTCTGCGAGGAGATGCCGATATAGACCATGCCCTGCTGGATGTTCGGCTCGACCGTCGGGCCGATGCGGCGCACCTTGCCGTCGATGTCGCCGGCGCCGGCGATGCGCACCGTCGCGACCTGGTTGACCGCGAGCTTGCGCATATCGCTGGTCGCGACCAGGGCGACGAGATCGTACTCGCTGCGCGCCACGATCGTGAACAGCGCCTCGCCCTTGGCGGAGGCGAGATTACCGATCTGCGCTGTCGACGTTGCGATCACGCCTGCGACGGGGGCGGTGACCTGAAGCGTGCCGCCCTCGGGCAGTGCGAGCCGCGCCAGCACCTGGCCGGCGGTGGTGGTGTCGCCGGCTTCCGCCAGCACCTCCGTCACCTTCAGGCCGGGCCGCTCCGGCCGCACCGAGCTTGCCTCGCGCGCAAGGATGGTGCCGGTGCCCTCGACGATGTCGGAGAAACAGGATTTTGCGACCTTCAGCACCGTGACCGCCGGCCCCTTGGGCGCGTCGTCATCGGCGGCGGCAGCGGGCTGTGCGGACAGCAACAGCAGTCCGGCGAGCGCAACGAGATGTCTGGAAACAGAACGCGCAGGCAATGAACGCATGGGTCATTCCGGTTGGGGCCTTGACGGCCTCATCGTTAGCAGAAGCGATCGCTGCGAGCCAATGGCACATCAGGGCCGGCCGGATGGGAATGCCGCCGCAGCACGGGCGGCGCGATGCCGCCCGTTGATTTAGTCTTCGGGACCGGCGCCAAGGTTCGCTGTCTTCCACCGTCCCCGGCGGCCATCCTTCGAGACGCCCGCCTGCGGCGCGCCCTCAGGATGAGGTCAGGCTTGGCAGCGCGATATCAGACCCTCATGGTGAGGAGCCCGCCAAAGCGGGCGTCTCGAACCATGCAGGCCGAACTCATCCCGCAGTCTCCAAAGGAGCCCCCTCACGGCAGGCTCAAGAACTCCACCCAGTTCGGCTTCTTGCCGGTGGCGTAGGATTTCAGCTTGGCGAGTGCGCCGCTGCTCTGGTCAATGGCATAGACCGTCATGCTGTCGGAGAGCTCGCCCACTGCGGCAAGGTAGCGGCCGCCGGGATCGATGTGGAAGCCGCGCGGCTGCTTCTCGGTCGGCACGCTGCCGATCGTCGTCAGCTTGCCACTTGTCGCATCGACCTTGTAGGCGGTGAGCGTGCTGGTGGTGCGCTCGCAGGCGTAAAGGAAACGGCCGTCGGGGGTGACGTGGATGTCGGCGGCCCAGGGCTTTTCGGTAAATCCTTCTGGCAAGGCGCTGGTGCGCTGGATCTCGTCCCATGCGCCCCCCTTGGCCTCATAGGCGAACGCCGCGACGTCGCCGTTCAGCTCGTGGAGGAGATAGACGAACTTGCCGTTGGGGTGGAACACGAAATGCCGCGGCCCCGATTTCTCCGGCACCTTGTGAGCCGCCGGATCGCTCGGCGTGAGCGTGCCGGTCGTGGCATCGAACGCGAAGGCCAGGATCTGGTCGGAGCCGAGATTGGTTGCGAACGCGAAGCGGTTGTCGGGCGAGGGCAGGAAAGCATGCGCGTTCAGCCCGGTCGGGATCACCTGCTTCGGCTCGCCCACGACGCCGTTGGCGAGCAGCGGATTCAGCGCGACCTTGTTGCCGCCATAGGAGGCGCTGAACAGGAATTTGCCGCTACGGTCGATGGCGATATTGGCCATGCTGTCGGCGAGCGGGCCGTTGCCGAGATGGCTGAGCTGGCCCGTCTTGGGATCGATCGCAAAGCTCACCGCGAGAAACGGCTGCGAGCGGACACCGGCGATCAGCACGCGATGATCGGGCGTGATCGCGAGCGGCGTCGAGGAGCCGGGCTTTTCGACGCCGGTGAAGGCGGCCGTCTGCACGGGCGTCATCTCGCCGTTCTCGGCCATCTTGAACACGCTGATGTCGTTGCTGTCGGCGTTGCCGACATAAGCGAAGGTCTCGGCCATGCCGGCGCGGACTCCAGAAATGAGGATGAGGAAAGCGAGCGTGGTGGTAATCGCGGCGCGGGGTATGCCGGATCTGATGCGTCGGGTCGGTCTCAGCATGGGGTCCTCCTGGATGCCTGTGCGGCATTTGCCGTTTTGCCGGGAGGATAGCGGCAGCCGCCCCGCCGCACCAAACTCCAATTGGGATCGATCGATGCCGAGATGGTATCGGTCGGAGACCTACCGTATCGCCGCTGTGCGGGAGGGCAGATGGCGCCCGGGCGGGGTGTGGGGCGGCCCGAGCACGGTCCACACGGTGACCGCGAGCAGCGCGCAGGTCAGGATCGTCCAGGCGACGAGTGGCTTCCGCATCAGGCCGTATCCGTCAGTCATATGAATGAGAATGCTCCCGGGGGCGGGCCTGGCGATCGTGCACTGCAAATCGCGGCGATCCTATGAACTCGTTCACAGCCGAACCGAACCAATGCCGCGCGAGCGCATTGAACCGGCATGCCCCGTGAAAACGATCTCGAAGGTAAGCCCGACATGGGCGGCAAGCATGGCGGTCAGGCCGGCCAGCCCAAGCTGCCGCCGCGCCCGCGTCAGGGCGAGCGCGACGAGGACGTCGTGGCAAAGCGCCACACCGGCCAAACCGATCCCAACTCCGCGCCGACCAAACCAAAATAGCACCTCGCCCGCGCCGCCCGCGCGCTGGGAACGGCAGCCTCGCCTTGCCGTTACCCTGATGCCGCGGGAGGAGCAGATCGAAACGGAGGCTGGCACGTGTTTTGGATTTATTGGGACACCGCCTGGTCGCTCATCATCAGCGGCATCATGTTCGCCACCATCGTCGCCCATCCCGACTCCGAGTTCGTCGAGATCCACGCGGCCAAGCAGGTCAAGTGAGCCCGCGCCGGCAAGGTTCGACGGCGCATGTTGGATGCTGCGCCGCGCCCGGGACATCAGAATTCAAAATCTCACGTCATGCTGCCCGGAATGAAGCAGCGGATCTTGGCGCGGCCGTTGACGTAATACGGCCAGACCATGGTGCGGCCGGCGCGGTTCGGCTCGGTGATCACGGTGTCGTCGGGCACCTCGATCCAGTCGCCCAGGAGTCTGACGCGATAGTGTCCGTTGCTCGTGTCCCAGTCGACATCGTCCAGCGCCGTGCCATCGGCGTCGGCACAGCAGGGACCGCCGCCCTTGCTGTGCAGGCTCTCGAACCAGCCCTTGAGGGGCGAGTTCGCGTAGCGACCGTCGTCGCGGGCCTGCACGGATGGGCCGATTAGGACAGCAACCGCTACGAGAGTGATCATCCTGAATGCCGCGATCGCCATGTCGCCTCGCTCGATCTCGCGCGCGCACGAGCGCAGACGAGGAGCCACCTGCGCTGCACGTGACGCAATGCTGGCTGGCGCCCGCTGATCGGGTTCCAGCCGTCTCGCAGGGCAACCGCGAGGGTCGATGTTTGATCCTATTTTCAAGGGCGCGGACTCATCGATGCCACCAGTCCGCGCCCTGCTTCGGCTCTAGCCCGGCAAGCGGTCAGTAGTCCCAGAACACCGGCACCCAACGGAAGGCGTCGCCGTCGGCTGCCACCCGGCCCACGGACGGGAACGGCAGGTGGGTCGCCACCAGCATTTCGCCGGTCTCGGCAAGCTGTCGCAACAGACGGACGCGAACGCGCGCGGCCTCCTCGGGGTCGTGTTCGAAACCGTTGTGCCAGTCGGGTTGCTCGAACCCGACGGCAAACACGGCATCGCCGGCGAATGTCAGCGCGTCGTCGTCGGCCGCCATGCGAACCACGCTGTGTCCGGGGGTGTGACCGCCGGTGCGACGGGCGACGACGCCTGGCGCAATCTCTTGGTCGTCATCGAACAGCCGCAACTGACTGCCGTACTCCTTCAGGAACTGCTTGGCGGTCGATCGCAGCGCGTCCGGAAACCCTTCCGGCATGGCGGTGCGGGAGAAATCAGGCGCTTCCCAGAACTTGACCTCGGCGGCCGCAACGTGGATCCGCAGGTCCTTGCGCAGCTGCTGCTTCACGCCGTCGACCAGCAGGCCGCCAATATGGTCCATGTGCAGATGGGTCAGCACCAGATCGGTCACCGCCGAAAGATCGATGCCGGCGGCCGCCAGGCGCCTGATCAACTGCCCGGCGCGCGGCAAGTTCAGGTTCGGGTCCGAGCCCAGTCCGGCGTCGATGAGGATGGTCTTGCCGCCGCTGCGGACCATGACGGCGTTCAGCGCCCAGTCGAAAGCATCCTGCGGCAGGAACATGTCGTGCAGCCAGGTCGCCCGCACCGCCGGGTCGGCGTTGTGCGCGAGCATCTTGGTCGGCAGCGGCAGCACGCCGTCGCTGACCACCAGCACGTCGATCTCGCCGATCTTCAGCGCGTAGCGCGACGGAACGAGCTCTTCGGGTCCCGATGACACGGGATACGAGGTGTTGTGCAGATTCATGTTGGTCTCCTGTTCAAGGGCTAGGCGCTTGGTTGGTGTTGACTCTGGCTGGTCCTGGTTGAGCAGGCCGCACCGCCAGGGAGAGCGCGGCCGTCATCGCTTGGTGGGTTAGAGGCTCGTCACGCGCTCATTGCGCGGTCCAACCGCCATCGACGGAGATCGTCGTCCCGGTGATCTGGTCGGCCGCGGCCGAGCACAAGAAGGCGACGGTGCCACCGATCTGCTGCGGGGAGGCGAAGTCCAGCGACGGCTGTTTTTCGGCGAGGAGCTCTTCGGCCGCTTGCTTCTGGCTGATGCCTTTCTCCGCCGCGATGTCGCTAATCTGTTTCTCCACGAGCGGCGTGCGCACCCAGCCGGGACAGACCGCGTTGCAAGTGACGCCGCTGCCGGCGGTTTCAAGGCCTACCACCTTGGTAAGGCCGACGAGGCCATGCTTGGCCGCGACATAGGCTGCCTTGTGGGTGGATGCGACGAGACCATGCGTGGAGGCGATGTTGACGATGCGGCCCCATCGCTGCTTTTTCATCGGGGGCACGGCTGACGCGATGCCGTGAAATGCGGCCGACAGATTGATGTCGAGAATGGCCTTCCACTTGGCGGGCGGAAACTCCTCGACCGGTGCGGTGAACTGGATGCCAGCATTATTGACGAGGATGTCGAGCCGTCCGAATTTTTTGATGGTCGCCTCGATCATTCCGCGCACGGCCTCACCATCCGACATGTCGGCGCCGTCATACGCGACGCGGACGCCGTCCTCGCGTTCGATGCCGCTGCGGATCTTCTCGATCTCCCCCGGATCGCCAAAACCGTTCAGGACGATATCGGCGCCGAGCCTCGCCAGCTCTCTTGCGATCCCGAGGCCAATGCCGCTGGTCGATCCGGTGACGATCGCTACCTTGCCTTTCAACATGAAGAACTCCTTTCGATGATGGTTGCCGGCGACGTCAATCGCGGCGGTGAATGTCGTGGGTGACGATGCCGAGTTCGGAAGGCGGCCGCTCGAGGCGCCGTCCGTCGGCCAACGTGCGGCGGATGTCGTCCCGTCCACTTTGCCAGTGCGCGCGCATCGCCTTCGGTCCGAACTCGTAGTCCTTGGAGTGACCTTCGTGGAGCCTGGACTGGTAGATCAGGTGGATGATGTTGTGGGAGCGGTGACGGGCGAGCTCGGCGATGGCGCGTATTTCGGGATCGTTTCTTGCGGCCTCCGGCAATCTGTCGATCGTCTGCTGCAGCGCCTGACGCATCTCCTGCATCCGCAGCGCCTGGTCGGTCACGGCGCGGGTGCGACTGGAATACTGGATGTCCTTCTGCCGGCTCGAAACCTCCATCATGTCGTGCGGCACGCGGCCCCGCGCCGACCATAGATCGATCTGGAACGTCAGCGTGTCTTTCGCATCGCCCGACAGCACGCGGGAGAGAGGCGTGTTGGAGACCACGCCGCCATCCCAGTAATGCTCGGAGTCGATCTCGACGGCGGGAAATCCGGGCGGCAGCGCGCCCGAAGCCATGAAGTGTTTCGGACCGAGCCGCCGCTCGGCTGTGTCGAAATACGTGAGATTGCCCGTGCGGACGTTGACCGCGCCGACGCTGACGCGCACTTCGCCCGAGTTCAGCCGGTCGAAATCGACGAGCTGTTCCAGCGTCCGCTGCAATGGCGCCGTGTCATAGAAGCTGGTCGCGGCGTCGCCCGAGAAGGGCGACCACAAGGGCGAGGGGAAGCGCGGCCTGAAGAAGCCGGGCTGGCCCTGGAACAGCGCGCGCATCGCGGCAAGCGTGTTGTGCACGGAGTTGAAGTCGAACGCGAAGGGTAGCGCACTGGCCAGTCCCTCGCCGGCAGGCCATTCCACCGGCGTTGCGCAGATCGTCTCCCAGAACTCGCGCAGCCGCGCCACGCGCTCGTTCTCCGGGGAGCCCGCGATGATCGCGGCGTTGAGCGCGCCGATCGAGATGCCCGCCAGCCAGTTCGGCCGGATGCCGGCCTCGTGCAAGCCTTCGTAGACGCCTGCCTGGTAGGCCCCGAGCGCGCCGCCGCCCTGCAGCACCAGCGCAACGACATCGTAAGGCAGCGGATTGATCGGTCGTGCAGAATCGATTTGTTCGCGTGTCACGTTGAACATGGCGACTACTCCTTGCAATGCGACCTGGTCGGTCAGCCCGCGTGTGTTTCGGTCAGGATTTCAGATCCGGCTCCACGCGATCGCGCCGCCGCGGGCCGCTCCAGATAGTCGTGCACCACGGTGCCTAATCCGAGCGTCAGGTCGGCAACGATATGCTTGGCCGAGAGCACCTGAAGAACCGGCAGCTCGGCGACCGGCGCGAGCGCGTGGGAGAAGAGATCGAGCGCGGCGGGGCCCGTCCATGCGCCTTTCACCGTCACGTCTTCGAGATGGAAGCGCACCAGCTCGCAGATGCGCGCGGTGCCGTCGACGTGCGGGATGATCTTCAGCAGGAAATTGGGCGCGATGAGCTTCCGTGCTTCGGTGGAAAGATCGAGGGCGCGATGCTTGTAGCCCATGGTGCCGGTGGCGATGCGTACCGAGCCGTAGTCCAGCGTGCCGACCAGCGTATCGGTCTCGACGGCCAGCTTCGGCTGGGCCAGCTTCTTGGGAAAGCCCCACAGCTCGCGGCCGCCGGCGATCGGCGGATGATCGTTGAGGAACATCTGGTGGACGAAGCTGCCGGTCTGGCCGCGGAAGGACACCGGGATGATCTGGCCGCTTTCCGTGTAGTCGCCAAAGCCGGTGGAATCGGGCATGCGAATGAATTCGTAATTCACCACAGGCTCGGTCAGCTCCAGCGGCTCCGGCACAATCCGGCGCAACGCCTCCGGGTCGGTCCGGTACTGGATGATGAAATATTCGCGGTTGATGAAGCGATACGGGCCGGGCGGGAAAGCCGGGTTCGTCAGCGGCATCGCGAACGCGAGGTTGCGGATCTGCTGGTTCATGCTGTGGGCTCCTGAATGATCGGTCTGCAGTGGATGGCCGCGCCCCCCGCGGGAGCGCGGCCATCATCCCGTGGGGCGTCTAGACTTCGGTCACGCGTTCCGGATCGGCCGACGCGAGCGCCAGGGCGCGCTCCGCCTTCGGCGGATAGATCCAGACGGTGTTGATCTCACGCTTGGTCTTCTTGGCGACGTCGCCGACCAGCTCGACCTTGCGCTCCCATCCGCGTGTGAACAGCGCGCCGGCTTCGCCGAGGTCGAGGCAGGTGACGTAGGCCTTCTGGTGGTAGGGCTTGGTCGGAACGCCGAGCAATTCGGCCGCGGCATTGTTGCCGGCAAAGGCGCCCATCCGCGTGGCGTGCTGGCACGACATCAGTGCGTAATTGCCCTCGTCGTCGCAGGCGGCGCGTGCTGCGTCGCCGGCCGCGAAGACACCCTGAACGCCTGACACCTGCAAGCAGCGATCGACCAGCAACCGTCCGAAATTGTCGCGCTCGGCGGGAATCTGCCCGGTCAGCGGCGCTGCACGCATGCCCGCCGCCCAGATCACCGTCTCGGTTTCGATGTGTTCACCGCTGGACAAGGTGACACCGGTCTCGTCGAGCGCGGCGACGCCGGCACCGAGCCGTGTCTCGACGCCAACCTTCCGCAAGGCTTCCTCGATGACGGGGCGGGCGCCTGCACCCATGTCGGGTGCGATCGCAGTGTTGCGATCGACGATGACGACGCGAGTCCTGGCATTGGGGCCCAGGATTTCGCGCAGCCGCGTCGGTATTTCGGTGGCCGCTTCGATCCCGGTGAAGCCGCCGCCGGCGATGACGACGGTGTCGCGTCCGTTCACGGCAGGCCGCTCCGCGAGGCCATGCAGATGCTTGTCGAGCGCAACGGCATCGTCGAGCGAATCGACGCTGAAGCCGTGCTCGGCGAGGCCCGGAATGTTCGGACGGAATAGCCGGCTGCCGGTGGTCACGACCAGGCGGTCGTAGGACAGCGTCTTTCGCGAGCCCTTCGCGGGCGTGATCTGCACCGTTCGGGCCTCGGTGTTGATCGTCTCGGCGCTGCCCTGGATGTAGTCGACGTCGATCGCCTCGAGGAGCTCGAGCAGCGGGGCCGTCAGGGTTTCCGGCTTGGGCTCGTAGAGCCGCGGACGGACCACCAGCGTCGGCTCCGGTGAGACGACCGCGATCTGCAGATCTTGCGGCGAGACGCCCCGGATGTCGCGCAGTCGCGCTGCGGAAAGGGCGGCGTACATGCCGGCGAAGCCGGCGCCGATGATGACGAGTCGCATGGATTTTCTCCTTGGTTGCTGTTCGAAAACCGCGCGCGAGCGCGCTGCTGCGTTGAGGGCAGCGTCCGGCGTCGGCGCGTGGGGTGGGTTGGATCGCTGGCTTAGGGCGCGATGCAGCGTGCCATCACCGATCTCGGCGGCTGGCCGTAGCCCAAGACGACGGGCTGAAGCTCATTTCGACTCCAGTCCTGATAGGGAAGCCCGGCGCCATTTCGGATCATGACGGAAACGGGCGGCCGTGCCGGGTGCAGGGTGTAGGCCGGAATTTCCACTTCCTCGCCCGTCGCCGACGTGAAGCGAACGGCCAGCGAGAGTCCGTACAAGGTCGCGGTCGCGAGGCTCCGGCGGCGTGATGAGATCAACCGTCGGCTGACGAAGTTTTTCCAGGTCATCTTTGGTCTCCCTCGATTGGTCTGGACATGGAGATGATGTAGCCGACCCGATTTGCCGTTGCCCCAGCGCGATTGCCGTCGCTGTCGAGAGATTGCTGCTAACGCATGCGCCTGCGCCAATCGCTCGGCGTCTCGCCCGTCAGCTTCTTGAATGCCGCGGCGAAGGCGGTCTGCGAGGAGTAACCAAGCGCCGCGGCGACCGAGACGATCGATTCGTCGCTTTCCCGCAGCATGTTCATGGCCTGCTCGAGCCGGTGCTGGCGTAACCAGGCATGCGGCGATAGCCCGGTGCTCTCCTTGAAAGACCGGCAGAAATGGAAGCGCGATAGCCCGGCATCGGACGCCAGCGCATCGAGCGAGACGTCCGCTTCGCTATCGGAGCGCAATCGTTCGATTGCACGGAGCAGGACCTTCGGCGCCAGCCCGCCCATGGTCGGCTGGAACGTGGTTGGCGATCCCGCATGCGCAGCCAAAAGGCGCGTGGCCAGAAGATCCGTGAGCTGATGCCGGAACAGCGCATCAAGGGCGCCATGGCCCTCCAGCGAATCCGCCGCGCTCAGGAGCAGTCGGGACGTGATCGTGTCGGGATGCGCCGTTCGCTCAATCAATTCGGCGGGCCCGGCGGTCCCGGCCTCGCCGGCGACGCGCTGCAGCGTTGCGTCGGGAAGGTAAAGCTGCACGACGTCGACGGGCTTCGGAATGTCCCATCGGGAGCTCGACCCTTCCGGAACGATGTTCACGACCCCCGGACGAAACGTGCCGATTGCGATCGATTTTCCCGAGCGCCGCTCCATGCGCTGCATCACGCCTTTATGCGCCATGATCACGTGGTGGCGCATGGGCTCGACGACGTCGTGCAGCGGATCGTGCTTCCAGTGCGCGATACCGGCACCGGAGGAGTCCAGCGCCATGCGAAGCGGCTCGGTCCCGAGCACGCGCGCCATCTCCGCGTCGGCGGCGCGCCGCTCGGACGTCGAGCGGTCGCCGGGCTGTGCGTCGGGTGCGGGCGGCAAGCCCTTGTGCGAGGGAGTGCGCATGAGTGCAGTGTTCCCGGTCATGGTGTGGCTCCTGCTGATCAGCTCGGGCTTTCGATCAGGCGTCCGTATTTGTACGGAATGGCACGTGTTCTATGCGCCGCGGTTGCGGTGCGTATTTCCTGAACCCGCCACGCTTTGTCCGATCCTGCTCCAAGCCGGCCCGCGCTTTCGCGAACGCACGGCGGGCGGACGGGGAGGAGAAGTGCTTCTGAGAAAAGGGGGCAGGCCGCCACACCGCCGCCACATCGGTGTCGCGATCGGGCACGCTCGTGGCGCGGGACGGCCGAAAATCGAAGTGGACAAGCCTGGTCCGGAAATCCTCCAAAGGGAGGGACCGGGACGACCGGGGCGCCGCTAGGCCGCGGCCGCCTGTGCCGACAACAGCAGCTTCAACTTCGCCGCCGGCACGGCCGGGCTGAACAGCCAGCCCTGCATCTGGCTGCATCCGAGCTGGAGCAGCACCGCGCGCTGCGCTTCGGTCTCGACGCCTTCCGCGGTCGTCGCCATGTGACGGGCGGCGGCCATGTGCACCACCGCCTGCACGATCGGCGAGGAATCTTCCGACTGACCGATGTCGCTGATGAAGCTGCGGTCGATCTTGATCTTGTCGAACGGGAAACGATGCAAATAGCTCAGAGACGAATAGCCGGTGCCGAAATCGTCGAGCGCGATGCGCACGCCGAGCTCGCGCAGCTGTTGCAGGATCGTCAGCGCCTCCTGGTCGTCGCGGATCAGGACAGTCTCGGTGATCTCGAGCTCGAGCCGTCCGGGGGCGAGACCCGACTCGGCGAGCGCGGCTGCGACCTTCAGCGCCAACGTCCGCGAGCGGAACTGCACCGGTGAGACGTTGACCGCGATGTGGATGTCGCCGGGCCAGGAGGCGGCCTCGGTGCAGGCCTGCCTCAGCACCCATTCACCGATCTCGCCGATCAATCCGGTCTCTTCCGCAACCGGGATGAAATCGGCGGGCGAGACCATGCCGCGCTCCGGATGGTGCCAGCGCAGCAGCGCTTCGCAGCCGGTGACGACGTTGGCCGCAAGATCGACCAGCGGCTGATAGTGCACCTCGAACTCGCCACGGGCCAGCGCCTGCCGTAGATCGAACTCGAGCTGGCGGCGCAGCCGCGCCTTGGCGTCGTATTCGGGCGCGAAGACGCGGAAGGTGCGGCGGCCCTCGGATTTCGCCGCATACATCGCGAGATCGGCGCGCTTGAGCAAATCGTCGAGATTGTCGCCGTGGTCGGGCGCGATCGCGATGCCGATGCTGGCATCGGTCGGGATTTCCTGGCCATTGTAGTTTACGGGCGCGCGCAGCGCCTTCAGGATCTGCTCGGCCAGCGCCGTCAGCTCGGCCTCGTCGCGGGTGCCGGCCTTGACGATTGCGAATTCGTCGCCGCCCAACCGCGCCACCATGTCGTTGCCGCTGATGCAGGCGCGCAGGCGGTTCGCGACCTGGCGCAGCAGCTCGTCGCCGACCTCGTGCCCAAGCGAATCGTTGACGCCCTTGAACTCGTCGACGTCGATATAGAGGATCGCGAACGGCTTGCCCTGGGCAAGCTCCGCGACGCGCCGCTCCAGATGGCCGCGCATCAGCACGCGGTTGGGTAGGTCGGTCAGCGCGTCGTAATGCGCCATATGCGCGATGCGCTCGTCGGCGCGGATGCGCTCGGTGACGTCGTCATGGGTCGCGAGCCAACCGCCGGCGGCACCGGGCTGGTTCTTGATCTCGATCAGGCGGCCATCGGAGGTCTCGACGATCGTGCTCTGCGTCTGCCCGGCATTGCCCAAAATGCCGTCGCAATAGGAATCGACGTCGCCGTGGAACGAACCCGTGTCGTGGCGATGCTGGATCACGTCGCGGAAATACGCGCCGGGCTTCACCACGTCCGCCGACAGTCCGTACATCTCGATGTAGCGCCGGTTGCAGACGATCAGCCGTTCGTCCTGGTCGAACATCAGGAGGCCCTGCGTCATCGTGTTCATCGCGGTGTCGAGCTGGTGCTTCTCCACGGCGAGCCGACGGGTCATCTGGCGGAAGATGAGATAGAGCGTGAGCACGAGCAGGCCGATCGACATCACGGCTACGGCCACGAAGAATTTGGTTTGCGTGTGCCATGTCGCCAGCGTCGCATCCAGCGACCTGGTTGCAACCACGACCAGCGGCTCGCCGGTCAGGAGGCGTGCGGCGACGAGGCGATCCTTGCCGTCGATCGGACTTGCGAGCTGGGTCGTGACGAAGGTGCGCTCGAACACCGCCACCTGCTCGGGCGTGCCGTTGCGGAAATTCTGCCCGATCATCGCGTCCACATGCGGAACGCGCGCGAGCAACTGGCCGTTCTGGTGGTGCATCGCGATCGAGGAGTCCTCGCCGAGCCCGCTCGAGGCGAAGAAGGATTCGAGCTGGTCCGGCGCGATTGCACGCGAGACCAGCCCAAGGAATTCGCCGTGGGGGCCGGAGACGCGGCGCGCGAACACGATCGCCGGCCCGCTGCCCAACCGTCCGGGCACCACCTCGACCTCCTCCTGCGAAGCTGGATCGTTCTTGAGGCGATTGAAATAGCCGCGGTCGGCGACCGAAACATCGGCGACCGGCCAGCGCCGCGACGAGTTGATCAGCACGCCCTTGGCGTCGAATAAATTGGCGCCGGCGACGTCCGACCAGCCGCTGGCTCTGGCGCGCAGCACTTCGTGCACGGCAAGCGTGCCCATCTCGCTGCGGAAGACATCGGCGGATTCGATGCCATGGCTTTCGAGCTCGGCGATGATGCTCTTCTGCAGCACCGCGAAGTCCTCGAACTCGCGGTCGAAATGGCGGGCGAGCAACCGGACCGCGCTCTCCAGGCTGTCGCGGCCGCTTTCGATCGCATTCTGCCGGAAGCGGTCGACGGTGAGCGCGGTGCCCACAGCCATTGCGGCCATCAGCACGAAGCCGCCTGCGATCAGCCATGTCAGCGGCGCGCCGCGCCAACGGCGCAGCAACGCGCGCATGCGCGCGCTCCATCGGATCGATGTGCCCATGCAGCCCTCCCGTGGGATGCAAGATGCGGCAAAACCGACAAGACCACGTTACCAGTAAGGGTTAGGAAAACATGAATCGGAATGGAATCAGAGGGTTGGTTCCATCGCTTGTCTGAAGGCGCGGTGGACCATGGTTCCCTCAGCGTCGGATTTCCCATCTCAACGCTTCCGCATTGGTCTTGGCGAACATCGCCGGCACGTCGAAGGTCCCGGTCTTGAGATCATAGCGGCAGCGCCAGTCGGCCAGCCCCTTCACGGCGACGTTCTTCGGATGTTTGTCCATTTCACCCGATAGCGAGATCACGAGGTAACGGTTGTCCGGCCAGTGCACGCCGAGCCCGCGATAGGCTTCTTCGGTGCCTTTCACGAGATTGGCCGAGATGTGGTAGTCGAGCTTCATCTTTCCGGTGTCCGGGCGGCTGTGGAAATAGGCCCAGGCCAAGTCGCTGAGCGAGGTCTTCGTCGCGCTGACGAAGGCGCCTTTCTCGAGACGGTAGAGATACAGGTCCTGCTCGCCGGAGCCGGTCTTCTGCATCCGCACCAGCCATTGCGAGTCGGGCGTGAAGCGGAAGCCGGCCGGATAGCCCTGCTCCGGCGTCAGCTCGGTCATCGCTTCGCCGTTCCGCGCCCAGACCTGCCATTTGATGTCGAAATCCCCGTCGTCCTTCTTGTACTGCTCGAGCCGGGTGGCTTTGTCGGGCGAGGTGAAGGCGAGTTCGGCATCGTCGGTGAGAGCGAAGCCAGGCGGCGGGCCGGACGCGGCGCGCGCCGGAGTTGCGGCCAGGATGAGGGCAAGCACCAGCCC
Organism: Bradyrhizobium sp. WSM1417; assembly: GCF_000515415.1. Lineage (NCBI taxonomy): Bacteria > Pseudomonadati > Pseudomonadota > Alphaproteobacteria > Hyphomicrobiales > Nitrobacteraceae > Bradyrhizobium > Bradyrhizobium sp. WSM1417. The sequence goes on from NZ_KI911783.1 coordinate 1,271,478, forward strand.
AAGTACCGGCAATTGTGCGGGACGGCAAAATGCGTTCACGGGGAAATTCCTCGAGAAAAATGCCGCGGTGCGGCCTCGAGCATTTGACGCTGGCGGGGGTGCGCTGGTTCATCCCCGACGCCGGCGCATCATCCCATCGACCGTCTTGCTGCCGTGGCCAAAACGGCGCAACTTGCCGCCTCGATTGATTTGCCAGGTTCTTCCTGATCAAGGTTCGTTTCCGATGGTGACCGCGACCAAGGCCTTCATTGCATTCTGTCTGCTCGCGGTGGGCGGCACCGTGCTCGTGATCGGCCCCACCGAGCTGCGCCGCCTGCTGCCGATGGGGGCGAAGACCGACACCGTGGTCGCCGCCAAGCCGGAGGCTAAGGTCGAACAGAAGGTCGAACCCAAGCCGGAACTCAAGCCGGAAGAGCCAAAACTCGCCGCGGCCGCGCCGCCGGCACCAGCTGCATCTCCGGCGCCGGCCCCCGAGCCGAAGGCGGGTGCATTGGCTGAAACCCAGAAGCAGGTCACGGCCGCGCTTGCCGATCTTGCACCGGTCAAGCCGCCGCCGGCGGTTGCCGATAGCGGCCCCCGTTTCGACGTCGCACGCGTCGACGATCACGGCGAGGCAGCGGTGATCGCGGGCCAGGCGACGCCGGGCGCCAAGGTCGAGCTGCTGCGCGACGGCAAGCCGCTCGACAGTGTGGTGGCGGATGCCTCGGGCCAATTCGTGATGACGCCGCCGCAGCTTCCCGCCGGTTCCTACGAGCTGACCCTGCGGGCGAAATCGCCTGACGGCACCGTCACGCAATCCGGCCGCAGCATGCCGGTGGTGATCGCCGAAGCCGCGCCGCCGCCCGCGCGCCCTGCACCGGTCGCGAGGCAAGAGGTTAGACAAGAGACGAAGCAGGAAGCGAAGGCCGAGAAGCCCGACGACAAGTCGGATGTGGTGGCATCGGTCTCGGACCGGCCCGCGGCCCGGCCGAGATTGATGGGCGCACCGAAACCAAAGGGCGGGTCGGGGGTCATGGCGCGGACGCCCGCGGCCACGACCGTTGCATCGGCCTCACCGGCGGACGTCGTCGGCGGTGCACCGGCGGAAACAGGCGGCAGCCGGGTGATCTCCCGCGGCGACAGCCTGTGGGCACTGAGCCGGCTCGCTTACGGCGACGGCGCCCGCTTTGCCGTGATCTACAACGCCAACCGCGCCAAGATCCACAATCCCAATCTGATCTATCCCGGCCAGACCTTCGTGGTGCCGCAAAAGGCGGAGTGAGGAGAGCGCTTCGCCGCGCGCCTGCGGCCATCCTTCGAGACGCCCGCCTGCGGCGGGCCCTCAGGATGAGGGATGAGTCTGCGGCGGCATTTCAACGCAGGCGGATGTGCTGCCAAGCCTCATCCTGAGGAGGCCGCGAAGCGCTCGTCTCGAAGGACGAGGCGCTCGCTCGGGCGCAGCCGAGACGTCCTGAGCAAATACCACGACGCTTTGCCATGTGCGCTTCCGGAACATTTGGTTCCCTCGCGCGTCATTGTGATGCGACGCGATGCGCGCTTGGCGCCGGAGGAGGGCCAAGGTGGACAGGTCAGTGGTCATGTCGAGATCACGCTTGCGACCCAGGCTGGGGCTCGCGCTAACAGGCGTCGTGATTCTGGCGGTGCTGTTGCCAGGTCGCGCCGAGGCGCAGTTCGGCTTCCGCGGCGGCCCGCTCGGTGTTGCGCGCTTTGCCGTCGGCCACATGATCGGCATGTCGCGCTTGCGCCATGCCCGCATGGCGGTGCGGGGCAGCCGATACCGCTCCGCAGCACTGAGGTCGCAAGATCCTCGCGGCGCAGAGCGCGGACAAACTGCCAATCCTTACGTCCTCCGGGCCGCGATGACGGCGCAAGCCGCGCTGGCGGGCTGGCACGGCGGCCGCCGTCCGCAGGGCTGGTGGCGCCATCCCGACGGCAGCTACGGCTGGGTCGGCCCGGTGTTCTGGCCGTTCGCGCATGACGATCTCACCACTGCAATCATCCTCGGCGATACGACCAGCCTCTCGCTCTACGGCTATGGCGACATCTATGCCGCGATCTTCGCACCCTATGCGGCCACCGAGCTTGCTGCCTACACCGCGCCGCATGGCCGGCGCGGACGGCGAGTCCCGACCGCGGAGACGGTCTGCGATGCCAGCGACACCGGCGGCCTGCCGGTTGATCGCATCGCCGCTATCGTGCAGCCGAATGAATTGCAGCGCACAGCGCTCGACGAGCTCGCGACCGCGTGGGCATCCGCGCGCGACACCATCCGCGCCGCGTGTCCAACGCAGGTCCCCGCGACGGCCATGGAGCGCCTCGGCCTGATGCGCGAGCGCATCGAGGCCATGATCAAGGCGACGGACGCGGTCGCGCCCGCGCTGACAAAGTTCGTCGATCTCCTCGACGACGAGCAGAGAGCCAAGCTCGATAGCCTGGCCAAGGACCGCCGCGCCGCGCTTGCAGCGCTCCAGCAAAAGAATCCCCAGGCGGCATCGGCCTGCCAGGCGGACAGCGATCCCCGCTACGACGAGAAGCTGCAGCGCCAATACGAGCAGCTCGTGCAGCAGCAATGGCCCGCGGCCGAGATCGCCTCCACGCTCAAGCTCGACGACACCGCCCGCGCCCGCCTCGACGTGCTCCAGGACACCTCGCTGCGCACCATGGAAACGCTGAGCGCCTGTCCGTCACAACCAGCAGCGACACCGCAGGCACGCCTCACTGCCGTGAAGGCGCGGCTGGAGACGATGCTGCAGGCGGTGAACGGCGTCACTGACGCGCTCGACGATTTCGAGGCGGACCTGAGCGACGAGCAGAAGGCGGGGCTCGAGGCGATGGGGCCGAAGCGCGGGGCGTGATCACCCGCACCGCCTCCAACCAATTCCGTACCCGCGTAAGTCATTGATCTTGCAGGCCCCGGCTACTGTGCATGGGGTTGTTTTCGCACTTTTTTGTTTGGACTACCCTCTTCGCCTTGCCGCGGCGGCATCCACCACGTTCTCCACCTCCTCGCGCCACGACAGGATCTCCATCGCGAGCACGGGGTGGTTGAAGCCCTTGAGCACGAGATCGTCGAGCGCGCGGGCTTCGACCCAGGGCTCGACCATGCCGTAGACGCGGCGGCTGACGACGACCTGGCCGGCCTTGGCTTCGTCGCAGAGGCGGGAGGAAAGATTGGTGACGCTGCCGATCGCGGCATATTCGAGCCGCTGCTCGAAGCCGATCTGGCCGAGCGTGGCGTAGCCCATGGCGACGCCGACACCGAAGCCGAGCGAGTGGCCGCGGTTCTTCCACTTCTCGGTCAATTGGCCAATCACATCGCGCATCTCGACCGCCATCTTCACCGCGCGCTTGGTGTGGTCGGCAAATTGAATCGGCGCGTTGAACAGGATCATCACGCCATCGCCGGCAAAGCGATCGAGCGTGCCTTCATAGCGGTGGATCAGCTCGCCGAGCGCGGCGTGATATTCGCGCAGCACATTCATTGCCTCTTCAGGCTCGGTCGCCTCCGTAAACGAGGTGAAGCCGCGCAAATCGCAGAACACGACGGTGACCTCGCGGCGATGGCTGTCGAGCAGCGCGTCGTGGCCGTCGGACGAGGCGATCAGCTGCGCCACTTGCGGCGCGAGGAAACGTTCGAGCCGCTTGATGCGGCCGATCTCGCCGAGTTGTTTCTCGACGCGCTCTTCAAGCGAGCGATTCCAGTTGCGCAGCTGTTCGGTCTGCTCCTGGAGCTTGGCGGCCTGCTGCTGCACGGTTTGGTGCGCAGCCGCGAGCTCGCGGCCCTTGTGGTCGACCTCGGTGAACAGCCGCGCATTGCGCATCGCCAGCACGGCCTGGTTGGCAAAGGTGCGCATCAGGCCGATGATGCTGGCGGCGAACTCGCCGCTGGCGCGGCGCAGCACGACCAGCGAGCCGAGCGTGCCCTGCTGGTCCACCAGCGGCACCACCAGCACCGAATGGAAGCCGGCCTCGATCGCGACATCGCGCAGCGGCTGCTCGGAAGCCTGGTCGAGATCGGCAATCGCGATCGGCTCGCCGCTCCCGGCCGCATCGCTCAGGATATCCTGGCCTTCGTCGATCGTGACATGGGCGCCGTCGGCGGATTTGTCGATCCCGTTGGCCTCGACCAGATTGAAGCGGCGCACCTGCGCGTCATAGCCGTAGATCAGCACGGCGTCGGCATGGGTGATCTCGATCGCGCGCGCGGCGATCGTTGGCAGCACGGCGTTGAGATCGAGCGAGGCTGCGACCGCGCGGCCGACCTCTTCCAGCACCTTGAGCTCGTTGATCGACTGCGCGAGATCGCGGGTGCGCTCCTCGACCTTGGTCTCCAGGTCCGAATAGGTCTCCTGGATCTGGTCGGCCATGCGGTTGAACTGGCCGGCGAGATCTTCCAGCTCGTCGGCGGTGTGCACCTCGATGCGATGGCTGAAATCGCCCTCGCCGAGCTTGTGCGCGCCGTCGCGTAGCGCCGTGATCGGGATGATCATGCGGCGCGCCAGAAGCGTGCCGGCGAGGATCGCGACCAGCAGGCCCATGCCGATCAAAAGCGCAATGCGCACCAGCTGGTCGCGGATCGGCATCAGGGCCTGCGTGGTCGGCTGCTCGAACATCACGCTCCAGCCGAGCTTCGGCACAATGCTGGCGGCGCTCATCACTGCATGGCCGTTGAAGTCGGTGCCCGAACTGTCGGGCTCGTGGCCCGGCGCGACCGCAGCCGCGACCTGCGGCAGCTTCGACAAATCCTTGCCGACCTCGGGGCCCTTCGACGACGTCGCCAGCACGCGGCCGCGCGGATCGACCACATAGGCGAAGGCAGCCTTGCCGACCTGGGCGTCGGAGAGGTACTCGGAGAGAAAGCTGAGGTCGAGTTCGGCCACTGTGACGCCGGCGTTGAAACCGGAATGCGCCACCGAGATCGACATGAACGGCGTTCGGTCGGAGAACCAGGCCGGCGCATAGCTGACGCCGCGGGCGACGGTGTCGGTGAAGCGCATGTCGCGGGAGAGGTCGGCGTTGCTGCCGGTCGTGGTCGACTGGCGCGAGACGCGCAGCACCTCGCGGCCGTCGCCGTTGAGCTGAAACAGCTGAGTGACGACCGCGACCTGGTGCAGCAGCTGGGCGTAGTCGGCGCGGCGCTTCTCGAGCGTGTCCTGGCTCGCCCGCGTCACCCAGCTGATCTGGCGTTCGAGCTCGGAGATCGACTGCTCGATCCGCCGCGCGGCAGCCTGCGCCTTGTCCTCGAGACCGTCGGTCAGCTGTGTCTTGGTGGCGCGGTAGGAGATCCAGCTCTCCATCGCGCCGTTGACGGCGAGCACGAACACGACGAGGCCGACGAGAGAGACGACGTATTTGGCGAACAGACCCTCGCGCAGAAACCGTGTCTTGTCGTTCGCTCCTGCCATCCCGATCCTCTCGCGCCGCCATCGGCGCCGGCGCTACGGGCCTGACGGACCCTGCGAGCCTTCTAGCACAATTTAGTCCAACGGACTGTGAAGGGGCTGGTCGGGCCGCCTGACCGGCCGGTGTGGTTACCCGCCTGGACGCTGGGCAGGCGGAAGCATGGTGAATTGTCGCAGTCTCATCCCTTTGGAGGAAGCCGCCGCCGGGCCAGCCGATGTAAGGGGATGGCTTGGCAAGGGAGGGCTGGGAGTCCAGCGCTTTGGTCCTGCAATCATCGATTAAAGAGCTGCCGCAGCACGTCGTTCATCGGCTGGCTGTCCTGCTGCGCCGCCGGCGGGTCCTCCAGGCCGGGGGACGCCGGCGAAGCTTGCGGCATCAGTGTGGATGGCGCTGCAGGCAGGCTGCGGCTGCGGCCGGTGGCTGTGCCTGTGCCGGTGGCAGTCCCAGTGCCGTTTCCCGCGCCACCGGAAAGTCCCTGCTGGATCAGATTGCCGATCGCCTCGCCCAAGGGGCCGCCGAGCGGGTTGTTCTGTCCGGGCTGCTGGGTTTGCGGATTGGCATTGCCGGTCGCATTGCCGCCACCCGGCGCGGCGGTCCCTCCGAGACCAAGGCTACCCAGAATATTGCCGAGCCCGGCCCCATCAGCGCCGAACAGCCCCTTGCCCATCTCGCGCAGCTTGGCATAGGCGGCGTCCGGATTGTCCAGCATGCCGGCCATGTCAGGATAGATCCGCGGCTGCGACCAGGTACCCTGGATCATCACGGGGATGCCGAAGCCGACCGGCTCGGCGGCGCGGCCCTGGCCTTCGGTCGTCATCACCAGCTTCGGCTCGACGCGAAAGCCCATCATCTTGGTGTCGAGTGCGATCGTGCCGGCGCCGGTCACGCGGACCAGCGGTCCGGTCAGGTTGAGATCGGTCGTCACCGCCTGGCCCTTGTCGATCCGGAACGACGCCGAGAGCTGCGACAAATCCGTGCTCTGCTCCCGACCGTTGTCCTGGTTTGCCTGCCAGCCCGACAGCGTGCCCGATGTCAGCGAGCGGATCATCTGTGCGACGTTGATGCCGCGAATGGCGCCGTCCTGGAAATTGACGAAGGCCGTGCCCTGCATGTTCGCCATCAATGCGCGCTGGCTGGTGCCGGCGCTGCGCAGCGCAAGCTTGGCCTGCAGCTTGCCGTCGATCCGGTCGAATTCGGCGAGGCCTTGGAGCAGCGGCAGCGCGCGCACGCCGGCGAGGTCGGAATGCATCGCAAAGCTCGGCGCGCCGCTGGTCGCATCCAGGATCAATTCGCCCGAGACCTGGCCGCCATAGGCGCCGAGATTGGCGGTGCCGGCCTTCAGCACGCCGCCGGCGAGTTTTGCATCGACCGCCAGCGGCGCGAGACGCGCATCGCCGATCACCGCCTCGTGCGCGGAGATCCTGATTTGCGCATCGACATAGTTGAGCGCGGACACGTCGATCGGCGCATCGCTCCAGGGTTGCCCGGACGCGCCTTCCGGCGATTTCGCCAGCGGAATCGCGAGCCGCTGGAAGTCGAGATCGACCTTGACCAGAGGCTTGCTCGCGATATCGACCGAGGCCCAGCCGTTGAACGCGCCATCGCCGAGCGTGCCGCTCACGCCGTTGATCATCACGACATCGCCGCTCAGCCGCATCTCGGCATGACCCGCGAGCCGGGACTTCAACACGTCCGGCATGTCGATGGCGAAATCCACCGGAATGGTCGGTCGGTCGGCCGGCGGCGCCGGCGTGGTCGCCTTGATGTCGAACTTGGTCGGATGCTCGCCGACCCGTGCGGTGCCGGTGATGCTGATCTTGCGGTCGCGGCTGACGATCGCATCGGCATTGACGGCGCTGATGCGGCTCTCGACTCGATCGCGCACGCGCGCGAATGCGATCTCGCCATCGGTGACCTTGATGCGGTCGATGGCGGCGCCATCGGTATCGAGCGCGACCGGCTTCGACGTGCCGCCGGCATTCGGCAGTCGCTCACGCAGCAGCGGCTGGTAGAGCACGGGATGGGTGACGACGAGCTCGCTGATCTTCGGACGGCCCGACCAGACGCTCGAGAGCGACATGTCGGCCTGCACGCTGTCGATGGTCAGGCGCGTGATGCCGCTGCGGTCCTTGGGGTCGGCAAGCGTGAGGTCGTTCAGCGTCACGTTCAGCGTCGGCCACAGGCTGATTCTGATGGTGCCGTCGATCGACAAGCGATAGCCGGTCGCGCTCTCGACCCGCGAGGCAATCGTCGACGTCAGGAAGCCCGAGGGGATCCCGACCACCAGCAGGAGTGCGATCACGATGACGATTGCGGCCACCGCCGCGCCGGCGAATTTCACGGCTCTCATGTCGACTTTCCAGCGGCGAGCGATGGGCGTCGAATCCGGCACATGACCGTCATTTCCACCCGTCCTTTGCGCCTGAGTTTATCCCGGGACGGGAAGCGGCTCCAAGCACGTAAAAATAGTCTGGGGGTGCTGCAAAGTTATGTGACTTATGGCACACTTCCCCGGCGCGGTTTTACGCGATCCTGATGTTGATGGTTCCAAGCGATTTGCCAACGAAATTCACAAGGACATTGAAATGAGCAAGCAGGCCGAATTTGCGGTCATCCTCAAGATGAATGCGATGTTCGCCGATCTCGGCGCAGACGAGCTCCAGCGGCTGGCGAATCTCTGCCACACCCAGCATCTGGGCAACGGCGAGGTGCTGTTCCAGAAGGGCGACGCGGGCGATGCGCTGTTCGGCGTCCGCCGAGGCCAGGTCCGTATCGAGACCGGCGCCTCCGACGGCAGCCGCCTGACGCTGAACTTCATGGGGCCGGGCGACCTGTTCGGCGAGGTTGCGGTGCTGGACGGCCAGAGCCGCACTGCGGACGCCACCGCGGGCGAAGCCAGCGAGCTGTTCGTCTTGCGGCGCGAAGACTTTCTCGCCTTCCTCGAACGCGAGCCGAAGGTCGGGATCAAGATCATCGCGCTGCTGTGCCAGCGCATCCGCTGGCAGAGCGAGCGCATGGAAGAGTCCATGCTCCAGCCGCTGCCGGTTCGCCTCGCGCGGCGCCTTTGCGCGCTCGCCGCCGATTTCGGTTCGGAGGTGCACATCTCGCAGGAGCAGCTCGGCGTCTTCGTCGGCGCCGCTCGCGAGAGCGTCAACCGCCAGCTTCAGGCCTGGCGCAAGGAAGCCATCCTCGATCTCCAGCGCGGCCGCATCCTGCTGCGGAACATGACTAAGCTGACGGCGATCGCGCGGAACGAGTAGGGGGCCGTTAGGCTGGGTCGCTACAATCGGGGCGAAGGAGTTCGTCAGAAGAGTCCCAACTCGCGACCCACGCTTTAACGGCCTCGATCGGCACAGCACGACCGGTACGTCTGAATGCTTGGTAGCGAAGACGATCCTCCGCTATGTCGGGTTCGCGGATGGCGCTCGCTGGACTGCCTTGTGTACTTGACGCTTGTGCCATAGCTACTCCGCCGCCGGGTGCACGATGCTCCTCGGCGCTGGTGCCGCTCCCGCCGGCGCAGCTTCGTGGTGACCGGCGCCCTCGGCATCTTCGCTGTGCACGACCAGCCGCTTGGCGAAGCGCCAGATCAGGGCGCCGAGATCGTCCATCACCATGAACATCGCGGGCACGAACACCAGCGACAGGATGGTCGAGAAGATCAGGCCGCCGATCACCGCGAGTGCCATCGGCGAGCGGAACTCGCCACCCGCGCCGACCGCGAGCGCGCTTGGCATCATGCCCGCGGCCATCGCGATCGTGGTCATCACGATCGGGCGCGCGCGTTTCATGCCTGCGTCGATCATGGCTTCCTCGCGCGGTGTGCCGGCGTGAATGGACTCGATGGCGAATTCCACCAGCATGATCGCGTTCTTGGTGACGATGCCCATCAGCATCAGGATGCCGATCCACACCGGCGTCGTGAGCTGCTTGCCGGTGACCAGCAGGGCCGCGATCGCGCCGCCGATCGAGAGCGGCAACGAGAACAGAATGGTGATCGGCTGCAGGAAGGTGCCGAACAGCAGCACCAGCACGGCGTAGACCATCATCAGGCCCGCCGTGATCGCGGTAGCAAAGCCTTCGGACAGTTCGTTCAGGCTTTCGGCATCGCCGGAGGGTGAGACCTTCACGCCCTTCGGCCGGCTCTTCATGACCGGCAGGTCGTAGATCTTCTTGGTGGCGTCGCCGAGCGCGGCGGAGCCGACAAGATCGGCCGCGACGGTCGCCTGTCGCTCGCGATCGTAACGGTTGATGCTGGTCGGACCTTGGTCGAGCTTGACGTCGGCGATGACGGAGAGCGGCACGCCGCCCTTCTCGCCGTGCTCGCCGAGCGGCACGCGCAACTGTTCGAGTGTCTTCAGATTGCCACGCGCGGCATCCTCGAGCTGCACGCGGATCGGCACCAGACGGTCGCCGACGTCGAACTTGGCGAGCGCGGGGCCGACGTCGCCGATGGTGGCGACGCGGATGGTCTGCGACAGGCTTTCGGTCGACACGCCGAGCCGTGCGGCGAGATCGGCGCGCGGTTCGACGCGCAGCTCGGGCCGCTCCAGCGTGGTTTCCGAGATCACGTTGGAGATGGTGGGAATCCGCTTCATCTGCGTCGCGAGCTCGCTGGCGACGTTGTTGACGATGTTGGCGTCTGCGCCGGTCACGACCAGCGAGATGGCGCGCAGGCCGTTCTCGTCGAGGAACCAGAAGCGGATGTCCGGGATGTTCTCCAGCTCCTGGCTGATCGAGAATTCGAGCTCGCGCTGGGTGATGTCGCGGCTGTCCTTTGGCGTGTAGTTGATGATCAAAGCGGCGCGCCGGACTTCCTGGGTCCCCGGTGGAACGCGGCCGCCGTCGACGAAGATGCTCTTCACCTCGGGCCGCTTGCGCAGGCGCGCAACGATGTCTTCGGTGACCTTTTCGGTGTAGGCGAGCTGGGTGCCCGGCGGCAGCTCGAGGGCAACCAGCGAGCGCGAGCTGTCCTGCGCCGGCAGGAAACCCTGCGGCAGCAGCGTGATGCTCCAGATCGAAGCGGCGAAGACGCCGAAGCCGGCCAGCACCGTGATGAAATAGTGCTTCACCGACCAGGCCACGAGCCTGTGATAGGACCGCAGCACGCGGCCGGGCGGTGGCTCCTGGTGATTGCCATGTTTGAGGAAGTAGGCGGCGAGCACCGGCGTGACGAAGCGCGCAGCGAGCAACGAAAAGAACACCTGCACCGAGACGGTGATGCCGAACTGCTTGAAGAACTGTCCGGCGATGCCCGACATGAAGCTCGCGGGTGCGAAGATCGCGATGATCGTCAGCGAGATGGCGATCACCGCGAGGCCGATCTCGTCGGCGGCTTCCAGGGCGGCACGATAGGGCGACTTGCCCATGTTCATGTGCCTGACGATGTTCTCGATCTCGACGATGGCGTCGTCGACCAGAATACCTGTCGACAGCGTGATGGCGAGGAAACTGACGAGGTTGAGCGAGAAGCCGAGCAGGTCCATCGCCCAGAACGCCGGGAAGATCGACAACGGCAGCGAGATCGCGGCGATGATGGTGGCGCGCAGGTCGCGCAGGAACAACAGCACGATGACGACGGCGAGGATGGCGCCTTCGAACAGGGTCGAGATTGCCGCGTGGTAATTGCCGTTGGTATATTCGACCGAGGTGTCGATCACCTTCAGGTCTACGTCGGGATAGGTAGCCTTGAGCGTGTCGATGCGCTTCTGCACGGCCTCGGCGACCTTCACGTCGCTGGCACCCTTTGAGCGCTTGATGCCGAGCGCGACGATCGGCTCGCCGTTGAAGCGGGCGAAGGTGCGGCGGTCGGCGATGGTGTCGGTCACGGTGCCGAGATCGTCGAGCCGGACCTCGCCGCCGCCGAACAGCGGAATCATGGTGCCGGCAAGGTCACTCAGCGTCTTGGCGCCAGCGAGGGTGCGGATCGCCTGGTCGTTCTTGCCGATCTCGGCGCGGCCGCCGGCAACATCGACATTGGTGCCGCGCAGGCTCTGGCTGACATTGACGGCCGTCAGCCCCATCGACTGCAGGCGGTCGGGATCGAGCGAGACCAGGATCTCGCGCTCGACACCGCCGATGCGCTCGACCTGGGCGACGCCGCGCACGCCCTGCAGCGCCCGCTTGACCACGTCGTCGACGAAATAGGAGAGCTGCTCCGGCGTCTTGCCGGGCGAGATCGCGGCGTAGGTGACGATCGGCAGGCCGATGACGTCGACGCGCTGGATCAGGGGCTCGGTGACGTTCTGCGGCAGGTTGGAGCGCACGCGCGTCACCGCGTCCTTGACGTCGTTGAGCGCGCGGTCGGTGTTGGTTTCCAGCGCGAACTGGATCGTCGTCACCGACAGGCCGTCGGTGATCTGCGAGGTGATGTGCCTGACGCCTTCGACACCGGAGACGGCGTCTTCAACCGTCTTGGTGACCTGGGATTCGAGCTCGGCGGGTGCCGCGCCGAACTGCGACACCGCGACCGAGATCACGGGAATGTCGGCCGAGGGTAGCCGCGTCACCGCGAGCTTGGTGAAGGACACCCAGCCGAGGATCAGGAGGATGATGGAAAAAACGACCGACGGCAGCGGATTGCGAATCGACCATGCCGAGATATTGAGAGCCATCAGCGTACCCGCGTGCGATCGAGTTCATCGGCGAACATGGTCTTGATCTGGTCGCCGTCATGCAGCGAAGAGCCGGCGTCGGCGACGACGATTTCGCCGACGTTGAGGCCTTCCAGGATTTCCGTCGCGCTGTCCGACGACAGCCCGACCCGTACCTTGCGCGTCTCGACAATGTTGCCCTTGACGACCTGCACGGTGAGATGGTCGATCGCGGTCTTGGGAACCGCGACGCCGCAGCTTCGCTTGGCGTCGATCGAGGCGCGGGCGAACACGCCGACTTTCAGCGAGGGATTGTTGGTGACACTGATGCGCACGCGGCCGAGCTGGGTGGCGCGATCGATTTCGGGCGCGACCAGCCTGACCCGGCCGATCAGATCGGGCGCGTCGTCGCGGCTGATGCGAACGGTCGCGCCGGAGCTGAGCTTGGCCATGTGCACTGCGGGCACCTGCGCGTCCAGCTCGATCTCGTTGTTGACGGCGATACGGAACATCGGGCCAGCCTGCGGCGAGGCCGGCGCGCCGACGATGGTGCGGACCTCGGTGACGAGCCCCGGCGCAGAGGCCTTCAGCGAAACCGGACCTTGCGGGCCGGGCCGCTGCGGCTGGCCCGGGATCTGGGGCGGTGCGGTCAGGCGCGCCAACTCCTGATTGTCGGTGACGAGGGTGCCCTCGGTGACGAAGAGGTCGGTGACCCTGGATCCCTCTTGGTCAGCGACGACCACGGCTTCGCGGCGCGGCACGAAGAAGCCGGTCACCCGGACCAGGTCGGAGAAGCAGGCGTTGGTCGACTTGGTCACGATGACCAGCGCCTCGCTCGGCGTTTCCTTGGGCTCGGCGCGATGCCGGTGCTCGAATAGATAATAGCCGACGCCGAGCGCGACGACGAAGACCACCGTTCCGGCCGGCTTGAGATATTGGGAGAGGTTCATTGCCGGATCGTCCTGGCCTGGCTCACGGCCATCCGCGCGCGGCCCATGGAGAGCGTTTTCCTGAAATAAAGCAGCGTCCCGCAAGCCTGCGGGACGCGCGGTGGAAGCGAGACTTTACACCACATCACGACTTGTCACTTCAAAGGATTACGTCGTGCTCACTTCGATGCGGTGGTCTTGTTTTCCATGTTGACGACCTGCACGCGACGGTTGACCTCTGCCATCGGCTGGGCGGGGTCCTTCAGCTTGCTCTTGCCGTAGCCGACCGTGACGAGGTCGGTCGCGGAGATGCTGTATTTGTCGACCAAATAGCGCTTGATCGAATCCGCGCGGCGCTCCGACAGATCCTGATTATAGCTCTCGCCGCCGGCGGCGTCAGTGTGGCCGGCGACCACGAAGGTCGAGCCCTTCAGGTCGGGGCTGGTCAGCGCACGGCCGAGCGCCTGGACCGAGGCAAGCGATTTGGCGCTGATATTGGCCGAGTTGTAGTCGAACGTGATTTCCAGATCGATGTTCGGCTTGTCCTTGGCCGCCGACGCGATTTCTTCACGTTCGGTCGACGACAGCGAGCGTGTCGAGCGGCCGCGCACGGACTGGATCAGCTTGGTCTCCGTCGCACTCGGTGCGGGATCGGCCTGCGGAGCGATCGAGAGGCCGCGGGTCAGCGGCTTCTTCGGCGGCGGCGCCAGCGCGCGGACGATCTCGTCCTCGGTGACGTTCTTGCTGTTGCCGTCGTCGCCGGCGAATGCCAGCGGGATCGTCAGCGACAGTGCGGCGCCGACGGTGATGATGGACAGGATTGCGGTAAGTCCCTTTGCAGCCAATCTCATAGCCAGTCCCTCCTGCGCAGCCAGCTCGCGTAGTTCCAAAATCCTGCAGTAAGCCGCCCCGAAAAGGCGGGCGCGGCATCCGTTCAATTAGTCAATTAGTCTTCGCCGGGCCGCCGCGGGTTCGAGGCACATCGGCCCCGATCCAAAAAAAATATCAACGCACTCCGTAGCTTGCGAATTCCTGAACAATGTTCGGGTCCATCGCCTTGGCATTGGCGATGTCGAGCGCGCCTTCCTGGGCCGAGCCGTTGCGCTGCTTGGCGATCCCGCGTCCGAACAGCGAGGAGGTCAGGCGCGGATTGATCCTCAGGGCGGCCTCGAAATCGGCGATGGCGTTCTTGACCGCCCCCGATTTCAGATTGACCAACCCCCGGCTGTCCAGCGCGTCGACGAAGTTCGGCCGCAGCCGCAGGGCCTCGTTGCAGTCCTTCAGCGCGCCCTGGAGGTCGCCGACCACGGTGCGGGTCCAGCAGCGGTTGTTCAGAGCCTCGACGTCCTTGGGGTTGATCCGAAGCGTCTCGTCAAAATCCTTGATGGCCAAGCTGTAGGCGCCCTTGCTGGCATAGACCTGACCGCGCCGGTAAAGCGCGTTCACGTCATCCGGATTAGCCGCGATCTTGGCGGTCAGCCCCTTGATGGTGGGGTCCTCGGCGAGGGCGGCCGCACTCGGCCCGCTCTCCATGCTCGGAGCGGTCGCGGGATCGGCCGGAATCACAGGCGGAGGCGGCGGCGGTGCGGGCGGCAAGGCAGCCTCGACCTGCGGCTTCGGTGACGGAGCGGGCGCGGCCACCGTGTCGGCCGGTTTCGGCGGCGGAGGCGGTGAAGGTGCGGGCGGAGCCGGCGGCGGGTTGTTGGCGACGACCGGCGGCGGCGCGGGTGGCGGGGTCGTTGTCGGGCGCGACCCGCCGGCCCCTGGAATGAACGAGAAATCCTCGGCCAGTGAAGAGGATATCCACGGCACCTGCTCGCCCCGGGAGGCACGGGTGACGCCCATCTTGGTGCGGTTCAGCGTCTCCTCGGCCATCAGGTCGGGGACGCGGATTTCCTTGAGGAGTTCCTGGACGAACAGGCTGTGCTCGCCGCCGGCGTCCGAAACTACCGAGGCCAACGCCGCCGAATACATCACCAGCGTGCCGTTCGGCGCGATGACGGGGGTGAGGCCGGCCGAGAAGCTGCGGAACCGGCGCTCGAACGGATTGCGCCTGGAGGCGTCGACCAGCGCGATCTTGACGCCGGCGCCGCGGGTGTTGAGCTCGCCGAGCACGGTTTCGAGGCTGATTCCGTCGCGGCGCACGTCGGATTCGGTCCAGATCTGCGCATCGATGGGCAGCAAATAGCTCTGCCGCGCGGACTGGATGCCGAAGCCGCTGAAGAACACCAGTGCCACCGACCCCGGCTTGATCTTGCCGTAGAGCTTGTCGAAGGCGCGGCGCATGCCGTCGCCAGTCAGGTTCTCACCGGTTTCCACGGAAAAGCCGTCGCGCTTGAGCTCGTCGGCGACGTCGCGCGCGTCGTTGAGCGGTTCCTTCAGGGGAGCGTCGGCGTCCGGATATTTGGCGTTGCCGATCACAAGCGCAAAGCGATCGCCGGCCGCAATCGACGGAGCGGTCGGGATGAGCGACACGAGCAAGGACAGAACGAAAAGCAGGCGAATTTTCATAATTAGCGCGATCCAGCCAAAAAGGCGCCGTTTCCAGCTTGCGCCGCGGCGACCTTAACTTACGCAATGTGCATTATCAAACCGGGGAAGGGGGGCGTCAACCGCTTGCGGATTCGGCGCGATCGCGACAATTGACCGCGACGCATGGGCATGTTGCGGGGGAATAAACGGGCGGTCACGATTGCACGCGATGCATTCTGGTTGTCATTGCGGCTGCACGTTAGGGCAGCCATGGCGACAACAATGTGATTGGTCTCACATTGCGGACGGGCCTCCTTCGCAACCTCAGGTGTTTGACCTTTGCGGTGGACGATGGCTTGTTGCGATCAATCGCCCCTGAAGGTGCATCCACAAAAGAGCAAGATCAAAATCATGGGAAACGCCTACGAAATCTACGCCCTGCGCTATGCGACGATGTCACCGCGCACCCCCAACATGAACTTTCTCGCGCCCGACCCGCATGACAGCGCGGCGCAGGACCTCGACTATTTCGTCTGGCTGATTCGCGGCAACGGCCGCGACATCCTGGTCGATACCGGCTTCAATGCCGAGGAAGCGTCCGCGCGGGCCCGCAAGCTGACGCTCAATCCGGTCGACGCGCTGGAGCGCTTTGGTGTCGCGGCAGCGGGCATTCGCGATATCATCGTGACGCATCTGCATTACGACCACGCCGGCAACCTGGACCGCTTCCCGAACGCGCGCTTCCATCTCCAGGAGCGGGAGATGGCCTACGCGACGGGGCGCTGCATGTGCAACGGACTGCTGCGACATCCGTTCTCGGTCGAGCACGTCACGCAGATGGTCCGCCATGTCTATGGCGAGCGCGTCAATTTCTATTCCGGCGACGGCGAGGTCGCGCCCGGCGTCACCGTGCACCGCGTCGGCGGCCATTCGGATGGCTTGCAGGTGGTGAGGGTCGAGACCGCCCGCGGACCGGTGGTGCTCGCGTCCGATGCCGCGCATTATTACGCCAATCTCCAGCGCAGAAGCCCATTCCCGATCGTCTACAATGTCGGCGACATGGCGGTTGGCTGGGAGACGATCGAGCGTCTCGCCGGCCATCCTGACCGGTTCATTCCCGGCCACGATCCGATCGTGACCGAGATCTATCCGCGCGCCAGCGACGACGGCGATGTCTGGGCCCT
This sequence comes from Bradyrhizobium sp. WSM1417, assembly GCF_000515415.1. Lineage (NCBI taxonomy): Bacteria > Pseudomonadati > Pseudomonadota > Alphaproteobacteria > Hyphomicrobiales > Nitrobacteraceae > Bradyrhizobium > Bradyrhizobium sp. WSM1417. The sequence continues at coordinate 1,288,059 of NZ_KI911783.1, forward strand.
GCATTTGCCGCCGTCGCGATCGTTTGCGAAGTGATCAATACGCCTGCTTGGCGTCGGCCTCTTCACTGGTCTGGATCAGGTCGAGGCTCTGTTCGATCTTGCCGAGCAGCGTCGATAGCTGTTTGCGCTCCTGCGCAGAGAGGCAGGCGAGGATCTCGTCTTCCCGCCGCAGCAATTGCGGAAACAGCTCCTCGTAGAGCGTGCGGCCTTTCCTCGTCAGTCGCAGGCGGAATTCGCGGCGGTCGGCTTCGTTCTCGACGCGCTCGATCAAACTCTGGTGCAGCAACATGGTCACCGCGCGGCTGATGGTGGATTTGTGCGTGCGGGTGCATTGCGCGACGTACTGCGCGCTGCAGGCATCGTTGCGGAAGCCGAGCGTCGCGATCACGCGCCAGGCCGGGATGTCGAGGCCGTGACGTTCCTGATATTCGACCGAAAGCGCGGCGCTGACCTCCGCCGCGAGCCGGTTGAGGCGGAACGGCACGAACCTGAACAGGTCCAGCCGTGTTTTGGGCCGCGCTGAGGCCTCATCGGCCTCGTGTGTCTTCAGCGCGATGTCGCTGGATGTCCTCGCCAAGGAGAGCGCTCCGAATTCCAGTTGACGGCCGGCCGGCTCCGGTCCAAAATAGTTGCACGTGAGACTATCTAGCAGATCAGGCCTCTCCTGACCAGAGCCGAGGTTAGCGCATGGCGCAGGCCAATACGCATCAGGCCAAAACCCAGTTCGGCTATCGCCGCCACCCCGATCAGGATCGTCCCGGGCAGGGCGCGGCCGAGCATCCCGTGGTGATCGTCGGCGCGGGCCCGGTCGGGCTATCACTGGCGATCGACCTTGCCCAGCGCGGCCAGCACGTCGTCCTTCTGGATGATGCCGACCGCATCGGCGAGGGCTCCCGCGCAATCTGCTTCTCGAAACGGTCGCTGGAATATTGGGACCGGCTCGGCGTCGGCGACCGCATGGTCGACAAGGGCGTGGTCTGGAGCGTCGGCCGCATCTTCCACGGCGAGCAGCAGCTCTACCAGTTCAATCTGCTGCCGGAGGACGGTCACAAGCGGCCGGCCTTCGTCAACCTCCAGCAATATTACGCCGAAGCCTATCTGGTCGACCGCATCAGCGAGCTGTCCGAAATCAATCTGCGCTGGCGCAACAAGGTGACGGCGCTGGAGCGCCGCAACGATTCCGTCGCGCTGACGATCGAGACGCCGGAGGGCGCCTATCGCCTGCACGCGCAATATGTCGTCGCCTGCGACGGCGCGCGCTCGTCGCTGCGGCAGATGGTCGGCGCCGACTTCGCCGGACAGGTGTTCGAAGACCAGTTCCTGATCGCCGACGTCAAGATGACCGCGGAATTCCCGACCGAGCGCTGGTTCTGGTTCGATCCGCCGTTTCATGCGGGACGTTCGGCGCTGTTGCACCGACAGCCTGACGATGTCTGGCGCATCGACCTTCAGCTCAATCGCTATGCCGACCCGATCGTCGAGAAGAAGCCGGAGAACGTGCGGCCGCGGATTGTGCGCATGCTCGGCCACGACAAGTTCGAATTCGAGTGGATCTCGCTCTACAAATTCCAGTGCCGGCGGATGGACCGCTTCGTCCATGGCCGCGTGATTTTTGCAGGCGATTCCGCGCACCAGGTCTCGCCGTTCGGCGCGCGCGGCGCCAATTCGGGACTCGAGGACGCCGAAAATCTCTCCTGGAAGCTCGACCGCGTCCTGCGCGGCGCCTCACCCGCGAGCCTGCTCGAGAGCTATCATGTCGAGCGCAGCGGGGCAGCCGACGAGAATATCCGCGAATCCACCCGCTCGACCGATTTCATGGCGCCGAATTCGCATCAGGAGGCGCGGCTGCGCAAGGCGGTGCTGTCGCTGGCCAAGGAAACGGAGTTCGGCAAGCGCATGGTCAATGGCGGGCGGCTCTCGGTGCCCTGTAGCTATGACTCGCCGCTGTCATCGCCCGATGCAGATGCGTGGCGCGGTGGACCGCTGCCGGGTTGTTCGATGCTCGATGCCCCCGTTGCGACACGCGCGGGCGAGCAAGCCTATTTGACCGATGCGTTCCGCAAGGGTGGAACGGATTTCACCTTGCTGTCGTTCAGCAACGGCGCGGCGATTGAGGCGCCTGAAGGCGTGAAGGATATTCGTATCGGCAGTGAGGATGGCCTCGCAGATCCGGCGGGGCTCACCGCAAAGCGCTATGATGCGGAACCAGGCTCAGCCTACCTGCTCAGGCCGGACGGCTACGTTGCGGCGCGCTTCCGCCACCCCACGCGCGCTGGCGTTGCGGCAGCGCTGTCGCGCGCGCAGGGCTTGAATTGAGGATTGGCTTGAATTGAGGATTGGCTTGAATTGAGGATTCGCATGCCGCTCTCGACCAGCTCCAACTTCGCGCGGCCCGACGATGCCTTTCGCGCCATCGTGGAGGCGCATCGTGGCTTCACCGACGAGCAAAGCGCCGACTTTGACGCGGCGCTGGTGCTGATTCTCGCCAACCATATCGGCGATATCGACGTGCTGCGGGAGGCCATCCTGCTCGCCAAGCGGCGCATGATCGACGGCCAGCAACAGCAACAGCAACAATAATGTCCAAAGGAACGAACTGATGGCGAAGAACTTCGCATCCACCGGCGACCTCTCGGAGAAGAAGATCACCTTCTCGGAGATCGGCACCGATCTCTACGCCTTCACCGCGGAGGGCGATCCGAACACCGCGATCATCGTCGGCGACGACGGTTGCCTGGTGTTCGACGCGCAGTCGACGCCGGCGATGGCCAACAAGGTGATCGAGCGCGTCCGCACCGTCACCGACAAGCCGATCAAATATGTCGTGCTGTCGCATTATCACGCCGTGCGCGTGCTCGGTGCCTCCGCCTACAAGGCGCAGGGCATCGTCGCCTCGCAGGAGACCTATCGCCTGATCGAGGAGCGTGGCCAGCAGGATTGGGATTCCGAGTATGGCCGCTTTCCGCGCCTTTTTCAGGACGCATCGAGCATTCCCGGCCTGACCTGGCCGACGCTGACCTTCGAAGGCGAGATGTCGATCTATCTCGGCAAGCGCGAGGTGCGCCTGATGCAGCTCGGTGCCGGCCACACCTCCGGCGACATCGTCGCCTGGGTGCCCGATGCCGAGGTGATGTTCTCCGGCGACCTGATCGAATACCACTCGGCCTGCTATTGCGGCGACGCGCATTTGCGCGAATGGCCGCTGACGCTGAACGAGATCCGCAACTTCAATCCAAAGGCGATCGCGCCGGGCCGCGGCGATGCGTTGAAGGGTGTCGCCACGGTGCGCGAAGCCATCGCGATGACGCGCGACTTCGTCACCTCGCTCTATGGCGCCGCTGAAATCTCGGTCGCCAGGGGCCGCACGCTGAAGGAATCGATGGCCGCGACGCGCGAGGTCATGGATCCGAAATTTTCGAGCTTCGCCATCTACGAGCACTGTCTGCCGTTCAACGTGTCGCGTGCCTACGACGAGGCGTCGGGAATCGACGACCCCGTGATCTGGACCGACAAGCGCGACCAGGAGATGTGGGCCGCCCTGCAAGGAGGAGGATCATCATGAACATCAATACCTCGCCCGATCAGATCATTCGCAGCACAGCCCAGGTCACACCGGGCTACATGTCCGGCTTCGGCAACAGCTTTGAGACCGAGGCGCTGCCCGGCGCGCTGCCGATCGGACGCAACTCGCCGCAGCGCTGTGCCTACGGGCTCTATGCCGAGCAGCTCTCCGGCTCGCCCTTCACGGCGCCGCGCGGCAGCAATGAGCGCTCATGGCTCTATCGCATTCGCCCGTCGGTGAAGCATTCGGGACGCTTTATCCAGGCCGATGCCCGGCTGTGGCGCACTGCGCCGTGCCATGAGCAGGAGATCATGATCGAGCAGCTGCGCTGGGATCCGGCGCCGATCCCAAAGGAGGACATGACGTTCCTTCAGGGCGTGCAGACCATGACGACCGCCGGCGACGTCAACACCCAGGCCGGCATGGCCGCCCATGTCTATCTCATCACCAAGTCGATGGTGGACCAGCACTTCTACAATGCCGACGGCGAGCTGATGTTCGTGCTGCAGCAGGGCAATCTTCGCCTCGTCACCGAGTTCGGTCGCATCGATGCCGAGCCCGGCGAGATCGCGGTCATCCCGCGCGGCGTCAAGTTCCGGGTGGAGATTCCGAACGGGCCGGCGCGCGGCTATCTCTGCGAAAACTACGGCGGCGCCTTCACGCTGCCGGAGCGCGGGCCGATCGGCGCCAATTGCCTTGCCAATGCCCGCGACTTCCTGACGCCCGTCGCTCACTACGAGGACAAGGACACCCCGACCGAGCTGTTCGTGAAATGGGGCGGATCGTTGTTCAAGACGCAGTTGCCGCACTCGCCGATCGACGTCGTCGCCTGGCACGGCAATTATGCGCCGTACAAATATGATCTGCGCAGCTTCTCGCCGGTCGGCGCGATCGGCTTCGATCATCCCGATCCCTCGATCTTCACCGTGCTGACCTCGCCGTCGGAGACGGCAGGCACGGCGAATATCGATTTCGTGATCTTCCCCGAGCGCTGGATGGTCGCCGACAACACCTTCCGCCCGCCGTGGTATCACATGAACATAATGAGCGAGTTCATGGGCCTGATCTACGGCGTCTATGACGCCAAGCCGCAAGGTTTCGTGCCGGGCGGCATCAGCCTGCACAATTGCATGCTGCCGCACGGGCCCGATCGCGACGCCTTCGAGCACGCCAGCAATGGCGAGCTGAAGCCGGTCAAGCTGACCGGCACCATGGCCTTCATGTTCGAGACCCGCTACGCGCAGCGCGTCACCGCACACGCCGCGAATTCCGCGACGTTGCAGGACGATTACGCGGATTGCTGGAAGGGCCTGGAAAAGCGGTTCGATCCGAGCAAGCCGTGACGTTCTTCCCCTCTCCCCCTTGCGGGAGAGGGTGGATCGCCGCATTGCGGCGAGACGGGTGAGGGGTCTGTCTCCGCACATGAGCCTCTCGCAGTATCAATTGTCGATGCAACCCCTCATCCGGCGCTTCGCGCCACCTTCTCCCACAAGGGGAGAAGGAAAAAGGACTGGCGAAAAGTGACAACCCACCCCAACGACCCCAGCCTCCGCTCCTTCATCGACGTCGATCCCGCCTCCGACTTCTCGATCCAGAACCTGCCTTACGGCGTGTTCTCGACCGCGGCCAATCCGACGCCGCGCGTCGGCGTGGCGATCGGCAGCTACGTGCTCGATCTCTGGGAGATCGAGCAGGATTCGCGGCTCGACGTCGGCCCGCTCGGCGTGTTCTCGACGCCGTCGCTCAATGCTTTCATGGCGCTGGGGCCAAAGGTCTGGGCGAAGACGCGGGCGCGGATCAGCGAGCTGCTGCGCCACGATCATCCAGAACTGCGCGACAACGAGGAGCTGCGCAAGCAGGCTCTGGTACCGATGCGCGATGCGAAACTGCATCTGCCGTTCGCGGTCTCAGGCTACACCGATTTCTATTCGTCGAAGGAGCACGCCACCAATGTCGGCGTGATGTTCCGTGGCAAGGACAACGCGCTGCAGCCGAACTGGCTTCATATGCCGATCGCCTACAACGGCCGTGCCTCGACCGTCGTGGTCTCCGGCACCAAGGTGAAGCGGCCGCGCGGGCAGCTCAAGCCGCCGAATGTGGAGGCGCCGAGCTTCGGACCGTGCAAACGGCTCGATTTCGAGCTGGAGATGGGCGTCGTGGTCGGCCAGCCCTCAGCCATGGGCGGCATGCTCACGGAGCAGCAAGCCGAGGAGATGATCTTCGGTTTTGTGCTGCTCAACGACTGGAGCGCGCGCGACATCCAGCAATGGGAATATGTGCCGCTTGGCCCGTTCCTCGCCAAGGCGTTCGCGACCTCGATCAGCCCGTGGGTGGTGACGCGCGAGGCGCTGGAGCCGTTTCGCCTGAGCGGGCCGGCGCAGGAGCCGGTGCCGCTCGACTACCTCAAGCAGGGCAAGCCGCAGAACTACGATCTCGAGCTCGACGTCTCCTTGCGTGCCGCCGGAGCCAACGCGCCAGCCGGTATCAGCCGTACCAATTTCAAGTATATGTACTGGTCGTCGGTGCAGCAGCTGATGCACCACGCCTCCTCCGGCTGCGCCATGAATGTCGGAGATCTCCTGGGCAGCGGTACGATCTCCGGCCCAGAGAAGAACCAGCGCGGCAGCCTGCTGGAGATCAGCTGGAACGGCACTGAGCCGGTCGAATTGCCCGGCGGCATCAAGCGGTCATTCCTGGAAGACGGCGACAGCCTCGTCATGCGCGGCTGGTGCCAGGGCCAGGGCTATCGCGTCGGTTTTGGTGAGGTCGAGGGGACGATTTTGGCGGCGGAGTAGGGCCGAGCTCTCGCCATATTCTCCGTCATTGCGAGGAGCCCTTGCGACGAAGCAATCCAGACTGCTTCCTCGGAGACAGTCTGGAGTGCTTCGCTTCGCTCGCAATGACGGCGGGGAGACAGCTCACCGCTTCTCCGGCGCGACATCGCGTATCCTCGCGCAATGCGCCGCGACGTCCTCCAGGCTGTACTTCAGATGCACCCGCTTGTCCGACGGCGCCTGCTTGGTCGTGCACACGCCCGGTCGCCATTCCCGCGTTGGCCTGATCGGGCGCGGCGCAAAAGCGCCGCCGCAGTTCGGGCAGACGTTGGAGAGTTTCGTCTCCACGCAGTCCGCACAGAACGTGCATTCATAGGAGCAGATCCGCGCATCGGTTGCGTTTGGCGGCAGGTCGCGGTCGCAATATTCGCAGTTCGGTCGAAGCTGGAGGGCCATGGCTCAGTCTCCGCAGATTTGGCGGCGATCATCGCAGATCGCGCGCGCAGCGCGAATGCCGGATTTCCCTCGATTTCAGCCGGGTTTGATTTCTTTCAGCGGCAGACGCGTGCTTTCCTTCAGCCTGTCGAGCACGATCGATGAGCGCACATGCGCCACGCTCTGGTGCGGCATCAGCACGTCGTTGACGAGATTGGAGAGACTCTTGAGGTCGCGCAGCACGGCTTTCAGCACATAGTCGGCGTCGCCCGTGAGCGAATAGGCCTCCTGGATCTCGTCGATTCGATTGACCAGCGTTCGGAAGCGCTTCGCATTGTCCGGCGAGTGGGTTGCCAGCGTTACCTGGATGAAGGCGACCACGCCGAAGCCCAGCGCTTCGCTGGAGAGATCGGCATGGTAGCCCGAGATCACCTTCTCCTCTTCCAGCCGCATCCGTCGCCGCGAGCATTGCGAGGCCGAGAGTCCCGCGAGGTCGGCGAGCTCCTGGTTGGTGAGGCGGCCGTCGTCCTGGAGTGCGGCAAGGATCTTGAGGTCGAAGGCATCCACCAAAGTCATGCGCGGTTTGCCCTTTTTCTGCACAGATCGTGCGCAAGATAGCCAAATGACGTCCCGTTTGCACGCTCATTGCAGGCGCCATGAAGGATAGTTCATGGCAGCAGCAATTTGGGAGAGCGCCATGGGTCCGTTTCCGCACGATGCACCGCCGGCCACGATCAGTGCCGACAATCCGATGGGCACCGACGGGTTCGAGTTCGTCGAATATGCGCATCCCGATCCGGAACAGCTGCACGCCCTGTTCAAGCTGATGGGCTATGCGCCCGTCGCGCGCCACAGAACGAAGAGGATCACCGTCTATCGCCAGGGTGATATCAACTACCTCGTCAACGAGGAGCCCGGCACCCACGGTCACAATTTCGTCGCCGCGCACGGCCCCTGTGCGCCGTCAATGGCGTTTCGCGTCGTCGATGCGAGGAAGGCCTATGACCGCGCGATTTCGCTCGGCGCCGAACCTGCCGATGTGTCATCCGCGCAGAAGACGCTCGATGTCCCCGCGATCAAGGGCATCGGCGGCAGCCTGCTCTACTTCGTCGATCGCTACGGCGCCAAGGGCTCGGCCTATGACAGCGAGTTCGAATGGCTCGGCGCGCGCGATCCGCGTCCCGCCGGCGCCGGCCTGTTCTACCTCGATCACCTCACCCACAACGTCCATCGCGGCCGCATGGATGTCTGGACCGGCTTCTACGAGAAGCTCTTCAACTTCCGCCAGATCCGCTTCTTCGACATCGAGGGCCGCGCCTCAGGCCTGTTCTCGCGGGCGCTGACGAGCCCCGACGGCAAGATCCGGATTCCGATCAACGAGGACGCCGGCGATTCCGGCCAGATCGAGGAATATCTGAATATCTATCGCGGCGAAGGCATCCAGCACATCGCCTGCGGTTGCCGCGACATCCACCGCACCATCGAGGGCCTGCGCGAGGCCGGTCTGCCTTTCATGCCGGCGCCGCCAAACACCTATTTCGAGCGGATCGACGCGCGGTTGCCGAAGCATGGCGAGGACGTCGCGCGGCTTCAGAAAAATGGGATCCTGATCGACGGCGAAGGCGTGGTCGACGGCGGCCAGACCAAGGTGCTGCTGCAGATCTTCTCGGCCAACGCGATCGGCCCGATCTTCTTCGAGTTCATCCAGCGCAAGGGTGACGACGGCTTCGGCGAAGGCAATTTCAAGGCGCTGTTCGAATCGATCGAGGAGGATCAGATCCGGCGTGGGGTGTTGAAGGTGGATGCGGCGTAGGCGCGCTACCTTAAGGCACGCCGCGACGTCAAAAGCAGCCGTCGTCCTGGCGAAAGCCAGGACCCATTACCCCAGCGAGCGGTTGTTGGGCGAACTGGTAACTCCGAGTGTTCGTCAAACCACGTTTGGTGGCTATGGGTCCTGGCCTTCGCCAGGACGACGGTGGAGTGTGGTGCGGCAGTGGAAAATCTTGCAGCCCCTAACGCCCGACTTGCCACGCCTTCGTCACCGCGCCGATCTCCGCCCCTTCCGGCTCGCGCACCGCTGACGGCGTCCGCGAAAAGCGCGGCGCCGGCGCCGGCTGCTTCACGCCGTGACGCTCGACAAACACCTGTCGGGCGACCATGTGCGGATGCTCGGTCGCTTCCGACATGGTCAGCACCGGCGCAAAGCAGATGTCGGTGCCTTCCATGATCTTGCACCAGTCCTCGCGCGTCTTGCTCTTGAACACCGTCTTCAGTTTTTCCTTCAGCGCGGGCCAGGCCTTGCGGTCCATCTGTGCGTCGAAGTCGGCGTCGGTCAGGCCGGCGTGCTCGCGCAGCAGCGCGTAGAATTGCGGTTCGATCGAGCCGATCGAGATGAAATGGCCGCAGGCGCATTCGTAGACGCCGTAGAAATGCGCGCCGCCGTCGAGGAAGTTCTCGTTGCGGCCTTCGGTCCAGCGGCCGAGCGTGGTCATGTCGAAGAAGAACGACATCAGCGATGCCGCGCCGTCGCACATCGCGGCATCGACGACCTGCCCCTTGCCTGACCGCGAGGCTTCCAGCAGCGCCGCAAGCACGCCGACGACGAGGTAGAGCGCGCCGCCACCGAAATCGCCGACCAAATTGAGCGGCGGCACCGGCGCTTCCTTGGTGCCGATCGCGGCAAGCGCGCCGGTGATGGAGATGTAGTTGATGTCGTGGCCGGCGGCACTGGCGAGCGGGCCTTGCTGGCCCCAGCCGGTCATGCGGCCGTAGACCAGCTTTGGATTGCGCGCGAGCACCACGTCAGGGCCGAGGCCGAGCCGCTCCATCACGCCGGGACGAAAACCCTCGACCAGCGCGTCGGCATTCGCAAGCAGATCGAGCACCTCCGCGATCGCCGTCTTGTCCTTGAGATCGAGCTCGACCACCTTGCGGCCGCGGCCTGCGACCGACTTCATGCTCTTCCTGGCGCCGACACGATCGAGCGTGACGACATCAGCGCCCATGTCGGCCAGCAACATGCAGGCGAACGGGCCGGGTCCAATGCCGGCGAATTCGACGATGCGGAAGCCTGCAAGCGGGCCGGAGGCGCGAACGGAGGAGTTTTGGGCTGATTGATCGAGCACGTGTTTGTTTCCTCGGATCCAAGGCGCATATTGCCGATGGTCGGCAAGCACCAAGGCGTTCCTCTGCGGGGCGAGTTAATTGACCGATTAACTTTTCTCGCCTTCACGCCAGCGAGGCAAGCGCATTTCATCGGCACGGCCAAAGAAAAACGGCGCGCACCGAAGTGCGCGCCGCGGAAGATTTGTGTTGAGGCGCTAAAGGCGCGATGATCAGCGTGCGGCAGCCACCGCGCGCTGCGCCATCACCTTGATCAGGTTGGCGCGGTACTCCGCCGTGCCGTGGATGTCGGCCAGCAGATTTTTCGCCGAAATGCTCACGCCGTCGATCGCCGACGGTGACCAATTCGCCTTCAGCGCCGCTTCGATTGCCGCGACCCGCATCACGCCGCTTTGCGAGGCGCCGGTGGCGGCCACCCGAACCTCGCCCGATTTCGTCTGCGCGACGAACACGCCGGTCAGCGCGAAGCGAGACGCAGGGTGGCGCATCTTTTCGTAGCCTGCTTTCGCCGGAACCGGGAACGACACGGCGGTGATGAGCTCGCCGTCTTCCAGCGCCGTCGTGAACATGCCCTGGAAGAAATCATCCGCCGTGATCGACCGCTTGTTGGTCTTCACGGTGGCGCCGAGCGCGAGCAGCGCGGCGGGAAAATCCGCGGCGGGATCGTTGTTGGCGATCGAGCCGCCGATCGTGCCGCGATACCGCACGGCGGGATCGCCGAGCACCGAGGTGAGATAGGCGATTGCGGGAATCGCTTTCTTCACATCGGCATTCTGCATGATGTCGAAATAGGTCGTGCCGGCCTTGATGGTCAGCACGTCGCCCGAAAGCTCGACGCCCTGCAGCTCCTTGATCTTGCCGAGGTCGATGACGTCGGACGGACTGGCGAGCCGCTGCTTCATGACCGGCAGCAGCGTCTGGCCGCCGGCGAGGAACTTTGCTTCGCTGCTCTTGGAAAACAGGGCGACGGCTTCGTCAACCGAGGACGCGCGATGATAAACGGTCTGGTACATCTTCGTTCCTCCCTTAAGCCGCGTGGATCGTGCGCCACACCCTGTCCGGGGTTGCGGGCATTTCCAGATTGTTCTTGCCGATCGCGTCCGTGATCGCATTGATCACGGCCGCAGAGGCGCCGATCGCGCCGGCCTCGCCGCAACCCTTGATGCCGAGCGGATTGCCGGGGCACAGCGTCGTGGTGTGGGAGAGATTGAACGAGGGAACGTCGTCGGCGCGCGGCATGGCGTAGTCCATGAACGAGGCCGTGACCGGCTGCCCGTTGGCGTCGTAGATCGCGTGCTCGAGCAACGCTTGTCCGATGCCTTGCACGAGACCGCCATGGACCTGGCCTTCGACGATCATCGGGTTGATAAGCCGACCGAAATCGTCGGCCGCGACGAAGTTGACGAAGGAGGTCTTGCCCGTACCGGGATCGACCTCGAGCTCGCAGATGTACGTGCCGGCCGGGAAGGTGAAGTTGGTCGGGTCGTAGAAGGCGCTCTCCTTCAGGCCCGGCTCCATCCCGTCAGGCAGATTGTGCGCGGTGTAGGCCGCGAGCGCGACCATCGGGAAGGCGATCGCCTTGTCGGTCCCGGCCACCTTGAACTCGCCGTTCTCGATGACGATGTCGCCTTCCGAGGCTTCCAGCGCATGCGCGGCGATTTTCTTGGCTTTGGATTCCATCTTCTCCATCGCCTTCAGGATCGCGGTGAGGCCGACAGCCGCGGAGCGCGAGCCGTAGGTGCCCATGCCGAACTGCACCTTGTCGGTATCGCCATGGACGATCGAGACCTGGCTGATGGGAACGCCGAGGCGTTCGGCTACGAGCTGGCAGAACGTGGTCTCGTGACCCTGGCCGTGGCTGTGCGACCCCGTCAGGACCTCGATGGTGCCGACCGGGTTGACGCGGACCTCGGCGGATTCCCAAAGGCCGACGCCGGCGCCCAGGCTGCCGACCGCCTTCGACGGCGCGATGCCGCAGGCTTCGATGTAGCAGGACACGCCGATGCCGCGCAGCTTGCCGTCGGCCTTCGCCTTGGCCTTGCGCCCGGCAAAGCCGGCATAGTCGATCGCCTTCATCGCGGCGTCGAGCGAGGCGTTAAAATCGCCGGTGTCATAGGCCATGATCACGGGCGTCTGGTGCGGGAACTGGGTGATGAAGTTGGTCCGGCGCAGCGCGGCCGGATCGACCTTCAACTGCCGCGCCGCCGTCTCCATCAGACGTTCGATCAGATAGCTCGCCTCGGGGCGGCCGGCGCCGCGATAGGCGTCGACCGGCGTGGTGTTGGTATAGACCCCGACCACCTCGGCATGAATCGCCGGGATGTTGTATTGGCCCGACAGCAGCGTCGCGTAGAGATAGGTCGGCACCGAGGACGAGAACAGCGACATGTAGGCGCCGAAATTGGCGTAGGTCTTCACCTTCAATCCGGTGATCTTGTTGTTGGCGTCGAACGCCATCTCGGCATGGGTGACGTGGTCGCGGCCATGCGCATCGGTGAGGAAGGCTTCGGTGCGGTCGCCGGTCCATTTCACGGGACGGCCGACTTTCTTCGAGGCCCACAGCGCCACCATTTCTTCGGGGTAGATGAAGATCTTCGAGCCGAAGCCGCCGCCGACGTCGGGTGCGATCACCCGCAGCTTATGCTCGGGTGCGATGTTGTAGAACGCCGACAGCACCAAGCGGGCGACGTGCGGATTCTGCGACGTCGTGTAGAGCGTGAAGTGCTCTTCCGCGGAATCGTAATCGGCGATCGCGGCGCGCGGCTCCATTGCATTCGGCGCGAGGCGGTTGTTGGTGACGTCGAGCTTCACCACGTTGGCGGCCTTGGCGAAGGCAGCATCGGTGGCGCCCTCGTCGCCGATCACCCAGTCATAGACCTGGTTGCCGGGAGCTTCGGGATGCAGCTGCGGCGCGCCGGACTTGATCGCGGCGTGGACGTCGGCGACCGCGGGCAGCTCTTCGTAGTTCACGACAACGGCTTCGGCCGCGTCGCGTGCGAGATTTTTGGTCTCGGCGATCACGACTGCGACGGCCTGACCGACGAAGCGCACCGTCTCCGGCGCCATTGCCGGCCATGCGCCCATCTTCATGGGGCTGCCGTCCTTGGAGGTGATAGCCCAGCCACAGATTAGGTTGCCGACCTTGTCGTCGACGATTTGCTGACCGGTCAGCACGGCGACCACGCCCGGCATCTTCAGCGCCTCGGAGGAATCGATCCCCTTCACCTTGGCATGCGCGTGCGGGCTGCGGATGAAATGGGCATGGGTCATGCCCTGCAATTTGATGTCGTCGACGTAGCGGCCCTTGCCGGTAATGAAACGCTTGTCTTCCTTGCGCACGACGCTCGCGCCAATGCCTTCAACACCCATGTCTGGTCCTCCCGACCGGAATTTATCTTGACCGCGCTTTCCCTCGAAAGCGGCGGCGATCGTTCTTGTTCGAGGCGGGCCGCTTACTCGGCCGCCTGCGAGACCTTCATGCGGCCTGCCGCGTCCAGCACGGCTTTGACGATGTTGTGGTAGCCGGTGCAGCGGCAGATATTGCCTTCGAGCTCGTGGCGGACGGTGGCCTCGTCGAGCTGGCCACCATGGCGGTGCACGATGTCGATGGCCGACATGATCATGCCCGGCGTGCAATAGCCGCACTGCAGGCCGTGATTGTCGCGGAAGGCCGCCTGCATCGGGTGCAGTTCGTCGCCCTTGGCGATGCCTTCGATCGTCGTGATGCTGGCGCCGTCGGCCTGTCCCGCCAGCATGGTGCAGGATTTGACCGCCTTGCCGTCCATATGGACGACGCAGGCGCCGCACTGGCTGGTGTCGCAGCCGACATGGGTTCCGGTGAGGTTGAGGTGATCGCGCAGCAGCTGAACCAACAGCGTGCGGTCCTCGACGTCAACGGCAACAGCCTTGCCGTTCACCGTCAGTTTGACTGTAGACACGTTGAAGTCCTCCCGGGGTCGATTTTGATTGTTTCTAATTAGAGACAGCGACCCGGAACTTTGCAACTACGATTTTGGTCGCCCGCGTCATGGAAAAGTCATTGATTCAGAATGGCCAGCGCTGATTGAGGAGGCCGAGTCGACCGGATCGGGCGCGGCGCCGGGCCGCGGCTGGGATGCCAGCCTCTGTCTAAGGGGTCCGCCCTGGCCGATAGAGCCTGAAACTCTGCGGGCGCACCGAATTTACCGCCCCTTATCGATTCTGCCTTAGTTTTGCGCAGCCAGGTCAGGGGGCGGGGCGCCACCGGATCTCGGCTGAATGAAAATGGGGGTGGGAATGTCCGGGCGTATCGCGTTGTCGTCGAAGCGCACAATAATGCCGGCCCTCAGGTTCCGCGCCAAGATCATCCTGGGCTTTGCCGCCGTGCTGGTAATCTCCGCCGGCAGCATGGCTTTCTCCTATTTTGGCTTCGAGCGGGTCTCGTCCGGGGTCGGGTCCTACCGCAGCAGCGTCACCGAGGCCGATCTCGCCCGTAATATCGACCGGGAGCTGCTGGCCTATCGCTCGGCCGTCAAATATTTCGTCGTCACCGGCAAGGAGGACGACGCCAAGACGGCGCTGGACGCCGAGACCAGCCTGAAGAGCGCCATTGACCAGGCGGTCAAGAGCGCCAAGAAGCCGGCGCGGCAGGAAAGTCTGGGCAAGCTCGCCAAGGAGTTTTCCAACTTCTCCGCGACCTTCGCAAAAGTCCTCCAGGCCAAGCGTGACAGTGCGCTGCTGGTGCAGAACCAGCTCATGCGCAACGCCAACCTCCTGAAATACAAGCTCGACGACATCGGCAACAATGCTTCCGATTCCGAGGCGCAGGCGATCGAGTTCGGGACCAAGCAGGTCAACGCCCAGTTCCAGACCGCGAACGCGGCAGCGACCAATTTCGTGCTGACATCCGACCAGGCGACCGCGACCAGCGCGCTGGCGCGGCTGAAATTCGTCGAGAACTCGCTCAACGCGGTCTATTCCATGGACGACAAAATCGTCGCGGGCCTGAAGGACGCCAAGGATTTGCTCGGTGCCTATCGGGCATCGCTGGAGAAGCTGATCGCCAATGCCAAGATGGTGGACGATCTCGTCACCGAGATGAGCGGTTCGGCCGGCGCGATCCTTCAGGGCGCCACCGCCATGAAGGCGGACCTCGTTGCCGAACAGCAGCGGCTGGAGTCCGAATCGGAAGCGACCATCGGGAAGACCGAGCAACTGGTGCTGATGCTGGCCGTCGGCGGCACGCTGCTCGGCGCGATCCTCGCCTTCCTGCTCGGCACCGGCATTTCGCGTCCGATGATCGCGATGTGCAAGGCGATGCGCGAGCTTGCCTCGGGCAATTTCGACGTCGTGCTGCCGGGCCTGGGGCGCAGGGACGAGATCGGCGAGATGGCCGGCGCGGTCGAGGAATTCAAGGTGCAGGCCGTGGCCAAGGCCGAGCGCGATGCCGCCGCCAACGAACTCCAGAACAGGGAGCAGGCCGCAAGCCGTCGTTCCGAGCTGATTCGTTTCGCCGACGATTTCGAGAGCGCGGTCGGCGCCATCGTCTCCAACGTCTCGGCTTCCGCCGTGCAGCTGGAATCGGCGGCCTCGACGCTGACCCGCACCGCCGAGACCACACAGAGCCTGTCGAGCCAGGTCGCCGACGTCTCCGAGCAGGCCTCCAGCAACATGCAGTCGGTCGCGACCGCGACGGAAGAGCTCTCGGCCTCGGTCGAGGAGATCGGCCGCCAGGTCCGCGATTCCAGCCGCATTGCCGAAGCTGCCGTGGTGCAGGCAAAGGAGACCGATAACCGCATCGGCAAGCTCTCGCATGCCGCCCAGCAGATCGGCGAAGTCGTCAAGCTCATCACGGCGATCGCCGAGCAGACCAATCTTCTGGCGCTCAACGCGACCATCGAGGCGGCACGCGCCGGTGAAGCCGGCCGCGGCTTTGCAGTGGTCGCCAGCGAAGTGAAGTCGCTCGCGAGCCAGACGGCGAAGGCCACCGACGAGATTTCCTCCCACATCACGGGCATGCAGGGCGCGACGGCCGAATCAGTTGCAGCGATCAAGGAGATCGGCGCGACCATCGGCCAGATCTCGTCGATCTCGACGTCGATTGCGAGCGCGGTGGAGCAGCAGGGCGCGGCGACCCAGGAAATCGCGCGCAGCGTCCAGACCGTCGCACAGGGCACTCAGACCGCCGCAACCGACATCGGCCAGGTCAATCGCGGCGCCGCTGAGACCGGCTCGGCCTCGGAAGAGGTGCTGCACTCGGCCAAGACGCTGTCATCCGAAAGCACCCGCCTGCGCGCCGAACTCGACCGCTTCATGGGCAATATCCGGGCAGCGTAGGGGCATTCCCGTCAATGTCGTCCTGGCGAAAGCCAGGACGACGAGACCCTGCGTCACGTAACCGCCGGTTGCGGCGCCACAAATTTACCGCAGCTTATCCTTTGCCATTTACCGTGCTCACGCGTCAGGAAGCGGGCTGCTTTCGGGCTGCGCCTGGGTTTCCGCGAATGGAATGGGGTGGGGGAATGCCCGTCAAGTCGAAGTCGACCACATCGAAGCTGCTCACCTTGCGTTTTCGCGCAAAAATTATCCTCGGCTTCGTGGCGGTGCTCGCCATCCTGGCCGTCAGCATGGCTTTCGCTTATTACGGCTTCGAACGGATCCAGGCCGCCGTGGCCTCCTACCGCTCCAGCGTCGCCGAAGCGGACGTTGCGCGGACGGTCGATCGCGAGCTGATCGCCTATCAGGGGTTGGCGCGGGCCTACACGCTGACCGGCGCGGCGGATGATGAGACCGCCGCCAAAGCGGCCGAAGAGAATTTGAGGGCCGCGATCGCCAAGTCTGCGGCGGCCACCACGGGCGCCGCGCGCCGCGAGCAGGTCGGCAGGCTCGAGGCCGACTTCAAGAGCTTTACCAAGGTGTTCGGCGAGATCATCACGTTGACGCGCGAGAACGGCAAGATCGCGACGGATGAGCTCAACAGCGTCGGCAACAAGATCCGCTTCAAGTTCGACGATCTTGCCGATACCGCGGCATTGGCGGGCCTGAACTCGGTTCAGGGCACGGCCAAGGACATCACATCGCAATATCTGGCGGTCTCCACCTCGGTCAGCGCCTTCGTCGCCAAGCCGGAGCCGAAGACCGCCGACGGCGTGATCGCCCGCATCAAATTTCTGGAGACCTTGCTGGTCTCGATCTATGCCAACGACCAGAAGATCACCGACCGCGTCACCGAGATCAGCAATCTCCTCAAGCAGTACCGCGCCTCCTTTTCAAAGCTGACCGAGAATGTGAAGGTCATCGTCAAGCTCAACGGCGACATGACCAAGACGGCCGCGTCCATTCTCAAGCTCTCGGGTGAGCTGCGCTCGGAGCTGACGGCGGATCAGCAGCGCATCGAAGTCAACGCCAATGCCACCATCAGCGAGACCGAGCGGCTGATGCTGATGATGGCGCTGGGTGGCCTTGCTGTCGGTGCTGCGCTGGCCTTGATGCTGGGCAATGGCATTTCGCGTCCGATGATCGCGATGTGCAAGGCGATGCGCGAGCTTGCCTCGGGCAATTTCGACGTCGTGCTGCCGGGCCTGGGGCGCAGGGACGAGATCGGCGAGATGGCCGGCGCGGTCGAGGAATTCAAGGTGCAGGCCGTGGCCAAGGCCGAGCGCGATGCCGCCGCCAACGAACTCCAGAACAGGGAGCAGGCCGCAAGCCGTCGTTCCGAGCTGATTCGTTTCGCCGACGATTTCGAGAGCGCGGTCGGCGCCATCGTCTCCAACGTCTCGGCTTCAGCCGTGCAGCTGGAATCGGCGGCCTCGACGCTGACCCGCACCGCCGAGACCACCCAGAGCCTGTCGAGCCAGGTCGCCGACGTCTCCGAGCAGGCCTCCAGCAACATGCAGTCGGTCGCGACCGCGACGGAAGAGCTCTCGGCCTCGGTCGAGGAGATCGGCCGCCAGGTCCGCGATTCCAGCCGCATTGCCGAAGCTGCCGTGGTGCAGGCAAAGGAGACCGATAACCGCATCGGCAAGCTCTCGCATGCCGCCCAGCAGATCGGCGAAGTCGTCAAGCTCATCACGGCGATCGCCGAGCAGACCAATCTTCTGGCGCTCAACGCGACCATCGAGGCGGCACGCGCCGGTGAAGCCGGCCGCGGCTTTGCAGTGGTCGCCAGCGAAGTGAAGTCGCTCGCGAGCCAGACCGCGAAGGCCACCGACGAGATTTCCTCCCACATCACGGGCATGCAGGGCGCGACCGCCGAATCAGTTGCAGCGATCAAGGAGATCGGCGCGACCATCGGCCAGATCTCGTCGATCTCGACGTCGATTGCGAGCGCGGTCGAGCAGCAAGGCGCGGCGACGCAGGAAATCGCCCGCAGCGTCCAGACCGTCGCACAGGGCACTCAGACCGCCGCCACCGACATCGGCCAAGTCAACCGCGGCGCCGCCGAAACCGGCTCGGCCTCGGAAGAGGTGCTGCACTCGGCCAAGACGCTGTCATCCGAAAGCACCCGCCTGCGCGCCGAGCTCGACCGCTTCATGGGGAATATCCGGGCAGCGTAAGTATCGCCGGATGCCAGGCGCCTGCGGCTGAAATCCTCGCTCTCGCCTCTCACTCCGCTGTCATCCGGGATCCGCGCTGTCAGGCGCTTCGCTCGTCCGGCACGACGGGCGGGGATGCTTCCTTGCGCGCGGCTGAGCGAGAATGTGTCGTCTTTCTGATCTGGGCCATGCGCTAACTCTTTGTGATACCGTCGGAAAGCAGCGGCGCGAACCGCTGTTGCGGCTGGAACCTGCCCTCGCCGCAGACGTTGTCGCAGGTGGCAGGCGGAATGCCGCACCCCCTTGATCGGATCGCCCCCGTCCACGTCATGTGAACCGGGGCCATGTCCATTGGTCAGATACAACAACGCGATGGAATTGCAGCGAAGCCCAGCGCCGAACGATGGACCAGTGGTCTCCACGGCGGTCGCAGCCGACCGCATCATCGAAACCAGCATTCCCGCACGACTTGACGCGCTGCCGTGGAGCGGCTTTCACACCCGCGTCGTGCTCGCGCTCGGCATCACCTGGATTCTGGATGGCCTCGAGGTGACGCTGGCCGGCGCGCTCTCCGGCGCGCTGAAGCAGAGTCCCACCCTGCATTTCTCCAATCTCGATCTCGGCGTTGCCAATTCCGCCTATCTCGCGGGCGCGGTGCTCGGAGCGCTCGGTTTCGGCTGGCTGACCGACCGGATCGGCCGCAAGAAGCTGTTCTTTATCACGCTCGCGCTCTATCTCTCCGCGACGGGCGCAACCGCTCTGTCATGGGATGTCGCGAGCTACGCGCTGTTTCGCTTCCTCACCGGCGCCGGCATCGGCGGCGAATATACGGCGATCAATTCGACCATCCAGGAACTGGTGCCGGCGCGCTATCGCGGCTGGACCGATCTCGTCATCAACGGCAGCTTCTGGATCGGCGCCGCGATGGGCGCCGTGGCGGCCATCGTGCTGCTCGATCCCGCGGTGATCGGCCCCGATCTCGGCTGGCGCCTCGCTTATCTCATCGGCGCGGCCATCGGCCTCGTCGTGCTCTTGATGCGGATGTGGATTCCGGAGAGTCCGCGCTGGCTGATGATCCACGGCCGTCCCGACCAGGCCCACGCCATCGTCGACGAGATCGAGCGCTCGGTGATCGGACACGATCAGGACACGAGCGACGGGCGCTTCGCCAAGATCCGCCTGAAAATGCGGAGTCACACGCCGATCCGCGAGGTCGTGCACACGCTGTTCTCGGTCTATCGCCAGCGCGCGATGGTCGGCCTCGTGCTGATGATCGCGCAGGCTTTCTTCTACAACGCCATCTTCTTCACCTTTGCGCTGGTGTTGACCGATTTTTACGGCATCAGCGCCGATCATGTCGGCTGGTATCTGCTCCCCTTCGCCGCCGGCAATTTCCTCGGTCCGCTGCTGCTCGGCCGCCTGTTCGATACGCTCGGCCGCCGGACCATGATCATGTTCACCTACGGGACGTCGGGCCTGTTGCTGGCGCTGTCGGGTTATCTGTTCTCGATCGGCGCCTTGAGCGCGCAAGGGCAGACCATCGCCTGGATGGTGATCTTCTTCTTTGCCTCGCCCGCCGCGAGCGCCGCCTATCTCACCGTCAGCGAGACTTTTCCCTTGGAAGTCCGTGCGCTCGCGATCGCCGTGTTCTACGCGGTCGGCACCGGGATCGGTGGCGTGATCGGCCCCGCGTTGTTCGGGGCGCTGATCGACACCGGGTCACGCACGAGCGTATTCGCAGGTTATTTGCTGGGGGCCTTCCTGATGATCGCGGCCGCGATCGTGGCGTGGCGCTATGCCATCTCGGCGGAACGCAGATCGCTCGAAGAAATCGCGCGGCCGCTTGCTTCCATGGAGTAGACTATGAAATCGGAATTGGCTGAATTGGATCAAGAGCGCACCATGGTCGACGATGAAGCGCCCGACGCGGTGCCGGTGCCTCACGCACTCGTGCCGCATCTCAATGAAACGGCGATCCTGCTCGACATCGACGGTACGCTGCTCGACCTGATGCCGACGCCGCGCGAGGTGTGGGTGCCGCCCGGATTGTCGGAAACGCTGAACCGGTTGACCGAGCGCACCTCGGGCGCGCTGGCGATGGTCAGCGGCCGTTCGCTCAACGACATCGACCTGATCTTCGCGCCCGATGTCTTTCGCGCCGTCGCCGGCCACGGCGCGGAAATGCGGCTTTCGGTGGACAACGAAGCCGATGCCGTCAGCGCGCCGCCGCTGGACAAGGAGTTGAAGCGGCGGCTCGCGGCGGTCGCCAAGCTCAGTCCCGGCATTCTGCTCGAAGACAAGGGCTATTCGCTGGCGCTGCATTACCGCCTTGCGCCGCATGCGGAGAAAGCGATCTATGAATCCGTTTCGCTGATCCGCGCCGACTTGCCCAATGCGCCGATCGAGGTGCTGCCCGGCAAGTTCGTTTGCGAGATCAAGCATTCCGGCTTCACCAAGGCGACCGGCGTGCGCGAGTTGATGAAGCACGAGCCTTTCAAGGGGCGTCGCCCGATCTTCATCGGCGACGACGTCACCGACGAGACCGTGTTCGCGATCATGCCCGACATGAACGGGCTCGCCTTCTCGGTCGGCCGCCGCGCCATGGGCGTCAACGGACACTTCGATGCCCCGAATGATGTGCGCACGTTCCTTGCGCGCCTGCTCGACGACTCAAGGTTGGAATAAGGCGCGGACATCTCGGAGCCACATATCGCGCGTGTAATTCGCCAGCGCGTCCGCTTCATCTTGCGCGTGCCACGGTTCCAAAGCCGACTTTGTGTAGCGAAATCGTCAGGTTGCCTGGAGGTAAACCGGTTCCAACGCGCACGCCCGATTTTGGTTTCAATTGGTGCAAAGGATGATCAGGAACCATATTGATGAACGGCAGTTAAATGGGGTGGAATGAAACAGGAGGGGACGACCTGTGAACTTAGTCGTCGTTTCGAATCGCGTCGCACGCGGCAAGCCCAATGAGCCCATGACGGGCGGTCTCGCGGCGGCCTTGTTACCCGTCGTGGAACATTCGGGTGCGATCTGGGTGGGTTCCTCGGGCCGTGTGCGTGACGGTCATCAAAAGGAGCCGTTCGCCGAGATCGAAGCACTGGGTTCGGGCGCGATCGCGACGCTGGATCTGCCGGCGGCGCACTATGGCGGCTATTACGAAGGCTTTGCCAATTCGGCGCTGTGGCCGGCGCTGCACTCGCGCAGCGATCTGATCCGCGTCTCGCGTGACGACTATGTCAGCTATCGCGAGGTCAACGCCTTCATGGCGCGCGCTTTGATGCGCTTCCGGAAAGCACAAACGGCGTTCTGGGTGCAGGATTATCATTTCCTCGCGCTCGGCGCGGAGCTGCGGGACCTCGGCGTCGACGATCCGATTGGCTTCTTCCTTCATACGCCATGGCCGGTCGCCGCGGTGATGCAAGGCGTGCCCAATCATCGCGAGCTGATCACGGCGATGCTGGCCTATGATCTGATCGGCTTCCAGACCAATGACGATTGCCAAAATTTCCTCGGCTATGTCGCGAGCGAACTCGGTCTCGCCGTCGAAGACGGCGTTGCGATCTCGCAGCATGGCCGAACGCGCTGCGAGGTCTTTCCGATCGGCATCGATGCCGAGAAGTTCGCGCAATACGCGGCGAAATCGGCGTCGCATCCGGACGTGTCGCGGCTGCGCCGCAGCCTCAATGGCGAGCGGCTCGCGATCGGCGTCGACCGGCTCGACTATTCCAAGGGCCTCGTCAACCGCATCAGCGCGTTCGACCGGCTCTGGACCGATCATCCGCACTTTGCGCGCAGCATTTCGCTGTTGCAGATCGCAAATCCCTCGCGCGGTGCCATCGAAGCCTATGGCAATTTGCAGAACGAGGTCGCGCGGCTCGTGTCCGACGTCAATGGGCGCCATGGCGAGGCCGACTGGACACCCATCCGCTATCTCAACAAGGGTTTTAGCCAGGCCGTGCTCGCGGGTCTCTACCGCACCGCGCAGATCGGCGTGGTGACGCCGCTGCACGACGGCATGAACCTTGTCGCCAAGGAATACGTCGCCGCGCAAAACCCGGCCGATCCCGGCGTGCTGGTGCTGTCGAAATTCGCCGGCGCGGCCAACGAGCTCGACGCCGCGCTGCTGGTCAATCCGCATGACATCGACGGTATGGCGCGCGCGATCGCGGTCGCGGCTGCGATGCCGCTCACCGAGCGCAAGATGCGCTGGGATGCGATGATGAAGAAGCTGCGCGGCCACACAATCCAGCAATGGTCGGCGGATTTCGTCGCCGAACTGGAGAAGTGCCGGACGGAGAAGGCCGCAGTGGCGCCGCTCGCCAACCAGCCGCCGCAGGCGTTGCGCTGGCTCAAGTCGGCGATCTCAGGCGTGCGGCTGATCTAGTCTCCTTCTCCCCGTTCTCTAAGGGGAGGGCAGGGCGAAGACGAGAGCCTCAATAGCAATACGACACGCCTTCCAGAATCGCGCACTGCCGCTTGTTCGGCGCGTTCGGATCGTCGAGCGGCACCATGCCCTTGCCCTGGCCGACGAACACGCCGGGCCCGACATGCACCGAGCTCTTGTTGCCGATGATGACGCTTTGATGCGGCGTCGCGCTCGAGCGGGTGCCGTCGGGCCAGAGGATGGCATCGCCCGAAAGCATCCCGCGCCGTCCGTCGTCACAGCTGACGTCGACCCCTTGCCGGGTGCAGACCTGTGCGTCGGCCGATCCGGCGAAGGCGGTGGCAAGGGCCGAAATCAGGCTCAGCGCAGCGACGGTGTTGCGGATGGTCATGGTGCCCCCGGACGTGTTTGACGCTCTTGAGTGAATCGTCGCGTCAAACCGGCCGCCGGTTCAGCGAGCGGGCCATTACGAGCGTTGGCGTGGCGCCTGATATTGTCTATAAAATACAATATCTTACGGAAAAATCACCCGATTTCCCCGCGATCCCTTGCAAAATCACCGGCGCCCCTTCAAGAGAGTGCGCTCCGGAGAGATGGCCGAGTGGCTTAAGGCGCACGCTTGGAAAGCGTGTGTGCGGGAAACCGTACCGTGGGTTCGAATCCCACTCTCTCCGCCATCAGCCCCGTGTCCGGCCAATCTATACCTCCCGTACCTCGCGCCCGTCCGCGACACCCTTCATCGGTGGTCGCTGCCGCCATGGCGATGCGGCCGCGCAGGCAGATGCTCTAGTTTGTCGCTGTCCAAATAGCCGCGTCAAAAAGCTAGTCGCGATGCGGAAATCTCGGCGGCTAGTTCGCTACGTCATTCAATCAGCATGAGGGTCATGGGAAGACCCAAAGCTCATGAGCGTCTCTCGCGCGCCGTCGGCCGCGCCAACGCGTCGCGACAGCGCGGCATGCAGAAACGCGCCTGTACACGGTCATGGAACCTCCATAACTTCCGCGGCGCAATTTGAGGAGATGCGACGTGGCGAAGAAGACGGTGACCAGGAAGAAAACTGCTGCAAAGAAAGCAGCGAAGACCTCCGGCAGGAAAAGCGCCGTTCGCAAGGGCAAGGTTGCGAAGGCTGCAACCAAGCCGGTCAAGAAGGCCGCCGCGCGCAAATCGTCCGCACCGCGCCGTCCCAAGGGCCCGGCCTGGCAATGGTCGGCAGTCGAGACCGCAGCCGCAATCCGCTCCGGCGCCATTTCCGCGGTCGAGACCGTCGAGGCGCATCTCGACCGCATGCGTGCCGTCAATCCGAGGCTGAACGCCGTCGTCGTGGATCTCTCGGAGGAGGCGCTGGCCGCCGCGCATGCGGCCGACAAGCGGCGCGCGAAGGGCGGCGAACTCGGCCTTCTGCATGGCGTACCGATCACGATCAAGGAGAATGTCGACTACGAAGGCCGTCCGAATTTCAACGGCGTTCCCGCCAACAAGGACCTCATCGCGCCGTCGGATTCGCCCGTAGTACGCAACCTGAAGAAGGCCGGTGCGATCGTCATCGGCCTCACCAACACGCCGGAATTCTCCTTCCGCGGCTTTACCGACAATCCCTTGCACGGGCTGACGCTCAATCCCTGGGATCCGGATATCACCTGCGGGGGCTCCTCGGGCGGTGCGGGTTCGGCCGTCGCCGCCGGCATCGGCACCATCGCGCACGGCAACGACATCGGCGGCTCGCTGCGCTGGCCGGCGCATTGCAACGGCGTTACGACCATCAAGCCGACACAGGGGCGTATTCCCGCGTTCAACGCAAGCGCAACCGCCGAGCGGCCGATGCTGGCGCATCTGATGTCGGCGCAGGGGCCGCTCGCCCGCCACGTCGCCGACGTCAGACTCGCGCTGGAGGTGATGAGCCAGCGCGATCCGCGCGATCCCTGGTGGGTGCCGGCGCCGCTGGCGGGGCCGAAGCCGAAGGGGCCGATCAAGGTCGCGCTGGCCAGGATACCTGAAGACATGGAGGTCGATCCGCACGTCGCGGCGGCGTTGCGCCAGGCCGCCGATCATCTGGAGCGTTCCGGCTATCGGGTCAGCGAGGTCGACGTGCCCGATATCGACGGCGTCTGGCAGACCTGGTGCGACATCATCACCAACGAGACGATGGTGATGCAGGAAGCCGGCATGTTGAAGGTGACGTCCGAAGACTTCCACAAGGCGTGGGGCGGCATGAAAGCCAAGGCCAATTTGCTCGACCTCAAGGCCTGGATGCAGGCGACCGCCGCGCGCAACGGCCATATCCGTGCCTGGCAATTGTTCTTCGAGGAGTATCCGGTAGTACTGGCACCGACCACGGTGAAGCCGATTCCGGGCCCGCGCGAGGACACTGTCAGCCCCGAGCGCGTGCGCGAGATCTTCTGGGGCGAGATCCGCTTCATCTCCGCGATCAACGTGCTGGGGCTGCCCGGCGCCGTGGTGCCGGTGACGCTGCACGATGGCAAGCCGATCGGCGTGCAGCTCATTGCCGGGCGTTATCGCGAGGACCTCGCACTCGATGCGGCAGCCGCGATCGAGAAGCGGGCCGGCGTGCTCGCCCATCGCCTATGGGAACAGATGGACTGACAGGGCAGCGAAGGTTTCACCTTCTCCCCTGCACAAGGGGAGAAGGAAAGCCACTCAGCCGGCGGCGCAAAACTTCATTAATCCAATTTGACTCGAATTTTAGCCAATTCCCCAACAACCGTTAGGGTTACTTCCTCGATCTCTAGACGAATTATTGTCCGCTTTACCACCCGCCTCTAACAGAGGGACGGCGGACAACGCACATGCCTCATACAGGCCAATAAGTGCGGCCCGCTCCACGCGGAGGTGGCACGATGCGCAATGAGACGATCGCTATTCACGCCGGCTACGAGCCCGAAGCCACCACGCACGCGGTTGCCGTGCCGATCTACCAGACCGCGGCCTACGCCTTCGACAGCGCCGATCACGGCGCGGCGCTCTTCAATCTCGAGACCGAAGGCTATCGCTACAGCCGCATCGCCAATCCGACCAGCGCGGTGCTGGAGAAGCGTATCGCCGAGCTCGAGGGCGGCGTCGGCGCGCTTGCAGTCGCGACGGGACAGGCCGCGCTGCATTTCGCCTTCGTCAATGTCGCCGATCACGGCGGCAACATCGTTTCCGTGCCGCAGCTCTACGGCACCACGCATACGCTGCTCTCGCACATCCTGCCGCGGCAGGGCATCACCGGCCGCTTCGCCGAGAGCGACAAGCCCGAGGCGATCGAAAAGCTGATCGACGAGAACACCCGCGCCGTGTTCGCCGAAACCATCGGCAATCCCGCCGGCAATGTCTGCGACATCGAAGCGCTGGCGAAGATCGCCCACGCCCATGGCGTGCCGTTGATCGTCGACAATACCGTTGCAACACCCATCCTGCTCAAGCCGTTCGATTACGGCGCCGACATCGCGGTGCATTCGCTGACGAAGTTTCTGGGCGGCCACGGCACCACGCTCGGCGGCGCCATCGTCGACTCCGGAAATTTCCCCTGGGCCAAGCACGCCGATCGCTTCCCCGGCTACAACAAGCCGGACGCCTCCTATCACGGCCTCGTCTATGCCGAGCGCTTCGGCCGCACGGCCTATATCGAGCGCGCGCGCAGCATCTATCAGCGCACCATGGGTTCGGTGCTGTCGCCGTTCAACGCCTTCCTGCTGCTTCAGGGTATCGAAACCGTCGCGCTGCGCATGGAGCGCCACTGCGAGAACGCCCGCAAGGTCGCCGAATTCCTGCGCAAGGATCCGCGCGTGGCCTGGGTCAACTACACCGGTTTCCCGGACAGTCCCTATTATCCGCTGGTGCAGAAATATCTCGACGGCAACGCCTCGTCGCTGTTCACCTTCGGCATCAAGGGCGGGATGGAAGCCGGCAAGTCCTTCTACGATGCGCTGAAGCTGATCACGCGCCTCGTCAATATCGGCGATGCCAAGTCGCTGGCCTGCCATCCGGCCTCGACCACGCACCGGCAGATGTCGGCGGAGCAGCAGCGGGTCGCCGGGGTGCTGCCGGAAACGATCCGCTTGTCGATCGGCATCGAGCATTGCCAGGACATCATCGAGGACCTCGACCAGGCGCTGGAAAAGGCCTGCCCGTCCGCGCGCCTCCAGGCCGCGGAGTAGGCGGCGGCGCCGATGACGATCCTGATCGACAGGGATCAAGCCATATCGAGCCCGGCGCTGGTGCCAGGAGCGGGCGATCTGGCGCGCGAGCACGGCGGCACCGAGCTCACCATCGGCTTGATCAACAACATGCCGGATCCGGCGCTGAAGGCGACCGAGCGGCAGTTCATGAAGCTGCTGCAAGCCGCGGCAGGTCCGCGCCGCATCCGCTTTCACTGCTTCTCGCTACCCTCGGTCAAGCGCTCGCCGGAAGCGAGATGGCATGTCGAGAGCGAATATTCGGACCTCACCGAGCTGAGGCGCCACAAGTTCGACGGCTTGATCGTGACCGGCGCCGAGCCGGTTGCGCCCGAGCTCGACCAGGAACCGTATTGGCGCGACCTCACCGAGCTGATCGACTGGGCCAAGGTCAACACGCGCTCGACAATCTGGTCGTGCCTCGCTGCGCATGTCGCGGTGCTGCATCTCGACCGCATCGAACGGCGGCCGCTCGCCACTAAATGTCACGGCATTTTCGACTGCGACGCCGTGACCGGCGATCCGCTGACGCGGGCCGCGCCTGCTCCCCTCAAGGTTTCGCATTCGCGTCTCAACGAGATCGCCGAGAGCGACCTCGCGCAGGCCGGCTACCAGGTGCTGACGCGTTCGGCAAAGGCCGGCGTCGATATCTTCGTCCGCCAATATGCCAGCCGATTCGTGTTCTTCCAGGGCCATCCGGAATACGACGCGTTGTCGCTTCAGCGTGAATATCTGCGCGACATCGGCCGTTATCTCGCGCGTGAGCGCGACAATTATCCGCATTTGCCCGTCAGCTATTTTGACGGTTCGACGGAAGAGAAGCTGGTCCGTTTCGAGAAACAGGCCAGGCACCAGCGGCACCCCGCGCTCAGTAACGAACTGCCGGCGCTGACTTTGCGTGCCGATATCGCCGCGGGCAGCGCCGCGGCGGCATTGTTCCGGAACTGGCTGCAATATCTCGGCGCGGGGACCGACGCGTCGGTGCTCGCGCGTTAGGGCGGGACGACGGGGTCGATATTAGGACTAACGAAGTGTGAAGCTTGCCTCGAGCAGCGCACGAATGCTTCAGTGAGGGGCGGGGCAGACAGGAAATGCGAGTCGTGTGGTCGGCACTCCAGGGACGCGTGAGCAATCGGCTCGCCCGGCATTTCCGCGCCGCGCCGCACCGGCTGCCCGTGCATGCGCCCATGGTGAGCTTCACCTTCGACGATGCCCCCGATAGCGCTGCAGGCGAGGGCGCCGGGCTTCTGGAGCAGCATGGCGGCCGCGGTACGTTCTATCTCGCCGGCAGCCTGGTCGATCGTCCCTCGGACCATTGGCACGGCCTGTCGAACGACGCGATCGTGCGGCTTCACCGGGCCGGACACGAGATTGCCTGCCATACCTTCTCGCACCTGAGTGCGGTCAATCTCGACGAGACCACCATGGCCCGCGAGATCGAGCGAAACCGCAGCCATTTTCGCGGCATCGATTCCTCGATCACGCTGGAAAATTTCGCTTACCCCTATGGCATCGCGTCGGTGTGGCGCAAGCCGCAGCTCGCCAAGACCTTCCGTTCGGCGCGCGGCATCCTTCCCGGCGTCAATCGCGACGTCATCGATCTCCAGTTCCTGCGGGCCTCGCCGCTGGTCGATTGCGAGATCGATAGCGCGGGCGTCGATCGCTATTTCGACGAGGCGGTCGAGAGCGGTGGATGGCTGATCTTCTACGGTCATGACGTCGCCAACGCGCCGAGCCCGTATGGCTGTACGCCGGACCTGATGCGCCATGCGCTGCGGGCGGCCGGGAAGCGCAACATGCCGATCGTGACGGTCGCGGAAGCGCTGCGAAGGATCGGGGCGTAGCTTTCTTACCTCGCCCCGCTTGCGGGGAGAGGTCGAGTTCGATCGGAGATCGAATTCGGGTGAGGGGGTACAGGTTCATCGGCAATCTCAGATGTGGAGAGAAGCCCCTCACCCCGCTCCCTCTCCCCGTAAGAACGGGGAGAGGGAGCGGAAGCAGCGGTGTAAGTCCCCCAAACAGCCTTGCCACGCCTGCGCGGTCATGCGACTGGCCTTGTGACGAATCTCACGGCCTCACCCCGACATGCCCATGTCCTCTCCTTCCACCGCTCCGCTGCCTGCGCCGGCCCACGGCCGCGATGCGCTGTCGGTGCTGCGTTCGGTGTTCGGCCTGCCCGGGTTCCGCGGCGCTCAGGGCGAGATCATCCGGCACGTCACGGACGGCGGCAATTGCCTGGTGCTGATGCCGACCGGCGGCGGCAAGTCGCTGTGCTATCAATTGCCGGCGCTGCTGCGCGAAGGCTGCGGTGTCGTGGTGTCGCCCTTGATTGCGCTGATGCGCGAGCAGGTCGCTGCCATGCTCGAAGCCGGGGTCAAC
Source organism: Bradyrhizobium sp. WSM1417 (assembly GCF_000515415.1). Classification (NCBI taxonomy): domain Bacteria; kingdom Pseudomonadati; phylum Pseudomonadota; class Alphaproteobacteria; order Hyphomicrobiales; family Nitrobacteraceae; genus Bradyrhizobium; species Bradyrhizobium sp. WSM1417. Next base: position 1,317,408 of record NZ_KI911783.1, read on the forward strand.
GCCGCCGCGCTGAACTCGTCGCTGACCCCGCAGGAAGCCTCCGACATCGAGCGGCGCCTGATCGCGGGTGATCTCGACCTGCTCTATGTCGCGCCGGAGCGACTGGTGACGCCGCGCTGCCTGGCGCTGCTGGCCCGGGCGAAGGTGGCGCTGTTCGCGATCGACGAGGCGCATTGCGTCTCGCAATGGGGCCATGATTTCCGCCCCGAATATGTCGGCCTGTCCATCATCGCCGAGCGCTTTCCCGACGTGCCGCGTATCGCGCTGACCGCGACTGCCGACGAGTTGACCCGCAAGGAGATCGTCGAGCGGCTTCAGCTTGCAGACAGTCCGCACTTCGTCTCCAGCTTCGATCGTCCCAATATCCGTTACGAGATCATCGACAAGCGCAACGCGGTGTCGCAGCTCAAGGATTTCATCCGGGAGCGTCACGCAGGGGATGCGGGCGTCGTCTATTGCCTGTCCCGCAAACGGGTCGAGGAGGTCGCCGCCGCGCTCGACGACGCCGGCATTGCGGCGTTGCCCTATCACGCCGGGCTCGACGGCAGCGTGCGCTCGCGCAACCAGGACCGCTTCCTCAACGAGGACGGCATCGTCATCGTCGCGACCATTGCCTTCGGCATGGGCATCGACAAGCCCGACGTGCGCTTCGTCGCGCATCTCGATCTGCCCAAGAGCATCGAGGCCTATTACCAGGAGACAGGGCGCGCCGGCCGCGACGGCAAGCCGTCGGCGGCCTGGATGGCCTACGGTCTCTCGGACATCGTGCAGCAGCGCCGCATGATCGACGAGTCGAGCGGCTCCGAGGAATTCAAGCGGGTCTCGATCGGCAAGCTCGACGCGCTCGTTGGCCTTGCCGAAACGCCGCACTGCCGGCGCCGGCGGCTGCTCGCCTATTTCGGCGAGATCGTGATGGGCGAGGGCTGCGGCAATTGCGACAATTGCCTGACGCCGCCGAAAATGCGCGACGGCAAGGTGCTGGCGCAAAAACTGCTATCCTGCGCCTATCGCACCGGGCAGCGTTTCGGCGCGATGCACCTCATCGACGTGCTGATCGGACGCCTCACGGAGAAGGTGACGCAGTTCGGTCACGACAAGCTGACGGTGTTCGGCATCGGACGCGAGCTCAACGAGAAGCAGTGGCGCACGGTGCTGCGGCAGCTTGTGGCGATGGGACATTTGCTGAGTGACAGCGAAGCTTTCGGCGCGCTGAAGCTGACGGAATCGTCGCGCGGCGTGCTACGGGGCGAAACGGAAGTGTGGCTGCGCGAGGAAGCGCCCGGCGCCCGGATCCGATCAAGCCGCGCCAAGTCCCGCCGCGGTGATCTGGCGCCGGCGGCCGATGCGCCGCAGGGCGATGTTGATCCCGAGCTGCGCACGCGGCTACGAGCGTGGCGCTCGGATATTGCCCGCGAACGTGGCGTGCCGGCCTACGTCGTGCTGCACGACGCCACCATCGACGGCATCGTTCGCGCATGGCCGACCACGCTGGATGAGCTGCGCAATGTGCCTGGGATCGGCGACAAGAAGCTCGAGCATTACGGCGACGAGCTGCTGCAGATTGTCAGGACACGGTAGGGCGCGTTGGCGGTTGTTAGCGCGCCAACTCTCTCCACATCGTCATCCCGGACAAGCGCAGCGAAGTGGAGCGCAGATCCGGGATCCATACCGCGTGATTTGTCTTGGGGCACGCGCGACGACGCTCTTCGCCAAACTGCTCCCTGGGGTTATGGGTCCCGGCCCCCGTGCGCAATTGCGCACTAGGCCGGGACGACAGCGGTGAATGAGGCGCGAGGCGGGCAACCTCAGCCGTTCCTGAACGCATACCCGTAGCCGTTCAGCGCCGGCGCGCCGCCGAGATGCGCGTAGAGGATCTTTGCGCCCTTCTCGAAATAGCCCTTCTGCGTAAGGTCGATCAGGCCCTGCATCGACTTGCCCTCGTAGACGGGATCGGTGATCATGGCTTCGAGACGCGCGGTGAGGCGGATCGCCTCCTTGGTTTCTTCCGACGGCACGCCATAGGCGGGATAAGCATAATCCTCGATCAGCACGACGTCGTCGGCGACGAGGTCCTGGCCGAGTTCGACGAGCTTGGCCGTGTTCTGCGCGATCGAGAGCACCTGCGCCTTGGTCTGCGCCGGGGTGAAGGAGGCGTCGATGCCGATCACCTTTCGCGCACGGCCATCGGCGGCGAAGCCCACCAGCATGCCGGCATGGGTCGAGCCGGTGACGGTGCAGACCACGATGTAGTCGAACTTGAAGCCAAGTTCGGTTTCCTGCTTGCGCACTTCCTCGGCGAAGCCGACATAGCCGAGGCCGCCGAATTTGTGCACGGAGGCGCCGGCGGGAATCGCATAGGGCTTGCCGCCCGCCGCCTTCACCTCCTCGATCGCCTCCTCCCAGCTCTTGCGAATGCCGATGTCGAAGCCGTCGTCGACCAGGCGCACGTCGGCACCCATGATGCGCGACAGCATGATGTTGCCGACGCGGTCATAGACGGCGTCCTCGTGCGGCACCCAGGCTTCCTGCACCAGGCGGCACTTCATGCCGATCTTGGCCGCGACGGCCGCGATCATGCGGGTGTGGTTGGACTGCACGCCGCCGATCGAGACCAGCGTGTCGGCGTTCGAGGCGATCGCGTCGGGGATGATGTATTCGAGCTTGCGCAGCTTGTTGCCGCCATAGGCGAGCCCGGAATTGCAGTCCTCGCGCTTGGCATAGACCTCGACATTGCTGCCGAGATGCTTCGACAGCCGCTCCAGCTTCTCGATGGGCGTCGGACCAAAGGTCAGCGGATAGCGCGCGAATTTTTCAAGCATCGTCAGGTCATCCCGATTGGCGTCAATGTCTGCGTAAAACGCTAGCATCGCTCTGCAAAAAGGTGCTTTCAAATATGGCGGGTCTGTTGCGCGCGATCTTGCGATAACAGCGCCAATACGTGCTATTCCTTCCGGAACAGATGTTCATCACGGAATTTTCTTCCATGTCCGCCCGCCTCGATCGTATCGACCTTAAGATGTTGCGATTGCTGCAAAATAACGGCCGGCTCAGCAACGCGGAGCTGGCCGAAACCGTCGCCATCAGCCCCGCCACCTGCCATCGCCGCACCCAGCGGCTGTTCGAGCACGGCTTCATCGCCGCCGTCCGCGCCATGGTCGCGCCGAAGAAGGTCGCCAAAGGCACGCTGGTGATGGTCGGCGTCGTGCTCGACCGTTCGACGCCGGAAAGCTTTGCGATCTTCGAGCAGGCGATCACCAGGCTGAAATTCGTGCTCGACTGTCACCTCGTCGCTGGCGACTTCGACTATTTCCTCAAGATCCGCGTCGGCGACATGGAGGACTTCAACCGCATCCACGGCGAGCAGCTGATCGCGCTGCCCGGCGTGCGCCAGACCCGCACCTTCTTCGTGATGAAGGAAGTCGTCGACAACGCGCCGCTGGAGTTTTGAGCGGAAGCTATTGATGCGCGATCGGCATCATGAGAGGTTCAACTGATGCAGCCATTCCCCTTCCGCCACCTCAATGCGGCCGGACCGGCCTATCGGCGCGGATGGGTCGACGAGGCGGTCGCCGCGATCGAGGCCGACCAGTGCCGCACGGCCGACACGCATCTGATCCGGCTGATCGTGCCGGCGCTATCAGGCATCGACATCTATCTGAAAGACGAGTCGACGCATCCGACCGGCAGCCTGAAGCACCGGCTGGCGCGCTCGCTCTTTCTTTACGCGCTCTGCAACGGCCACATCCGCGAAGGCACGCCTGTCGTCGAGGCCTCGTCGGGATCGACCGCGGTGTCGGAAGCCTATTTCGCGCAGATGATCGGCGTGCCCTTCTATGCCGTGATGCCGCGCACGACCTCGGCCGAGAAGATCGCCGCGATCGAGCATTACGGCGGTAACTGCCATCTGATCGACGACGGCCGCGCGCTGTATGCGGAGGCCGGCGCGCTGGCCGCACGGCTGGGCGGCCACTACATGGACCAGTTCACCTTCGCGGAGCGCGCCACCGACTGGCGCGGCAACAACAACATCGCCGAATCCATCTTCACGCAATTGCAGGGCGAGCCGCGCACGCTGCCGGACTGGATCGTGATGGGCGCGGGCACCGGCGGCACCTCGGCCACCATCGGACGCTATTTGCGTTATCGCCAATATCCGACACGGCTGTGCGTCGCCGATGTCGAGCATTCCGCTTTCTTCGACTGCTTCAGCTCGCAGGACCGCTCCCATGTTTGCGACCGCCCCTCGCTGATCGAAGGTGTCGGGCGGCCGCGCTGCGAGCCCTCCTTCGTGCCGGGCGTGGTCGACCGCATGATGAAGATCCCGGATGCGGCGACGATCGCGGCGATGAACGTGCTATCGCGCCGGCTGCGCCGCGCGGTGGGGGGCTCTACGGGCACCAATTTCCTGGCGCTGTGCCGGCTCGCCTCGGACATGCGAAAGGCGAATCAGATGGGATCGCTGGTGACGCTGATCTGCGATTCCGGCGAGCGCTACCGGCAGACCTATTATGAGCCCGCCTGGCTGAAAGCGCGCGGTCTCGATCCAGCGCCGTTCGAGGCGGCCTTGTCGTCGTTCCTCGATACAGCGCAGCCACTGGCGCTTGAGTTCGAAGACGTCACGAATCCGCAGAACTTGCGAAATCCTGAGGCCTGATAGCTGGCGCTTCCCCGCCATTTGCAAGATTGCACGGCCGTCACGGCAACTTCACTTGCCTTGCGCGCGCGTGCGGGCGAGTTTCGCGGCTTCTCAACGAGGAGACCTGCCGTGCGCCTTCCGATTCTCGATCCGAAAAACCTGAGTGCCGAACAGAAGCCGCTCTATGACGACATGCGAGCGGGTATCAAGGACCACTTCAAGGGCTTTGTGAACATGCGCGACGATGGCGCGCTGCTCGGGCCCTGGAATCCCTGGATCCGTGAGCCTCGCTTCGGCAAGCCGGTGTGGGAGCTGGTCAAGGCGATCGCGGCGAACCCGCTGCTGCCGGCGCCGGTGCGTGAGGTCGCGATCCTCGTCACCGGCTCGCATTTCCGCTCCGGCTACGAACTCTATGCGCATGTGCTGGTCGCCGAGCAGCGCGGCCTCTCCGACGAGAAGCTCGCGACCATCGTCGCCGGACAGCGGCCGGTCGATCTCACCAAGCAGGAAGCGGTCGCCTACGACGTGGCGTCCGCATTGGTCAGCGGCGGCGTGCTGCCGGAACTGACTTATCGGGCCGCGGTCAAGGAATTCGGCGAGCACGGCGCGGCCGAACTGTCCTATCTCGTCGGCGTTTACTGCATGGTGTCGGTCACGCTGAACACGTTCGACGTGCCGGTGCCGGACTGACCGCGCTGCCCAGCTGCTGGACTGGACGGAAGCGTCACGGTACCCTGCCGCCGCCATGGCGACGCATCGCCGGTCACGATCGAAGTGCAATGAAGAGGGAACGACAGCCATGGACACGTCACGCCGCATCCTGCTCGCCGGACTGGCGGGACTCGCCGTTGCGCCGGCCGCCGCTGGAGCCGCGCCCTCGACCGCAGCCGATGACGTGACGGTCGCCGAAGAGCGCTTTGCGCGCATGATCGCGGCTGCGCATGCGCCCGACGTCACCTGCGTGCGACAGGCCGAGCGTTATGCGGACGCGCATTGGCCAAACTACGTCGCGGCGGCGCGTTCTGTCATCGAGGCGAGAGCGTGAGGCATTCTCTTTCCTCTCCCGTTGCGGGCAAGACCAGGAGCTTCACGTCCCCACCGCCCGCCTGACCTGCTCACCGATCTGCGACAGCACGAGCTGCGCCTGCGGCAGAATTGCGCCCATGGCGTGGAAATTGTGGACCATGCCGTCGTGGCAGACGTGCTCGACCGTGACGCCGGCGGCGAGCAGCTTGCGCGCATAGGCATTGCCCTCGTCGCGCATCGGGTCGAACTCGGCGGTGTGGATGATGGCGGTCGGCAGGCCCGCAAGCCGTGTCCCGCGCAGGGGCGAGATGCGGGGATCGGCAGCGTCCAGCGTCTCGGGCAGATAGTCAGCGAGATCGGCTTCGATCGTGACGCGGTCGATCAGGTGCCCCTCGGCGAACGCCTCGCGCGAAGGCGAGGCCTCCTCGAAATCCAGCACGGGGCAGATCAGGCATTGCGCGACGATGGAGAGCCCAGCTGTCTGCGCCGCCTCCTGGCACACGACGGCAGCGAGCGTTGCTCCGGCCGAATCGCCGCCGATCACCAGACGCCCGGCGTCGATGCCGAGCGATGCGGCCTCGCGCGCCACCCATTCGGTGGCAGCGATCGCATCGTCCACGGCTGCGGGGAATTTGTGCTCGGGCGCCAGCCGGTAGTCGACCGAAACGAGACGGCAGCCGGTCGCATGTGCCAGCGCCGCCGCGATGCGGTCATGCGTGGCAATGCTGCCGGCAACCAGCCCGCCGCCGTGAAAGAACACGAAGCCGGGCGCGCGATCATCGGCGCCTGCCGGTGAATAGAGGCGATAGGGCAGCGCGCCGCCGGAACCAGGCAGCATGCCGTCGGACGTCGTCACGCCAGGCGCATCGGCGCGCGCAAACTGCATCAGCTTTGCCAACGATTGCCGCCGTGCCTCCACGCTGGGCCGGCTCCGTGCCAGCGGCGCAGCCGCAGCCATCATGGTCAACAAACGCTTTGCGAGCGGATCGAGCGGCATGGTGCTTCCTTTCCCCTCCCGGGAGGGTAACTCACCATTTTCCCGCAGGGAATCATTTAGAAATTGCGCCCAATAGTGGCGCTATAATGCGGCACCACGCCAAGGGAGAGGCCGGTCATGGCCGAGATCAAAAAGCCCATCGCATATTCGCCGAGCTGGACCTTCTTCGAGGGCAAATGGCATGACGGAAATGTGCCGATCATGGGTCCGCGCACGCATGCGGCCTGGCTCGGCTCGGTGGTGTTCGACGGCGCGCGGGCGTTCGAAGGCGTCGCGCCCGATCTCGACCGCCACGTCGCCCGCGCCAATCAGTCCGCGATCAACTTTGGGCTGAAGCCGGTGGTCGATACCGGAACCTGGATGACACTCGCAAACGAGGGCATCGCGCGCTTTGCGCCGAAGACCGAGCTCTATGTCCGTCCGATGTACTGGGCGCGGAACGGCTCGGGCGGCGGCGTGCTGTTCGATCCCGAGACCACCGATTGGTGCCTGTGCATCTACGAGGCGCCGATGCCGAAACCCGTCGGCAACGCGATCACGCTGTCGCCGTTCCGCAGGCCCACCGCCGAATGCGCCCCGGTCGAGGCCAAGGCCGCCTGTCTCTATCCGAACAATTCGCGCGCGCTTGCCGAAGCCGCCTCGCGCGGCTTCCAGAACGCGCTGATGCTAGACATGCTCGGCAACGTCGCGGAGTTCGGCAATTCCAACGTGTTCATGGCCAAGGAGGGCGTGGTCTACACGCCGGTGCCGAACGGCACCTTCCTCAACGGCATCACCCGCCAGCGCGTCATCAGCCTGCTTCGTGCCGACGGCGCCACCGTGGTCGAGAAGACGCTGCATTACGCCGACTTCCTCGCGGCCGACGAGATCTTTTCTACGGGCAATTTCGCGAAAGTCGCGCCGGTGATCCGCATCGACGATCGCGAGCTGAAGCCGGGCCCGCTCTACATTCGGGCGCGCGAGCTCTATTGGGACTTTGCCCATGCGGTGAAGCTGGCGGCTTGATCCGCGCTGTCCTAGCTGCGTCGCTTGAACCGGCTGAACTGAAACGCCTGCGTCGAATTCCACGGCGTGTGGTGTGCCTCGTTGCGCGTTTCGACCAGCTCGAAGCTCGGCCCGAGCTCCGCCGCAAGGCTTGCGCTGTCATGACGCTGCACCGGCAGGCCGCTGCACGTCTCGGGACCGTCGAGCGCAAACGTCGCAATGATGACGTGGCCGCCGGGCGCAACCGCCGACCGCAGCCGCTCGATGTATGCGGTCCTGTCGCGGGAATCGGTCAGGAAGTGAAACGCCGCCCGATCGTGCCATAGGTCGTATGTCTTTGCCGGGTGCCATGTCGTGGCGTCGGCAACGATCCAGTCGACGGTTGAAGCGGCTGCGCCGATTCGCTTCTTGGAAGCGTCAAGCGCTTTGGCAGAGAGATCCAGTACAGCGACGTCGCGATATCCCTCCAGCAGGAGAGCATCGACCAACCGCGATGCGCCGCCGCCGACGTCGAGGATGGCAGCCTCGCTGCCTGGATTGGCCGCTCTGATCATCGCGAGCGAAGTCGCCGGACTGTTCTGAAACCAGCTGACCTCGGCTTCGCCCTTGATGGCGTAGACATTGTCCCAATGGGTGCTTCGGTCGGACATGGCGCGTCCTCCGGCTTGGGGGAGCCGGCGCAGAGGGACGATCTACTCGTCCTTCTTCGACATCCGCTCGAGGCGTTCCTGCATGTCCTTCATCTGCTGGCGCAGATCGTCGATGTTGCTGTCCTTCGGGGCTTCGGCGGTCGGCTCGGGCGCCGGCTCCGCGGAGCCCGCGGGGCGGGCCGCGCCGGGCGCGAAAGGCTTAAACATCGAGAAGGTCTGCTGGAACAGCTCCATGTTGCGGCGGACCTGTTCCTCCAGCGGCGCAAACGGGGTTCCGGACAGCGAGGTGGCGATCTGCTTGCGGAACTTCTCCTGCTCCTGCGTCAGCGACGCGATGGCCTGCTCCAGATATTTCGGCACCACCATCTGCATGCTGTCGCCGTAGAAGCGGATCAGCTGGCGCAGGAAGGTGGTCGGGAGCAGATTCTGGCCGGCCTTGTTCTCCTGCTCGAAGATGATCTGGGCAAGCACGGAGCGGGTGATGTCGTCGCCGGTCTTGGCGTCGTAGACCAGGAAATCTTCGCCGTCCTTGACCATGGAGGCGAGGTCTTCCAGCGTCACGTAGGTGCTCGTCCCGGTGTTATAGAGCCGGCGGTTCGCGTATTTCTTGATGGTGGTGGGTTGGTCTGATTTCGCCATGGGCTCTCACTTGCAAGACGCGGAGAACGGGAACCTGACGGGCTATGCCGCAGGGCGGGAAGAGTACGCAACGCAACAAAATAAGCATTTTCAAGGGGGTCACGCTACCGTTTTGTGCGCCACGGTTAATCGGGCAGCAAAAACGTGCTTGCGAAAGCGCCAAGAACGCTATTTTGAATGCGCTGCGGGATGAATTCGGCCGCCGGCCGATTGACATGCCTCAACGACGTTAACAGGATGCCGTCCGAGACTGGCGAGCCGTTTCCCCAGCCCCGTCTGCCCCCATACAACCCAGGAGATGCCCATGTCAGACGATGTCGTCATCGTCAGCGCCGCCCGCACCCCGGTCGGAAGCTTCAACGGAGCGTTCGCAACCCTTCCCGCCCATGATCTCGGGGCCATCGCCATCAAGGCCGCGCTGGAGCGCGGCGGCATCGAGCCCGGCCGGGTCTCCGAAGTCATCATGGGCCAGATCCTGACCGCCGCCCAAGGCCAGAACCCGGCCCGTCAGGCCTCGATCAATGCCGGCATTCCGGTCGAGAGCCCGGCCTGGGGCGTCAACCAGCTCTGCGGCTCGGGCCTGCGCACCGTTGCGCTCGGCTATCAGGCACTGCTCAACGGCGATTCCGAGATCGTGGTCGCCGGCGGCCAGGAATCCATGAGCATGGCTCCGCACGCCCAGTATCTGCGTGGCGGCGTCAAGATGGGTGCAGTCGAATTCATCGACACCATGATCAAGGACGGTCTGTGGGACGCCTTCAACGGCTATCACATGGGCAACACCGCCGAGAACGTCGCGCGGCAGTGGCAGATCACTCGCGCCCAGCAGGACGAGTTCGCGGTCGCCTCGCAGCAGAAGGCCGAAGCCGCGCAGAAGGCCGGTAGATTCAACGACGAAATCGTTCCCGTCACCATCAAGGGACGCAAGGGCGATGTCGTCGTCAGCGCCGACGAATATCCGCGCCATGGCGCAACGGTCGACGCGATGGCGAAGCTCCGTCCGGCCTTCGAGAAGGACGGCACGGTCACCGCGGGCTCTGCGTCGGGTATCAATGACGGCGCCGCCGTCGTGGTGCTGATGACCGCCAAGCAGGCCGCCAAGGAAGGCAAGAAGCCGCTCGCGCGCATCGTGTCCTGGGCGCAGGCGGGCGTCGATCCGAAGATCATGGGCTCGGGCCCGATCCCGGCCTCGCGTGCCGCGCTGAAGAAGGCCGGCTGGAACGTCGGCGATCTCGACCTGATCGAGGCCAACGAAGCCTTCGCGGCGCAGGCTTGTGCCGTCAACAAGGATCTCGGCTGGGATACTTCGAAGGTCAACGTCAACGGCGGCGCGATCGCGATCGGCCATCCGGTCGGTGCCTCCGGCGCGCGCGTGCTGGTGACGCTGCTGCACGAGATGCAGAAGCGGGATTCGAAGAAGGGCCTCGCCACGCTGTGCATCGGCGGCGGCATGGGTATCGCGATGTGTGTGGCGCGCGACTGAGATAGTGACGCGCAATTTCGCGTGCGCTGCACGCGTGGCTGAGTGCGTTGCACGCGATTAAAAAGGCAGCGGTTGCAAATCAAATATTCTTCGCAACCGTACAAGCCTCGACTAAAGAGAAACGCCCGGCTCGACGCCGGGCGTTTTGTTCTTGATGTCCGTCAAACGTCCCCCATAATCCGCACTTAAAAACAATCACTCAGAAACGTCCGAAGAGTCCAAGGGAAGGAAATACGATATGGCACGTGTTGCATTGGTGACGGGTGGTACGCGGGGCATCGGAGCTGCGATCAGCAAGGCGCTGAAGGCGGCCGGCTACAAGGTTGCGGCGAGCTATGCCGGCAACGATGCGGCGGCGGAGAAGTTCAAGGCCGAGACCGGCATCGCGGTCTACAAATGGGACGTCAGCAGTTTCGATGCTTGCGCCGAGGGCGTGAAGAAGGTCGAGGCCGAGGTCGGACCGATCGACGTCCTCGTCAACAATGCCGGCATCACCCGCGACACCGCCTTCCACAAGATGACGCTCGAGCAGTGGAACGCCGTCATCAATACCAACCTCGGTTCGCTGTTCAACATGACGCGTCCAGTCATTGAAGGCATGCGTGCGCGCAAGTTCGGCCGCATCATTTCGATCTCGTCGATCAACGGCCAGAAGGGACAGTTCGGCCAGGTCAACTATTCCGCGGCGAAGGCCGGTGACATCGGCTTCACCAAGGCACTCGCGCTCGAGAACGCCAAGGGCGGCATCACCGTCAACGCGATCTGTCCCGGCTACATCAACACCGAAATGGTGCAGGCCGTGCCGAAGGACGTCCTGGAAAAGAACGTGATCCCGCAGATCCCGGTCAACCGGCTCGGCGAACCGGAAGAGATCGCGCGCGCGGTCGTGTTCCTGGCGGCCGACGAGGCCGGCTTCATCACCGGCTCGACGCTGACCATCAATGGCGGCCAATACCAGGCCTGATGACGCCAATTCTCTCCGCTGGACGTCGCTGAGCCAAATGCCTGTAGCTTCAGGCGCAACAAGGCGATAGTGAAGACGAAAATGCCCGGCCTCGTGCCGGGCATAAGCGTCCTCAGAGCCTTTTGATCGATGACTCCCCGCACCGCAACGCTGATCGGATTGACCGCGATCCTGATGTGGTCGCTGCTGTCGGTGATGACGGTGGCGACCGGAAGGATCCCGGCTTTCCAGCTGGCTGCGATGACGTTCGCAATCGGCGGTCTCGTCGGCCTGCTCACCTGGATCGGCCGCGGCGAGGCGGCGAAAAGTCTGCGTCAGCCGCTTGCCGTGTGGACCGTGGGTGTCGGCGGACTGTTCGGCTATCACGCGCTGTATTTCCTCGCGCTGCGCTTTGCGCCGCCGGCTGAAGCCGGCCTGCTGAATTATCTGTGGCCGCTCCTGATCGTGCTGTTCTCGTCGTTCCTGCCGGGCGAGCGGCTTGCCGTGCATCACGTCGTCGGCGCCGTGCTCGGCCTCGTCGGCACCGTGCTGCTGTTCGCCGGGAACACCTCCGGCTTCACGCAGGGGCAATTGCCGGGATTGGCCGCAGCCTTCATCGCAGCGTTCGTGTGGGCGACCTATTCGGTGTTGTCGCGGCGATTGAAGGCGGTGCCGACCGATGCGGTCGCGGGATTCTGCCTCGCTACCGCGGTGCTCGCCGCGCTGATGCATAGCCTGCTTGAAACCACGGTATGGCCGGACACGACCTTGCAATGGCTGTCCGTGATCGCGCTCGGCATCGGTCCGGTGGGTGCTGCGTTCTACGCCTGGGACATCGGCATGAAGCGCGGCGACATCCGCGTGCTCGGCGCCGCGTCCTACGCGACGCCGCTACTCTCGACCGGCTTCCTCATCGCCGCCGGATTCGCCAATGCCAGCGCCAACATCACCATCGCGGCGATCCTGATCGCCGGCGGCGGCCTGATCGCCGCGAAGGACATGGTGCTGCGGAAGCGGTAGCGTCATTGCCGGTGCAAGCCGAAGCGACGGGCCTTAGGGCTCCCAGCCCTTCGGCGCGAGCTCGAACTTGGCGAACTCGAATGCTGGCGCCACGGTGCAGCCGACCAGGGTCCACTCGCCGGTGGTCTCTGCCGTCTGCCAGGCATCCGCCGGCACGATCGCCTGTGGCCGCTCGCCGTTCAACAGGTCCGAGCCGAGCCGCACCTCGTGCTGAGAGCAGCCGTCATGGGCGATGCGCAGCGTGAGCGGGCTGCCGGCGTAATAGTGCCAGCTCTCGACAGCATCGATGCGGTGCCAGTGCGAACGCTCGCCGCGCGCCAGCAGGAAGTAGATCAGGGTCGAGCGCGCGCGGCCGTTGGTGTCGGTGGTCTGATCGCGAAACGTCTCGCGATAGTGCCCGCCTTCGGGATGCGGTCGGAGTTCAAGGCGCGCGATGATCTCGGCTGCGGTCGGCATCGATTCCCGTCAGGATTTGATCTTCAGGACTTGCTCTTCAAGACTTGTTCTTGCGCTCGCGCAGCTCGCCGAACACCGCGGTGGCATCCGCGCCCTTCATGTGCAGCCTGGCTGCGATCGACGGTTCATCGGCGCGCAGGAACACGTTTGTCCGCTTCTCGTCACCAAGCAGCGAGGGAATGGTCGGCTTGTTCTCGGCCCGCAGCCTCGCCACCTCGGCCGCGCGCGCCTGCAGCGCCGCATTGTCGGGGTCGACGGTCAGCGCGAACTTGACGTTGGACGCCGTGTATTCATGGCCGCAATAGAGCTTGAAGTCGTCGGGCAGGGCACGCAGCTTCAGAAGCGAATCCCACATCATCGGATAGGTGCCCTCGAACACGCGGCCGCAGCCGATCGAGAATAGCGTGTCGGCGGCGAACAGCGCTTTCTCGGTGTCGAACACGTAGGAGATGTGGTCGAGCGTGTGGCCGGGCGTCTCCAGCACGCGCCCCAACAAGCTGCCGACCTTGACGATTTCGGCATTGGCGACACGCAGGTCGACGTCCGCGATTTTGGTGGTCTTGTCATGCGGCGCGACGACGCGGCAATTGTATTTCTGCTTGAGTTCGGCGACCCCGCCGACATGATCGCCATGATGATGGGTGATCAGGATGTCGGTGAGCTGCCAGCCCTCGCGCTCGAGCGCCCTCACGATGGGGCCGGCCTCCGGCGCGTCGATCGACGCCGTCGCCTTGGTTTCCACATCGTGGATCAGATAACCGAAATTGTCGTTTAAACAGGTGAAAGTACGAATTTCGGCGGCCATGTCATCTCCATCGCGCTCAGCTCCGTCAGACAAATATGGCGTTAACGTTGCGCAGGCAATGCAATATTCCGCGCGCGGGAGCCACCGCGTGCATGTTACATTGCGATCATGACCATTGATGTCGTCGACCTCCGCGAGTTCTACTCCCGTCGCCTCGGGATTGTGGCGCGGCAAATGATCAATCGCGGTATTCGGGAGCGCTGGCCGCGCGTCGATGGCCAGAGGGTGCTCGGCTTCGGCTATCCCACGCCGTATCTGGGGTTGTTCCGCGAGGACGCGGAGCGCTGCATCGCCTTCATGCCGTCGGCCCAGGGCGTCCTGAAATGGCCGACGGGACGGCCGGCGCTCGCCTCGCTGGTGGACGAGTTCTCGCTGCCGCTTCCCGACGCCGCGGTGGATCGCATCCTGCTGGTCCACGCACTGGAAATGTCGGACGATCCGGCCGCGCTGCTGCGCGAGGCATGGCGCGTGCTGTCGCCGTCCGGTCGCGTAATTGCGGTGATCCCGAACCGGCGCGGGGTGTGGACCCGCACCGACAGCACGCCGTTCGGTCACGGCCGGCCCTATTCGCGCTCGCAGATCACCGACCTGTTGCGCCAGACCTGGTTCACCCCGACCGCCTGGGGCGAGGCGCTGTTCATGCCGCCCTATGCCGGCGGCTGGGTGCTGAAATCCGCGCAGATGTGGGAGCGCGCCGGCGCGGCGCTGTCGCTGCCTTTTGCCGGCGTGCACATCGTCGAGGCGACCAAGCAAGTCTACCGCGCGATCCCCGCCAAGCGCGAACGGGCGCGGCTGATTCCCTCACTGGCGAAGCCGGTGCTGGTACCGTCCTCGACGACCGCGACGCGCAGCTAAAAACAAACCGTCCCGGACAGGCCGGGACGATTCAGGTTAGGGTATCTGGCGCAGGATGTCCGGCGAAAGGTTTACTCGCCGGGGGCCACTTCGTCGCTCGAGGCGGCCGGAGCGGCTTCGCGCTCGGGGCGCGGGCCATTCGGGCGGCGCCGCCGCCGCGGAAAGCGCTCGCCACCACCACCACCTTCGAAGCCGGCCTGGCCGGGTGCGCCACCGCTCACCTGCGGCTGCGGACCGGTGATGAAAGAGGGCAGGCGATCGACGCTGACGGCGTCGGCGACGACGGGCTGGGGCTGGTTCAGCGGGAGCGGTTGGGGCTGGGGCTGATATTGCGGCTGCGGACGATGGTCGCGTTCGCGATGCTCGCGCGGCTGCTGGTTGTCGCGCTGATAGTGGTTGTCGCGCGGCTGATGATCACGCGGCTGATGATCGCGCGGGCCGTCGCGGTCGCGGGTGAACGGCGGTGGTGGCGGCTGTGGGACAAAACCCGGCTCCTGGCCGAAGTTCGAGAAATTCTCGCCGTCGTCCTCGCCGTCGTCGCTGCTGTTGCTGATGGGCTCGTCGCCGCGTGGCTGCTGGTTCTGCCGGAACTGTTCCTGAGCCGTCGCGATCAGGCGAAAATAATGCTCGGCATGCTGGTAGTAGTTCTCGGCCGCAACAGGGTCTCCGGAGGAGCGCGCGTCGCGCGCGAGCTGGAGATATTTTTCAGCAATATGCGAAGCCGTGCCGCGGATCTTGATGTCGGGTCCGTTGGACTCGTAAACCCGGGTCATCGGGTTCTGGCCGCGCCGGTTATTATTGTTGTTATTGTTATTATTGCGGTTGCGCATCCGCTGCTTGTTCTGACCGTTTCTCATGTCCTGCCTTTAATTCCAGCCCTAAAGGTTGCACGCATTACTGATTGCCGAGAGTGACCTGATGACAGCGGTTCACATCGCTTGCGCGCAACCGCACGCAAGAGCGGATTGATCCCTGCCGATGTTCGTCGACCGTCGCGTTCAACAAAAGACGCGTTCCCCACCGCCAGCATCCATCGCCAGCGAACCCATTCATATCGCCTGCCGAAACAAGCCCTGCTTTGTTGCGTAAGTCTTCAAGCGCAATATCAGGCTTTCGTTCACGTTGCGGTCGGTAAGCAGCGCAGCTCAAATGGCCATCGCGCTCAACAGGACCTGCGGCTTGGAACCTTTATCAGTAAGCTCTCGCCCGAGAGCCCGGCTTTCGCCCGTAAGTCTACGGGGCCGGCACCGATGTGTTGATCGGAAGGTAGTCGTTCCCAAGGGATATTCCAAGAGGTTTTTTGCAGCCCAATCCGGCTTTTATGAGGGCATTTTCCGGGCCGAAACCGCCCGCGGGATGCCCGCCAGATCGGCCTTGGGCGGCCTGTCCACGACCAACGCGGCAGCAATCATCAAGGTTTCAATATTTCGGGCCTGGCCCTGTCCGGCCTCGACGATCAGTGCTCCGCCGGGGGCGAGACGTTCAGCCGCCTGCGGGATCAGGGCGCGATAGGCGTCGTAACCGTCATTGCCGCCGTCGAGCGCCAGATGCGGATCATGCTCGCGTACCTCGATGTCGAGTTTCGGAATTTCGGCCGACGGGATGTAGGGCGGGTTCGACACGATGAGGTCGAACGGGCCGCGGAGCGCCGTTGCGTAGGAGCAGGCGACGAAGCTGGCGCGGTCGGCGAGGCCCAGAGCCGCGGCGTTGTCTCTCGCGGTCCTGAGCGCGGTCAGACTGAGATCGGTGCCGACGCCGAAGGCGCCGGGAATTTCGTGCAGGAATGCGAGCAGGATGGCGCCGGAGCCGGTACCGATATCGGCGATGCGCGGGCGCTGTCCCGATCCCGTGAGCCCACGAAAGATTTCGAGCGCGAGCTCGACCACTGTCTCGGTATCGGGACGCGGCACCAGGGTCGCCTCGGATAGCTGAAACGGCAGGCCCCAGAATTCCCGAGAGCCCAGAATGCGGGCGACCGGCTCATGCGCGAGCCGGCGCTGCGCATATGCTTCCAGCCGCGCAGCCTCTTCGGGTGCGAGTTGCCGGGCCGCCTGCGTCACCATGCCGGTCAAATCAAGCCTCAGCGCAGCCCCGACGAGCAGGCGCGCATCGAGAGCGGGCTGCTCGATGCCGGCCGATTGCAGCCTTGCTGCAAGCGCGCGCCGCGCACTCTCGATGTTATGTCCGGGATCGAAATCTGTCGCCAATGGAACCATCCTGCCTGGCATCGTGGATAGGCCGGGCGGCTTGCTTGCGTCAACGGAAAGGAGCGCGTCAGATTGCGCCCCGCAATGAAGGAGGGTCCATGACGCCCTACGACGATCAGAACGTCTTCGCAAAGATCCTGCGTGGCGAGATCCCCTGCTTCGAGGTTTTCAGGGACGACCGTAGTCTCGCCTTCCTCGATATCATGCCGCGCTCGCCCGGGCACACGCTGGTCGTTCCCCGGGCGCCGGCGCGCGGCATCCTCGACATCGCGGATGACGACCTCGCCGCGGTCGCCCGAACCGCCAAGCGGATCGCGATTGCCGCGATGAAGGCGTTCGACGCCGAGGGCATCATCCTTCAGCAGTTCAGCGAGCCGGCCAGCGGCCAGGTGGTCTTTCACCTGCACATGCACGTCATGCCGGTCAGGGCCGGAATCGAGCTGCTGCCGGCGCAGACGCGCAAGGAGGACATGACGGTGCTCGCCGCTCACGCCAGGCGAATGATCGCCGCTCTCTAGACGCCGAGATAGCGCTGGAGCAGCTCCGGCTGGGCCTTGAGCTCCCGCGCCGGCCCCTCGTGCACGATGTGTCCGTTGTTGATGATGTAGATCCGCGTCGCCAGCGCCAGCGTCGCCGCCAAATTCTGCTCGACCAGCACGATGGTCTGGCCGGCGGCGGCGAGCTCGCGGCAGGCCTTGACGAGATCGTGAACGATGACGGGCGCGAGCCCCTCGAACGGCTCGTCCAGCAGCACGATCTTGGGGTCGCGCACCAACGCCCGTGCGATCGCGAGCATCTGCTGCTCGCCGCCGGAGAGCTCGGTGCCGCGGTTGTTGCGCCGCTCCTTCAGCCGCGGAAACATTTCGTAGATCCGATCGAGCGGCCAGCGTTTCGGTGCGGTGATGCCGGCGAGGACGATGTTTTCCTCCACCGACAGGCTGCCGAAAATGCGGCGCTCCTCGTGCACGAGCTGCATGCCGGCCTGGGCGATTCTGTGGCTCTTTCGCCCGGCGATATCAATGCCGTCGAACTTCACGCTGCCGCTACGCGGCGTCACGACGCCCATCAGGCTCTTCAGGGTCGTGCTCTTGCCGGCGCCGTTGCGGCCGAGCAGCGCCACCACTTCGTGACGCGCGACGTGCATGGCGACGTCGAACAGGATGTGGGAGTCCCCGTAATAGCTGTTCAGGCCGTTGACCTCGATCAGGCTCATGCGGCGATCTCTCCGTGAACTCCGCCGAGATAGGCTTCCTGCACGGCGGCGTTGGCCTTGATTTCCTCCGGCGTGCCGTCGAGCAGCACCTTGCCTTCCTGGAGCACCGTTACGCGTTCGACCAGCTCGAACAGCGAATCCATGTCGTGGTCGATGATGATCATGGTGCGCCCTCGCGCGATCGATTTGAGCAGCTTGACGGTCTCGACACGCTCTCGCGGGCTCATGCCGGCGAGCGGCTCGTCGAGCAGCAGCAGGCGCGGCGAGGTGGCGAGTGCGAGCCCGATTTCGAGCCTGCGCTTCTCGCCATAGGCGAGCTCGGACACGGGCGTGTCGGCACGACGAGTCAGGTTCACCAAAGCGAGCGTGTGCGCCACCTGCTCCGTCAGGCCTTGGACGCTGGAGAGCTTGCGGAATAGGTCGAGCCGGAATTTCCCGCGCAGCTCGGCCAGCGCTGCGATCGTCAGGTTCTGACGCACCGTCAATCCGGTGAAGAGCTGGTTGACCTGATAGCTCTTGGTGAGGCCGAGCTGGCAGACCTCGGTGACCTTCAATCCCGTGATGTCGCGCCCCTCGAACACGATCTGGCCGGAGCTCGGCGCGATCTCGCAGGTCAGCATCTTGAAGAAGGTCGATTTGCCGGCGCCGTTGGGGCCGATGATCCCGCGCAGCTCGCCTTGATTGACGCTGAAATCGATGTCGCTGTTGGCGACGAGGCCGCCATAGCGCTTGGTCAGGCCGGTGGCTTTCAAGATCGGCCCGGAATAGGCGGGATGCGCGACCTCCTTGGCCTGCATCGGCGCCGGTGGGGGTTGCAGCGTGGCCCCGGCGTCAGTGGCCTCCTGCTCCATCTCCGCATCCGTCTGCTTTCGCTTTCCCGAGACGAGGCGGTAGAGATCGGCAAGACCGCCGATGATGCCGCCGCGCAGGAAGCAGACCAGCAGCACGAACACCACACCCAGCACCAGCTTCCAGGCCGCACCGAGCCCGAGCGCGGACTGGAGGAAGTCCTGAAGGAAGAGCCAAACGGTTGCGCCGACCAGCGGTCCGAACAACGTGCCCCTGCCGCCGATGGCCGTCTGCATCACGAGCTGGCCCGACGTGTCGAAGGTGAAGGCGTCGGGCGGCATGAAGGCCTGGAGCACGCCGAGCAGTCCGCCGGCGAAGCCCGCGTAAGCGGCTGCGATTACGAAGGCGGTCAGCTTGTAGCCATGGATGTTGTGGCCGACCGCAGTGGCGCGTAACGGATTGTCGCGGATCGCACTCAGAATTGCGCCGACCGGCGAACGCACGATCCTGAGGGCGATGACGACGCCGACGAAGTAGCACAACGCGATGAACTGATAGAGCGACCAGCCATTGGTGAAGTGGATGGTGGTGAAGCCGAGATTGAAGCTCGGTGTCGGCACGCCGGGCAGGCCGTTCTCGCCGCCGGTGAAATCGGAAAGTGGATTGAACTCGACGAAGAAGAACACCTCCGCGATCGCCACGGTGATCATCGCGAAATAGATGCCGGTGCGGCGCAATGCGATCAGGCCGATCAGATAGCCGGTCGCGGCCGCCGCGATCATGCCGATGATCAGCGCGCCCAGCACGTTGCCGAAGCCCGCGCGGGTCAGCAGGTAGGCGGCGACGAAGCCGCCGGTGCCGTAGAAGGCGGATTGGCCGAACGAGAGCAGGCCGGTGAAGCCGAACAGGATGTCGAAGCCGAGCCCGAACAGGCCCCAGACCAGGATCCTGTTCACGGTGTTCGGCGCGAAGCCGAGATGAGGCAGCACGAAGGGGGCTGCGATCAAGCCGATTGCAGTCAGGGCTTCGATCAGGAAGGGGCGTTGCTTGAGCATCAGGTGATCGCTTACTCGCGGCCCTGGACGCCGAGCAGGCCATGCGGTCGTACCACGAGTACGAGCGTCATCGCCGCAAACAGCATCACATAGGCATAGCCGGGGTTGAACATGGAGGTGACGCTGATGATCTCGCCGGCGATCAGGCCGCCGAGAATTGCGCCGGGGAACGAGCCGACGCCGCCGATCACCACCACCACGAAGGTCTGGACCAGGATGTCGTCACCGATGCCCGGTGTCAGCGACACCACCGGCGCATTGACGATGCCGGCAAAGCCGGCGGCCATTGCGCCGATGCCGAACACCACCATGAAGACGCGATAGACATTGATGCCGAGCGAATCGACCATCACCGAATCCTCGATGCCGGCGCGCACAATCATGCCCAGCCGGGTCCGGTAGAGGACGATGAAGAGTGCGCCGAGGGCGACCGCAACGATGCCGACGACGGCGAGGCGGTAGGTCGGATAGAACATGAAGCCGAGATTGGTGATGCCCCGGAACAGGGCCGGCGGTGGCACCAGCTGCGACTGGCTCGAGAAGATCAGGCGCACGAGCTCGACGAAACAGATGCCGAGCCCGAAGGTCACGAGCAGCTGATCCTCGTGCGGGCGGTGATAGAAATGGCGGATGATGACGCGTTCCATGAGAACGCCGAGCAGCATCACGAACAGCGAGCCCGCGATCACCGCAAGGATGAAGGACTCCGTGTATTGATAAGCGACGAAGCCGGCATAGCCGCCGATCATGAACATCGCGCCGTGTGCGAGGTTGAGCACGCCGAGCGTGCCGTAGATGATGGTCAGGCCGGAGCTGATCAGCGCGAGCAGGGCGCCGAGCGCGAGCCCGTTGAAAAGCTGTGAAACGAGGTTGGGCCAACTCATCATGCGACAATCGCTGTTGTGGCGCGCGATGTTGCGCGTCAGAAAAGGGCGACGCCGCGGGACCGGAGTGCAGTCCGCGGCGTCACAGGAGTTGGCGAGATCTCAGCTGTAGTCGCCGAGATGGCAGCCGAAGGCGTCCGGCTTCTGCATCAGGCCTTCACCCGGCACGATCTCGACGACGTCGTACCAGTCTTCCTTGTTCTTCATGTCCTTCTGCTGCTTGCCCTTGACGATGATCACCGGCCGGACGCATTGGTGATCCTCGGGACGGTAATGGACGTCGCCGACCAGCGAGGGGATCGTCTCGCCCTTCTCGTAGGCCTTGATCACGTCGGGCGGGCTGAAGCTGCCGGCCTGCTCGCACATGTGCGCCCAATGCGCGAAACTGACATAGGCGTTCTCCGCGCCCCATTCCGGCTTGTAGCCGTACTTCTTCTCGAAGGCTTCGTTGAACATCTTGGCGAGCGGGAATTTGTCTTCGATGGTCCACCAATAATCGGTGGCGGCGTAGACGCCCTGCATCAGGCCGCCGGTCTCGCGCGCGATGAAAGGCACCTGGTAGGGGACGACCAGCTTCATCTTGTCGAGCACGCCGAACTGCTTGGCCTGTTGCGTCGACAGTACCGCGTCGTGGCCCCAGTTGACGTTGATCAGCACGTCGGCGCCCGAATTGGCGACGTTCAGCAGATAGGAGGAGTAGTCGGGTGCGCCGAGGGGCGCCACCTGGTTGGTGGTCGTCGTCCAGCCCGCTGTTGCGAGGAAATCCTGCATGGATTTGGTGACGGTGTGGCCGTAGGTGTAATCAGGCGTGAGATACGCCGCCTTCTTGCCCTTGCCGAACTCACGTACCATCACCGGGCCGATCGCTGCAGCCGCAGTCTGGCCGTAGAAGTTCTGGCGAAAGCCGTAGCGAACGCAATCCTTGCCAGTGGTGTCGTTCGAGCCGGAAATGCCACATACGAAAATCACATGTTCGCGCTGGGCGAGTTTGTTCAGCGCGACCGCAACGGCGCTCGATGTGCCGCCGGTGATCATGATCGCCTTGTTCTCGCTGATGAAGCGCTGCTGCGCCTGCACCGCCTCGTTCGGCTTGGCCGCGGAATCGGCGACGCCGAACTTCAGCTCCTTGCCGAGCACGCCCTTGCTGGTCTTGGGCGAGATCTTCTTGATCAGCTCGTGGCCTTCATTGATGTGCTCGATCGCGAGCTGATAGCCCTTGAGCTCGTCTTCACCCTGCACGGCATAGGTGCCGGTGCGCGGCACCGAGATGCCGATGAAGGCGGTAGAACCCGAGACTCCCGCGGGGTAGGAGCCGATCGCCGGCTTGTCCTCGGCAAACGCCGGCATCGCCGGCAGCATCGAGCCGCCGATGAGGCCCGCGGTGGTCTGAAGCAGGCCACGGCGCGAGAGGCCGCGGCGGATGAGATTGTCAGTCATGATCGTTTCCTCCGAACATCGTTCTTTTTGCAGGCAAAGCACGACCTGTCCGGCGGCAGCCGACCTCTAGGGCCTGCCCGCGCCGGGCACGTCACATCCGCGTGTAGCTCTTGGACGTAAGCATTGCTTGTGAACACCTTCTGTCAATTTCGTCTTTGGTCGAACGCCGAAAATTATCTCGTGAAAACATATCGCATCACGATATATATTAGCCTTTGTGAGTACGAGGCTGGCGGGTTCGGCGAGAGAAATGGCGCGGCAGACGACAGTGGCGGGTACCCGGAAGCGACGGTCGTGGCCGCAAGGTGCGGAGCGGCAGGAGGCGGCGTGGCCGGTGGAAGAGGCGAACGGGCAGCGGGCGACACCGCAGTCCGGCGATGCCTCGCGCATCCCCGATCCGCGCACCTGGCCGGCCGGCCGGCGCGGGCCCCTCGTCGGCCCCGTTCAGGCGAAGCGCGCACCCGGTCCGATGCAGAAGCTGAGCGTGCGCGCCCAGAACGTCCTCAAGGAACTCGCGGTCGAGCTCACTGCCGAGCAACCGCCGAAGGGGAATTGGTCGCCCTCGCGCGAATTGCTGCTTGCTCTGACAGCTGAACGCCTCGCCACCGCGCGCAATTGCGGTCCTCACACGATGAGGGAGATCATCGACTGGGCGCAGGGCTGCGGCGTGACGATCAAGCCGGTGATCCCACCCGGCGGCTCGCTGTCGCAGATGTGGGCGGAGATGATTACCAATGCATCCGCCGGTACCTTGACCAGCTCCGAGATTGCCGGCGCGCTGCAGCGCTCGATCCGGCGGAAAAGCGTCCGCATCCCGATCGCGTTCCAGGTCATCCTGGTGAAGATCCTGCTGTCCAGCTTCGAATAGATCGACGGATAGCTGTGTATCCGGAGTTCCCGCTGGTTGGTCCCCGCGCTGCTGCTTGCTACTTTGGCTGGGCTGCCCGCGTTGCCGAGTGGCAAGAACGGAGGGGCACGGCATGGTTCGGGCGAAGAAGGCGCAGCCGTCCACGGCGGCGAAGCCTGCGGGGCCTTCACGCGGCCACACAATGCGCGACTCCGACTATGCTGGGCTGGCGCAGTTCCGCTACCAGATCCGAAGCTTTCTGGCGTTCAGCGAGGCAGCCGCAGCACAGCAGGGACTGACGCCGACGCAGCACCAAGCGCTGCTTGGAATCAAGGGCTTTGTGCGTCCGGGTCCCGCGACAGTCGGTGATGTCGCCCGATTTCTGCTGATCCGGCATCACTCCGCTGTGGAACTGATCAACCGCCTCGCGAAACTCGGGCTGGTCAGCCGCATTGCCGACCCAGAAGACGCCAGACGCGTGCATCTCAAGCTGACGAAAAAGGGTGAGCAGAAGCTCCAGGCGCTTTCCCGGAAGAACCTCGAGGAACTCCGCCGCGCCGCGAGCCCGGCATTGAGTCGGCTCCTGAAGTCGTTCCGCGCCTCCAGCGGGGCCTGACGCGAGGTCAGATCCTCACGCCGCCGCGCCCTGAGCGGCGAGCTGCGCGGCCTGATGCTCGGTGGTCAGCGCGTCGGTCAGTTCGCCCAGCGCTTCGCCCGCCATCACCTGCGGCAGCTTGTAGAGCGTCAAATTGATGCGGTGATCGGTGACGCGTCCCTGCGGAAAATTATAGGTGCGGATGCGCTCGCTGCGGTCGCCGGAGCCGACCTTCTCCTTGCGCTCGGCCGAGCGCGCCGCGTCGAGGCGTTGCTGCTCCGCGTCGTAGATGCGCGAGCGCAGGATGTTCATGGCGGACGCGCGATTCTTGTGCTGCGAGCGGCTGTCCTGCATCATCACCACGATGCCGGTCGGGATGTGGGTGATGCGGATCGCCGATTCCGTCTTGTTGACGTGCTGGCCGCCGGCGCCTCCGGCGCGCATGGTCTCGATCCGCAAATCATCGTTCCGGATCTCGACGTCGACCTCCTCTACCTCGGGCATCACCGCGACGGTGGCGGCGGATGTGTGGATGCGCCCCTGCGTCTCGGTGTCCGGCACGCGCTGCACCCGGTGCACGCCGGACTCGAATTTCAGCTTCGAGAACGCGCCGCGGCCCTGCACCTCCGCGATGATTTCCTTATAGCCGCCGACGCTGCCTTCGCTGGCCGAGATCACCTCGACCTTCCAGCCCTGCAGGGCCGCGAAGCGCTCGTACATCCGGAACAAATCGCCGGCGAACAGCGAAGCCTCGTCGCCGCCGGTGCCGGCGCGGATTTCCAGCACCACGTTGCGGTCGTCCATCGCGTCCTTCGGCAGCAGCGCGACGCGGATCTTCTGGACCAGCTCCTCGATCTTCTGCGTCAGCTCGCCGCGCTCGGCTTCCGCCATGGCGCGCATCTCCGCATCGGTCGCGGGATCGGCGATCAGTGCCTCGGTGTCGGCGAGCTCCTTGGCGGCCGAACGATAGGTCTTGACCGCTTCGATCAGCGGCGTGAGCTCGGCGAGCTCACGCGTGATCTGCACATAGCGTTCGGAAGCGAGCTGACCGAGCGATTCGGCCTCCAGCGAGGCGTGATGCGCGAGCAGGACGTCCAGTTTGGCTTCGGGGAGTGACGACATCGGTTCAGGCTCAAAATGCGGGAAAGGGCGAGGCGGCGGGAAGGGGCGACAGGCCCGCTACAACGCCAGGCCTTCGGCCTCGGCAAATTCCGTCAGCTTCTGCCGGATCGAGACGCTGCCGGCGGGCGCGTCCAGCAACGGGCCGAGCATCGCTTCGGCTTTCTTGGCGTCGAGATCGATCACCATCGCTTTGACCGGGCCGAGCGCGGTGGCAGAGAGCGACAGCGAGCGATAGCCCATCGCGATCAGCGCCAGCGCGCCGATCGGCTTCGACGCCATCTCGCCGCAGAGCGACAGCGATTTCTTCGCGGCTTGCGTCTTGCTTGCGATGTCGCGCAGCGCGCGCAGGATCGGCGCCGACATGGTGTCGAAGCGCTCCGAAACTTTAGCGTTGCCGCGGTCGACCGCGAACAAGAACTGGAACAGATCGTTGGAGCCGACCGAGATGAAGTCGACCTTCTTCAGGAGCTCGTCGAGCTGGTAGAGCAGCGCCGGCACCTCGACCATGGTGCCGATGTCGATTCTTTCAGGCAACGTGTGGCCGTGCTGGCGCAGATAGGTCAGCTCGCGTTCGACCAGCGCCTTCGCCGAATCGAATTCACCCACCTCCGAGATCATCGGGAACATGATGCGCAGCGCGCGGCCGCCGCCGGCGCGCAGCAGTGCGCGGATCTGGCCGCGCAACAGGCCGGGACGGTCGAGCCCGAGCCGGATCGCGCGCCATCCGAGCGCGGGATTCTCCTCGATCACCGCTTCCATATAAGGCAGCGCCTTGTCGCCGCCGATGTCGAGGGTGCGGAAGGTGACGGGCTTCGTACCGGCGGCATCCAGCACGGTGCGGTAGAGCGCGAGCTGGTCGCTGGTGCGCGGCAGGCTCTGGCCGACCATGAATTGCAGCTCGGTGCGGAACAGGCCGATGCCGGCGCTGCCGGTGTCTTCGATATGCGGCAGGTCGATCGCGAGACCCGCATTGATCATCAGCTCGACCTTCTGGCCGTCTTTGGTGACGCAGGGCAGGTCGCGCAACGCCAGATACTGCGCTTGGCGGCGGGCGCGGAAGCGCACGCGCTCTGCGAAGGCCGCTTCGACCTCCTGCGATGGGCGCACATAGATCATGCCGGAGGTGCCGTCGACGATGACGGCGTCGCCGGGATCGGCGATACCAGGCGCGTTCGGGACTTCGCCGACCGCGGGAATGCCGAGCGCGCGCGCCACGATCGAGACGTGGGAATTGGCGGTGCCTTCCTCCAATATGATGCCGCGCAGGCGCTTGCGGTCGTAGTCGAGCAGCGCCGCCGGGCCCATCGCGCGCGCGATGACGATGGCATTGTCGGGCAATTGTTCGCGTGACGGCGCGTGATCCTGGCCGACCAGCTGCCGCATCAGGCGATAGCCGAGATCCTCGAGATCATGCAGCCGGTCACGCAAATAGGGATCGGTCGAGCGCAGCATGCGCGCGCGGGTGTCGGATTGCACACGCTCGACGGCAGCTTCCGCCGTGAGGCCGGTGGCGACCGCCTCGTG
This sequence comes from Bradyrhizobium sp. WSM1417, assembly GCF_000515415.1. NCBI lineage: Bacteria > Pseudomonadati > Pseudomonadota > Alphaproteobacteria > Hyphomicrobiales > Nitrobacteraceae > Bradyrhizobium > Bradyrhizobium sp. WSM1417. The sequence goes on from NZ_KI911783.1 coordinate 1,343,575, forward strand.
CAGCTTGTGCGACCAGCCCTGGTCGTTGGCGAACATGCGGTAGGCTTCCAGCACCTCGCGATGCTCGCCGCCTTCCGCGACGTCGCCGCGCTCCAGCATGCGGTCGAGATCGGCGCGCAGCTTGGCGAGCGCGGTGTCGAGCCGCTTGATCTCCTTCGGCAAGTCCTCGGCGATGTAGTCCTTGATGACGACGCGCGGCTCGTGCAGCACGACATGGCCGAGCGCGATGCCTTCCGACAGGATGGCGCCGACCTTCTGCGACGAATGGCGCGCCGCGGGCTCATGGCCCGGCTGGGCCAGCGCAGACAGCTCGCCGGAGGCGATCAGCTCCGCCAGCACCATCGCGGTGGTCTGAAGCGCCTCGAGCTCCTCCTCGACATAGTTGCGCTTGGCGCGGTTCTGCACCACCAGCACGCCGAGCGTGTTGCCGGCCCGCAGGATCGGCACGCCGAGGAAGGAGTGGTAGATCTCTTCGCCGGTCTCCGGGCGGAACGAGAAGGCCGGATGGCTCTGCGCATCGCTCAGGTTGAGCGGGGTTGCCTCGCTGGCGACCAGGCCGACAAGGCCCTCATGGGCGCTGAGCACGGTGTGGTGCACCGCCTCGCGGTTGAGGCCTTCAGTGGCATAGAGCTCGAGCGTGTTGTCGACGCGCAGCACATAGACCGAGCACACCTCGGCCACCATGTTGGCCGCGATCAGCACCACGATCTTGTCGAGCCGCTCCTGGGCCGAGACCTGCTCCGCCATGGTTTCGCGGAGCCGTCTCAACAAGACGCGGGGACCTCCCGACGCGCTCCGCATGAACCGTCAATCTCCTCCGTCTGCCGGGGCCGAAAGGACCCGCGGCGGCTCGCCCAGAAATCCAGAAAAACAACAAATTTGCTCGTCCGTCGCCAGCCCCGGCGGTTGCCTGGGCCGAATCAGCACCGCCTCAACTGGGGCACAGTTTCTGGCAGCCCACCCTGTTCGCCGTATAGCGAATTGGGGCTTGTTTTGCCAAGCAAAACGCCTGCCAAACGCGAAAGTGTGGAGACCTCAGCGTTTGCTGCGACCGCTAAGAGAAAATTAGCCTAAGCCTGATCGAGACCGTAGAGCGTATGCAGGGTGCGCACCGCAAGCTCGGTATAGGCGGTGTCGATCAGAACCGAGAATTTGATCTCGGAGGTTGTAATGGCCCGGATGTTGATATTCCGTCCTGCGAGGGCCGAGAACGCCTGGGCGGCAACGCCGGCATGGCTGCGCATGCCGCTGCCGATCACTGATATCTTGGCGACATCGGTCGCGGTGTCGAGCCGGGCATAATTGATCTGGCTCTTGGCCGCGGTGATCGTCTCCTTGGCCCTGGTGTAGTCGGCGGCCGGGACCGTGAAGGTGAGGTCGGTGGTCTTGCCGTCCTCGGAGACGTTCTGCACGATCATGTCGACGTTGATGTTGGCATCCGCGAGCGGGCCGAAGATCGACGCCGCCACGCCGGGCTTGTCCTCGATCTGGCGGACCGAGATCTGGGCCTCGTCCTTCGAAAAGGCGATGCCGGTGACGACGTGGCTTTCCATGATCTCCTCCTCGCTGCAGATCAGCGTGCCGGGCGGCTGGTTGGCATGCGGGTCGATGTCCTCGGGCTTGTCGAAGCTCGAGCGGACGAAAATCGGCATGTTGTGGACCATGCCGAGTTCCACCGAGCGGACCTGGAGCACCTTGGCGCCCTGGGAGGCCAGCTCCAGCATGTCTTCGAACGCGATCTTGTCGAGCCGGCGCGCCTTCGGCACGATTCGCGGATCTGTGGTGTAGACACCGTCGACGTCGGTGTAGATGTCGCAGCGGTCCGCCTTGACGGCGGCGGCGATTGCCACGGCCGAGGTGTCGGAGCCGCCGCGGCCAAGCGTGGTGATGCGGTTGGTCTCGGGGTTGATGCCCTGGAAGCCGGCGATCACGGCGACTTCCTTGCGTTCCCTGAAGCGCTTGATGATCTCGCTGCCGTCGATGCCCTCGATTCGGGCCGAAGCATGGGCGTCGCTGGTCGTGATCGGGATCTGCCAACCCTGCCAGGAGCGGGCCTGGATACCCATGCCCTGAAGCACGATGGCAAGCAGGCCAGACGTCACCTGTTCGCCCGAGGCGACCACGGCGTCGTATTCGCGCGCGTCGTGCATCGGCGAGGCCTCGGTGCACCAGGCCACCAGCTCGTTGGTTTTACCGGACATCGCCGAGACGACCACGGCCACTTCATGGCCGGCGTCGACCTCACGCTTCACATGGCGTGCGACGTTGCGGATACGTTCGATGTTGGCGACGGATGTGCCGCCGAATTTCATCACGAGGCGGCTCATGACGACGCGTGCATTCCTTCATAAGGATCAGTATGGTGGCCCGCACTGGACGGGCCTCGCGGACACCGACCGCGCGTATACATAGCGGCGGGGCCGGGGGCAAGCGGGTTCCTGCGGGGCAGGGTGCGGGGTAGTGGGTTAACCGAGATCATGGCGCGCTATATCGACGAGATCCTGCAGCCTGGCGAGAAGGTGCTGTATTCGACCAATGCGCACTGGATCTTCTATTTTCCGGCGATCCTGGCCTGGATCGTGGCGCTGGTCCTGTTCGTCCTGTCCCGGCAAACCATCGTCGAGGGGCTTGTCCTGCTCTGTCTCGTCGCGGCCGGCCTGGTGGCTCTGGCGGCGCTGTACTGGACCGTGAAGGGCTGGTTCCATCGCTTTACCACCGAGACCGACGTGACCAATTTGCGGGTCGTGCACAAGACCGGCTTCATCAAGCGCCGCACCTTCGAGATGGCGCTGGACAAGGTCGAGAGCGTCGATGTGAATCAGACCATTCTCGGACGTATTCTCAACTATGGCGATGTGACCATCAATGGCGTGGGGGAAGGTCGCGAAACCATCCGGACCATCGCCTCGCCGCTCGCCTTCCGCAGTTCGATCACCACGCGGTAGGACCGCGCGTAACCATGAGCATGCAGCAAGATACTTCCGCAACCGCAAGCCCGCAGCCGGGCTCGACCGTCGACGCCGCCGAGATCGCGAAATTCTCAAAACTTTCGGCCGAATGGTGGGACCCCAACGGCAAGATGGCGCCGCTGCACCGGATCAACCCGCTGCGGCTCGGCTACATCCGCGACGCCGCCTGCCGCAAGTTCGAGCGCAATTTGCGCAGCCTCAACTGCCTCGGCGGTCTGCGCGTGCTCGACATCGGCTGCGGCGCCGGCCTGCTCTGCGAGCCGCTGTCGCGCCTGGGCGCGCAGGTCATCGGCGTCGATCCGTCGGTCAGCAACATCGCGGCCGCGAAGCTGCATGCCGACAAGGCGCATCTCGCGATCGACTATCGCTGCACCACGGTTGAGGAGATCGACCCGCGCGAGCGCTTCGACATCGTGCTGGCGATGGAGGTGGTCGAGCACGTCGTCGACGTCGGCGTTTTCCTGAAGCGCTGCGCCGCGATGCTGAAGCCGAACGGCCTGATGGTGGTCTCGACGCTGAACAGGAACTGGAAGAGCTTTGCGCTCGCCATCGTCGGCGCCGAATACGTCCTGCGCTGGCTGCCGCGCGGCACCCACGAGTGGAACAAGTTCGTCACCCCTGATGAGCTGACGAAATACCTGCTCGACAACCGCTTGGTGATCACCGAGCAGACCGGCGTCGTCTACTCACCCTTCGCCGACAAATGGACCCTCTCGTCAGACATGGACGTGAACTACATGGTGGTGGCGGAAGGCATGGTGTGAGGCCGCGCCGCTTCCAAACATTCGGCGTCGTCCTGGATCTGCGCTTCGCTTGTTCAGGACGACGGTTGAGTTCGGCGAAAGCATCGCTCCTATGACGTGGGCGTGATTGACCTGCTTGAGTCCTGGCGGCACGTTGGCCGCAATCATTTGGCCCTCCCACCCATTTCCCCATGTTCACCATCGCCAGCCTCTGGATTCCCTTCACCGTCATTGCCGCGCTCGGCCAGGTCGCGCGCAATGCGATGCAGCGGTCGCTGACGAAGCCGCTGGGGACCTGGGGCGCAACCAATATCCGCTTCCTGTTCGGCTTTCCGTTCTCGCTGCTGTTTCTCGCGGTGGTGCTGGCCGCCACCGGCGATCATCTCGGCATGCCGCCTGGTGTGTTCTGGCCCTGGCTGCTGCTCGGCGCGCTCAGCCAGATCGTTGCGACCGGCCTGATGCTGCTCGCCATGAACGACCGCTCCTTCGTGGTGACGACGGCTTATTTGAAAACCGAGGCGATCCAGACCGCCATCTTCGGCTTCGTCTTTCTCGGCGATCACCTGACCTGGCTCAAGGTGCTGGCGATCGTGATCGCGACAATCGGTGTCGTCATCACCGCGCTGCGGCCCGGTGGCGAGAAGAGTTTTGCCGAATTGAAACCGACGATCACCGGCCTCGTCGCGGCGGCAGCGTTCGCGTTATCAGCGGTCGGCTTCCGCGGCGCCATCATCAACGTGCCTGATGTCTCGTTCGTGACGGCGGCATCGTTCACGCTGGTGCTCGGCCTGTTCGTGCAGACGCTGATCCTTACCGTCTACCTGCTCTGGCGCGCGCCAAAAGTGCTTCAGGGCATCCTCTCGATGTGGCGGCCCTCAATGCTCGCCGGCTTCATGGGCGCGTTCGCCTCGCAGTTCTGGTTCCTGGCGTTCGCGCTGACGGCCGCCGCCAATGTCCGCACCCTCGCTTTAATCGAGGTGCTGTTCGCGCAAGGCGTGGCGTACTATTCGTTCAAGCAGCCGATCGCGCCGCGCGAGATTCTTGGCATCGCGCTGATCGTGGTTGGCGTCGCAGTGCTGGTGGGAGTCTAATTCCGATCTTCCGGCAGCGTCGGCAGCGGAGAGACCTCGATGCCTTCCTCGATCAGCGACTTGGCCTCGTCGGGTGAGGCCTCGCCGTAGATCGGACGGTGCGCCTTGTCGCCGTAATGCATCGCGCGGGCTTCATTGGCGAATCGCTCACCGACATTGTCGGCGTTCTTCACGATGTGATCGCGCAGCTCTTTGAGCTTGGCACGCAGCTCGCGCTCCTGCGCCATCAACAGCGAGGTCGGTGCGGATTGCGCAGCCTCGGGCGTGGTCGTCGTGGCGGTGGGCTCAGGCGGCGGCGTGGCGCGTCCGCGGCCCTTCTTGCCGACGATGCGCGGCGCCATGATCGCCTTGTCGACCTTGGCCGAGCCGCAGATCGGACAGGTCACGAGCTTGCGCTTCACTTGAGAATCGTACGCGGCCGAGCTCTGGAACCAACTCTCGAAGTCGTGGCTCCGGTCGCAGCGGAGCGCGTAGCGGATCATGCCGATCCCCGCACCAGGTGCAGATGGTCCGGCCCCGCCTTGGGGTCGGCGACGCCGAAGCGGCGTCCGTGCTGGAGCGAGGGGATCGCGCGGCGCGCGATCTCGACCTTGGCGGGATCGATTTTCGCCATGATGATGCCGGGCTCGACATCGCCCTCGGCGAGGATCTCGCCCCAGGGATCGATGATCAGGGAATGGCCATAGGTCTCGCGCTTGTTCTCGTGCAGGCCTGCCTGCGCCGCGGCGAAGATGAAGCACCCGGTCTCGATCGCGCGCGCACGCAACAGCACGTGCCAATGCGCTTCACCGGTCTTGCGGGTGAAGGCCGAAGGTACCGTGATGAAGTACGCGCCGCTTTCGGCCAGCGCGCGGTAGAGCGCGGGGAAGCGCACGTCATAACAGATCGTCAGCCCGACGCGGCCCCAGGGCAGGTCGGAGATCACGGCCGTCTCGCCCGGCTGGTAATTGGCGGATTCGCGATAGCTCTCGCCGTCAGGCAGCTCGATATCGAACATGTGGATCTTGTCGTAGCTCGCGAGCACATTGCCCTCGGGCCCGATCAGGAACGAACGGTTGACCGCTTTCTCGTCCGAAAAGCGCAGCGCCAGCGAGCCGACATGGATGTGGATCTTCAGTTCCGCCGCGAGCGCCCGGTATGCCTTCAGCGAGGTGTCGTCGTCTTGGCTCTGGAGGTGCTCGAACAGGGCCTTGCGGTTGAGCTGCATCATGTTGCTGACTTCGGGCGTCTGCACGTAGTCGGCGCCATTGGCCGCAGCCTGGCGGATCAGCCGGGTGGCCTGCGCGAGGCTCGGCTCCGGCATCAGGCCGGTGCGCATCTGCACCATCGCCGCCGTGAAGGTCCTGTTGTCGGTCATGACTCCGCCTTGACGCTTTCGAGCATGGCGTCGAGCTTGCCTTCACGATCGAGCGCGTAGAGCTCGTCGCAGCCTCCGACATGGGTTCCGCCGATCCAGATCTGCGGGAAGGTCGAGCCCTCGCCGGCGCGATCGTACATCTCCTGGCGCCAGGACGTGTTCTTCGCGATATCGAACTCCGTGAAGGTCGCCTTCTTGCGGGTCAGCAGCGACTTGGCCGCGGAACAATAGCCGCAGCCCGGCCTCGTGTAGATCTCGACAGCAGCGGTCATCTTGTCTGGCGCTTTCATGTCATGAATTCATTGAATTATATGGGACTTCACCGGCTCTCGACAACCCGGGCAAAGACCAGCACGTCCACTTGCGCCGCCTTGGCCCGGAGCAGGGCCCGCGCACAGGCATCCAGCGTCGCACCCGACGTCAGGACGTCGTCGATGAGGACAATGCGCCGACCCTGGACGTCCGCCTGACGGTCCGGGGATACCTGGAATGCGCCCTGCACATTGGTGGCGCGCTGGGCCCGCGACAGGCCGATCTGCTGCTCGGTCGCGCGTACCCGCCGTAGCACCTCAGCCTTCACCTTCACCCCGCTCTGCCGCTCGATGATCCGCGCCAGCGCCCCGGACTGGTTGTAACGGCGGCGCCAAGCCCTTCGCCAATGCAGGGGAACGGGCACCAGCATGTCGGCGCCGGTGAGCAGCTCGCCGCCCGCGCGCGCCATCCAGCGGCCCATGGCGGGCGCTAAATCCGTGCGGTCCTGGTATTTCAGCGCATGCACCAGGGTCCGCGCGACGTCGTCATAACGCACGGCGGCGCGCGCCCGCTGGTAGGCCGGCGGGCTCGCGATCGCCTCCATCGACAGCATGTCGGGGCCGGGGTCGTACACAAAAGGAATGCCGAGCCGCGGGCAGTAGGGCCGTTCGATGAACGACAGCCGCACCCAGCACGCCGCGCACACGCCCTCGCCGTCGACCGGCTCGCGGCACGACACGCACAGCGTCGGCAGCGCGATGTCGAGCGCAAGCCGTGCCGCACGTGACAATGCGTGCTGGCCAGCCGTCCATGCGGCGCGCAGGGGGGCGGCGATGGAACGAGAAGGGGCGGCGTCGGATGCCATGGCCGAAAGCTAGCGCCGCACGCACCGGATTGCCAGAACCGTCGCGATGGGCGTAACCAGCGCCATGGCTCAAGACCCGCAAACCCCACCCGCTTTGTTCGATCGTGCTTTGTTGCACGCGCGACAGCGCCGCGCGCAGGCGCAAGGTGCCGTGTGCTTCCTGCTGGATCGGGTCGCCGAGGACATGTCCGACCGATTGGCCGCGGTGATGCGGGAGTTTCACACGGCGGCCGATCTCTGGACGCCCGGCGAGGGCCTCGCGCGGCTGCCCTCGATCGAGCGCATTGAGCTCGATGCGTCCGGTGCGGAGAAGCTGCCCTTTGCGCCGGAAAGCCTCGATCTCGTGGTCTCGGCGCTGGCGCTGCAATTCGTCAACGATCTGCCGGGTGTGCTCGCGCAAATCCGCCGCGCGCTGAGGCCGGACGGGCTGCTGCTGGCGGCGATGATCGGCGGCGACAGTCTGACCGAGCTGCGCCAGGCTTTTGCCGCCGCCGAGGCCGAATGCGAGGGCGGCGTGTCGCCGCGCGTCGCACCGTTTGCGGATCTGCGCGACGTTGGCGCGCTGTTGCAGCGGGCGGGGTTTGCGTTGCCGGTCACCGATGTCGACCGCGTCGTGGTGCGCTACGCCAACGCGTTCGCGCTGATGCAGGATATCAGGCGCATGGGCGCGGCCAATGTGCTGATCGAGCGGCGACGCACGCCGAGCCGGCGATCGACGCTGCTGCGGATGGCTGAAGTTTATGCGGAACGCTTTGCCGATGCCGACGGCCGCATCCGTGCGACATTCGACATCATCTGGCTCTCAGGCTGGGCCCCGCATGCGAGTCAGCAGCAGCCGCTCAAGCCCGGATCAGCGAAGGCGAGCCTGGCGGAAGCGGTGAAGAAGGCGGGGAAAGAGTAATCCTCATGGTGAAAAGAGTAATCCTCATGGTGAGGAGGCGCGTCAGCGCCGTCTCGAACCATGCAGGCCCGGCTCTCATCCGCAGCCATCCTTCGAGACGACCGCTGCGCGGTCTCCTCAGGATGAGGTCTGAGCTCACATCAGCAGATCAATCAAATGCGGGATCAGCGGAATGTCCGCGGGCGGCATGGGATAGTCGCGCAGTTTGTTGGCGCGAACCCAGGCCAGGGTCTGACCTTCGCGTGGCGTGACCTGTCCCTCCCAGCGCCGGCAGATGTAGAGCGGCATCAGGAGGTGGAAGGTCTCGTAGCCGTAGCTCGCGAACGTCAGCGGCGCCAGGCAGGGTTCGGCGACGGTGATGCCGAGCTCCTCATGGAGTTCGCGGATCAGGCTCTGTTCCGGCCGCTCACCGGGCTCACACTTGCCGCCGGGAAATTCCCAGAGGCCGGCCAGCGTCTTGCCCTCGGGGCGCTGCGCGATCAGGACGCGGTTGTCGGCGTCGACCAGCGCGCAGGCCACCACCAGCGTCAGTTTGAGATCAGCCATGCCTGGAATGTCGCTCGCTGAAGGTCTTTCGCAACGGACCGTTAACCCTGATATGGCCCCGGTTTCCGAGGTCTCCATAAGTCATATTTAATCCAGGGTTCCTAGAGTGGAAACGCCGAAACCATTCCGGGCCAGATCCATGCGCGCTGAGTGTCGTCCCACCTTCCGCCGGTTCCTCCGCGACCGGCGCGGCAATGTCGCGGTAATCTTCGCAATCTGCTGCGTCCCCCTGATCACGTTCATCGGCGCCGCGATCGACTACTCCCGCGCGACGCAGGTCCGGTCGAAGCTTCAGGGCGCGGCTGACGCGGCCAGCGTCGGTGCGCTCGCCAAGGCCTCGCCGGGGTTTGTCGCCGCGGGCTCGATGACCACGGACGGCACGATCACGGTTGGCGTCAACGACGCCCAGAAAATCTTCGATGCCAATCGAGCCAACCTGACCGGCTATACGCTCAACAGCGTCACCCCGACCGTCGTCAAGACCGGCTCGACCATCAACTCGACCGTCTCGTTCACCGCCACCATCAACACCATGTTTCTCAGCCTGATCGGCAAGACCACACTGACCATGAGCGGCACGTCGTCGTCGACGGCCAATATGCCGCTCTATGTCGACTTCTATCTCCTGCTGGACAATTCTCCGTCGATGGGCGTCGCAGCGACACCGACCGACATCACGAAGTTGCAGGGAAAGACGGGTGGATGCGCATTCGCCTGTCACGACACCACAAAGGCGGCCGGCACAAGCAACTACGACATCGCCAAGGCAAACGGCATCACGACTCGAATTGACGTGGTGCGCCAGGCGAGCGCGAACTTGATGGACACAGCCCAGAGCACGCAGACCTATTCGAACCAGTTCAGAATGGCGATCTACGATTTCGGCGCTTCGTCAGCGACGATCGGATTGAGAAATCTGTTCGCGCTGTCGTCGAGCCTGAGCTCCGCCAAGACGGCGGCGGGAAACATCGACCTGATGGCGGTTGCCGGTCAGAATGACGTGTATACTATCGACAAAGATACTCCCTTCACTACTATTTTTCCCGCAATCAATAGCGCAATCGCCTCGCCTGGAGCAGGTACGTCCGCGTCACCGCTAAAATATCTGTTTTTTGTATCCGATGGGGTCGCTGACGAAGCCAACTCGGGCATGACGATGTGTAGTGTCTCGTCTTCTTCGTATCCTCTCGCGTCATCGAACCGCTGTCAGTCGCCGATCAATCCGGCGCTCTGCACGACCATCAAGAACCGCGGGATCAAGATCGCGGTGCTGTACACGACATACCAACCGCCTACTGACGGCTGGTACAACACATGGATATCGCCCTTTAACCCCGGGCCGTGGGGGCCGTCTCCGAACAGCAAGATCGCGCAGAACATGCAGAGCTGCGCTTCGCCGGGATTCTATTTCGAGGTTAGCCCCACCCAGGGCATTTCGGAAGCGATGAACGCGCTGTTCAAGAAGGCACTCGCGGATGCGCGGATCTCGGGGTGATTTTGATCACCCCGCCCCCTTGCGGGTCAAGAGGACTCACCGCGAGTCCGGCTACGACCTGTAATCCCCGTTGATCGCGACATACTCCTTGGTGAGATCGCAGGTCAGCACGCGGTCGCGGCCCTTGCCGAGGCTAAGCGAGACCTTGATCGCGATCTCCGGCGCCTTCATCGCTTCCGACACCTGCGCCTCGTCATAGGACGGATCGCGCGCGCCGTTCTTGGCGACGCGGATGCCGTTGAAGGAGATCGAGAGCTTGTCGCGGTCGGCCGGCTCGCCGGCCTTGCCGACCGCCATCACCACGCGGCCCCAATTGGCGTCTTCGCCGGCGATCGCGGTCTTCACCAGCGGCGAGTTCGCGATCGACATCGCGATCTTGCGCGCCGAGGCCTTGGTCTTGGCGCCCTCGACGGTGATCTCGACCAGTTTGCGCGCGCCTTCGCCGTCGCGGGCCACCTGCTCGGAAAGATTGGCGAGCACCTGGTTGAAGGCCTTGACGAAGGCTTTCAGGCGCGGGTCGCTGGCGCGGCTGATCTTCGGCGCGCCGTGTTCTGCGGCAGCACCGGTGGCAAAGGCCAGCAGCGTATCCGAGGTCGAGGTGTCGCCGTCGATCGTGACCGCGTTGAACGTGTCCTCGACGCCGCTCTTGAGCAGCGCCTGCAGCGCGGCAGGCGCGATCGGTGCGTCGGTGAAGATGAAGGACAGCATCGTCGCCATATCGGGCGCGATCATGCCGGCACCCTTGGCCATGCCGTTGATGGTGACCTCGGCCTTGCCGAGCGTCACGGTCGCGGTCGCGACCTTCGGGAAGGTGTCGGTGGTCATGATCGCCTTGGCGGCGGCGAGATAATCGCCGGCCTCGGCGGTTTCCGCGAGCCGCCCGAGCACGCCGTCGAACTTGGTCGCATCCAGCGGCTCGCCGATCACGCCGGTCGAGGCCAGGAAGATCTCCCCCTCGGTGCAACCGACGGCCTTGGCCGCGATCTTGGCGGTCAGTGCGGTGGAGCTGCGGCCGGTCTTGCCGGTGAAGGCATTGGCGTTGCCGGAATTGACCACCAGCGCGCGCGCCTTGCCGCCCTTCAGCTTGGCGCGGCACCATTCCACCGGCGCGGAGGGGCATTTCGACTTGGTGAAGACGCCGGCGACCGCGGTGCCCTTGTCCATCACCGCGAGCAGCACGTCGGTGCGGTTTTTGTAGCGGATGCCGGCCTCGGCCGTCGCGAGACGGACCCCCGCGATCACGGGCATGTTCGGAACGTTCTTCGGGGCGAGGGGAGAGACGGAGGAGGACATCGCGGGCGCCTTGATGGGATCTGGATATGCAGATGCCCGGCGCGGGGGCCGGGCATCACAAAGGCTTAGATACTCTTCACGTCACCGAAGCGACAGCGAATTCTTACTTCTTCGCGGGCGGCGCCATCTTGCTGTCGGACGGCTTCGCATCGGCAGGCTTGGCATCGGCAGGCTTGGCCGCATCAGCCGGCTTGGCGTCCTTTGCCGCATCCGCCGGCTGGTCCAGCCGCTCGACCTTGGCTTCCGCGCGCAGTTTGGCGACGTAATCGGCCTGGGCCTTGCGGGTGACATACTGCTCGATCTGCGCCTTGACCTGCTCGAAATCCGGCGCCTTGCGGTTGCGCTTTTCCTCGACCTTGATGACGTGCCAGCCGAACTGCGACTTCACGGGGTCGGAGATCTTGCCCGGCTCGAGCGCGAAGGCGATCGCCGAGAATTCCGGCACCATCTGCTCCTTGGTGAAGAAGCCGAGGTCGCCGCCGTCGGCCGAGCCCGGATCCTTGGACTTCTTCTTGGCGAGTTCGGCGAAATCGGCGCCCTTGTCGAGTTCGGCCTTCACCGCCTTGGCCTCGTCCTCGGTCTCGACCAGGATGTGGCGGGCGTGCACTTCCTGCTCGCCGGTGATCTGCTTGGAGGCCTCCTCATAGACCTTCTTCATGGCATCCGGGGTGGTGGCGGCCTTGCCCTCGCCGGCGAGCAGGCTGTCCATCAGCAGGCGGTTGCGGGCGAATGCGAGCCGCTTCTTGAACTCCTCGCCGTCGGCGAGCTTCTTGTCCTCGGCGGCCTTGCCGACGATCTTCATGTCGATCAGGAAGGACAGGACGTTCTCGTCCTTGGTCGCCGGGTCCATCTGGGCGAGGCTCGGCCCGAGTTCCTCTTCGGCCATGGCGACGTCGCTCTTCTTGATTTCCGCGCCATTGACCTTCGCCAGCACCGGATCGTCGGCAGCCCGGCCGGGACCCGCGATCAGCGCCAGCGCAAGGCAGCCCACGAGGGCGGTGGCGAGGCCGAAGCGCAGGCCGGTTTTGGTTACCGGGAACGAGGTGGTCATGGAAAATCCTTTTGTTGAAGCAGGGGGCTGCTCGAGCGGGGCGGACACTCGCCCAATTCAGGGGGCCTTGGCAACGCGAAAAGTCTGTCAAAATGATGAATTAGCCGCAATGCACCCGCCGTTGACAAGGCCCTGACCGGGCCATATCTCTGCCCGGTCGCGTCCATGCGATGGCGTTTATTTTGCTGCGTTTTTAGCCGTTGAACCCAGACTTGCCCTACTCCCACCCATATGGCGGATGGACCCCCCGCAGTTCGGGCTCCGGCGCCCGGCAGGCGTCACGGTGAGTTGATAGGCAGGCGGGTGACAACCTCTTGGCTGCAACGCGAACGCGGTTGAATCGCGAACACAGGAACTAAGCATGATCGGCGCGCTCGCCCGCAAGTTTTTCGGCTCCGCCAACGACCGGCGGGTGAAGGGATATCAGTCCCGCGTCAACGCGATCAACGCGCTGGAGCCCGAGGTCTCGAAACTCTCCGACGAGGCCCTCAAGGCCCGCACCGTCGAGTTCAGGAAGCAGCTCGCCGAGGGCAAGACCCTGGACGACCTTCTGGTCCCCGCTTTCGCCACGGTCCGCGAAGCCGCCAAGCGCACGCTCGGCCAGCGCCATTTCGATGTCCAGTTGATCGGCGGCATGGTGCTGCACGAGGGCGACATCGCCGAGATGAAGACCGGCGAAGGCAAGACCCTGGTCGCAACGCTCGCGGTCTATCTCAACGCGCTCGCCGGCAAAGGCGTCCACGTCGTCACCGTCAACGACTACCTCGCCCGCCGCGACTCCGGCTGGATGGGCCAGATCTACGGCTTCCTCGGCCTGACCACCGGCGTGATCGTGCACGGCCTCGACGATTCCGAGCGCAAGATGGCCTATGCTTGCGACATCACCTACGGCACCAACAACGAATACGGCTTCGACTATCTGCGCGACAACATGAAGTACCGGCTCGAGGACATGGTCCAGCGGCCGCACTTCTACGCGATCGTCGACGAAGTCGACTCCATCCTGATCGACGAAGCGCGCACGCCGCTGATCATCTCCGGCCCGCTCGACGACCGCTCCGACTTCTACAACACCATCGACGGCTTCCTGCCCAAGCTCGACAAGTCCGACTACGACGTCGACGAGAAGCAGCGCACGGTGACGCTGACCGAAGCCGGCATGGAGAAGATCGAGACGCTGCTGCGCGATGCCGGACAGCTCAAGGGCGAGTCGCTCTACGACGTCGAGAACGTCTCCGTCGTGCACCACATCAACCAGGCGCTGCGCGCCCACACGCTGTTCACGCGCGACAAGGACTACATCGTCCGCGACGACGAGGTCGTCATCATCGACGAGTTCACCGGTCGCATGATGCAGGGCCGCCGCTATTCGGAAGGCCTGCATCAGGCGCTGGAAGCCAAGGAGCACGTGCAGGTCCAGCCCGAGAACCAGACGCTGGCCTCGATCACCTTCCAGAACTATTTCCGGATGTACGAAAAGCTCGCCGGCATGACCGGCACGGCGCTGACCGAAGCCGACGAATTGTTCGACATCTACAAGCTCGAGGTCGTGGAGATCCCGACCAATTTGCCGGTCGCCCGTCTCGACGAGGACGACGAGGTCTATCGCACCCAGAACGAGAAATACGCCGCGATCCTCGCCGAGATCGAGCGCGCCAATGCGCGGCTGCAGCCGGTGCTGGTCGGCACCGCCTCGATCGAAAAGTCGGAAGTGATCGCCGAATACCTCAAGAAGCACGGCTATCGGCAGATCGATTTCGGCAACGAAAATTCGATGCAGAAGCTGTACGCCGCGGCCCGCGCCGGCAAACCGGCCAAGCTGTTCGCGGTGCTGAACGCGCGCTTCCACGAGCAGGAAGCCTACATCGTCGCGGAAGCCGGCGTGCCCGGCGCGATCACGATCGCGACCAACATGGCCGGCCGCGGCACCGACATCAAGCTCGGCGGCTCGCTGGAAATGCGCATCCAGCAGGAGGCCGCTTCGATCGAGGACGAGGCCGAGAAGGCCTTGAAGATCGAGCAGATCAAGGCCGACATCGAGCACTTCCGCGAGATCGTGCTGAAGGCCGAGGAAGAGGTCGAGATCGAGCCGGCGAAGGGTTCGAAGCCGGCCAAGACCGTGAAGAAGCCCGGCGGCCTCTACATCATGGGCTCCGAACGCCACGAATCCCGCCGCATCGACAACCAGCTCCGCGGCCGTTCCGGCCGTCAGGGCGATCCCGGCCGCTCCAAATTCTTCCTGTCGCTGGAAGACGATCTGATGCGCATCTTCGGCTCGGATCGCCTCGACAGCATGCTGCAGCGTCTCGGCCTGCAGGAGGGCGAGGCCATCATCCATCCCTGGATCAACAAGGCGCTCGAAAAGGCGCAGCAGAAGGTCGAGGCGCGCAACTTCGACATCCGCAAGAACCTGCTCAAGTTCGACAACGTCCAGAACGACCAGCGCAAGGTGATCTTCGACCAGCGCGTCGACCTGATGAAGGACGACAGCGTCGCCGAGACCGTCGCCGACATGCGCCACGCCTTCATCGACGACCTCGTCGCCAAGCACGTGCCCGAGCATGCCTATGCCGAGCAGTGGGACGTCGCGGGCCTGAAGGAAGAGCTCAAGCGCGTGCTCGATCTCGACCTGCCGGTCGAGGACTGGGCGAAGGAAGAGGGCATCGCCGACGAGGAGCTGCTCACGCGCATCGAGACCCGCGCCGACGAGCACATGGCCGCAAAGGTTGCGCAATGGGGTCCCGACGTGATGCGTTACGTCGAGAAGACCATTCTGCTGCAGACGCTCGACCATCTCTGGCGCGAGCATCTGATCATGCTCGACCATCTGCGCCAGGTCATCGGCCTGCGCGGCTACGGCCAGCGCGATCCGTTGCAGGAGTACAAGACCGAAGCGTTCAACCTCTTCCAGGAGATGAGCGCGCATCTGCGCGAGGCTGTGACGGCGCAGCTGATGCGGGTCGAGATCGTGCCGCCGGAGCAGGAAGCCCCGGTGCTGCCGCCGATGGAAGCGCACAAGTTCGATCCGAACACCGGCGAGGACGAAATGGCGCTCGCCAGCGTCACGCTCGGTGCGCAGGCCACCGACGCCGCGTTGCGCGATCCCAAAAACCCGGCGAGCTGGGGCAAGATCGGCCGCAACGAGGATTGCCCGTGCGGCTCAGGCAAGAAGTACAAGCATTGCCACGGGCGGTATGCGTAGCGCGTCGGTTGCTCGGGTACACTAGACGTCCGGTCGTTGGGGTCGGGTGTCGGAGCCGGGGCGCGATCTTCGAGTGCGGCAACCAACTCGAATAGCCAGCCACTGAAGCTCGGATTCCAGACGTCTCCGTGACTGGCTATGACGTCAGCCGGGGTGCTCGCGACTATAAGCGGATTGAAGGGTTGGAAGGTCTGCCGGACCTTGTTTCTTCCATCCTTGCTCAGCTTGTCCGTCTCCTCCCTGCGAACCCTTTTGAGGCAAAGGCCGGCCCTGTCAAAGCTTTCGGAAATACCCGCTGGGCCGATCGGATCGCAGTTCGTCCCGTTGGACCGCTCCAGCGTATGTGATCGGTAAGATCTGTAATTGCCGATCGTTGTTTTTTCACGCGCGGTATTTGCGAGGTCAAGCCACTGTCCAACAGGAAAAGCCACTCTTGTCGCCCAATCGGCCTCCGATGAGATGACGACCATCAGCGGCTTCTGCTTCGATGTGAAGTTCTCGCCTGATCGCGTAAGGTCATCCAGGACAGTGTAGCGCGAAGCCTCGAATGCAGGATTCAAGAGGATCACGGCATCCGCCACACCCCGAAACGGTTCGTAGTCGCCGCGGCTATATCCAGGATGCGAAAATGCTGCTTGGTTGACGAGCCCTTGCGCCGTTGCCGAATAGAGCATTCGCGCTCCAAAACTGTGGCCTATCGCGATGAACTGGTCGTGTCCGTTTTTCCGGACGACCGCGCCAATCGAGCTGACGATCTTAGTTACCGCGCCGCCTTGTGATATGCGGTCAGCGTCCGCCTTCTTTACCCAAAATGACAGGCTTTCTAATGGTTCCGGCAAATCTGTGGAGGCGTTCCAACTAACGTAGATGCCGACCACATACTTTTCGCCCCTGTGCTTCTCTATCAAGCGATCAACGAGTTCTCCAAATTTCACCCTGTCGTCGTCGTCCTCTTTCGCGCCGTGCTTCCAGCCGTGAATGTAGACGACAGCTAGTTTCGGCAACTTGGGTGCGCTGTGATCATACTCTGCCGGGGAATGCCCAATCTGATCGTCCCGTCCCCAATTCAGCTCATATAGAACGTCGGCCAACTCGCATCGTTCAACGAACTCGCCGAGATTCGTGAGCCTTATGATCTTCAGCGAGGATGTTGGCCGCATCGTAAGACGGGGATTTCCAAACGAGCCGTCGCTCTTGCAGTGCCATTGCTCTTCACTCGCCGGTAGTTGGTTTCGATCGAAATAGACGGGAGCGAATAAATATCCGGCAATGATGATAAGCAGTGCCAGCGATAGCTTTCGGCTGCGAATAAATGAATGCAATGAAAACGGAGATTTCATAGGACTTCTCCCACACAATCTCAAAAACACAAAACAACCCTGGATTGCTTCAAATGTCAAGCCCAACGGCATGTATCGGCGATGGACGTGGGCGCGCGGCGACGCGCGGTACGCCCAGTGCAGGACCTCGATGCCTCGGGTTGCCGCTAGCCACGTGGCGGCGAATTTATCTGCTGCAAATGGGCTGGGTGCATCTACGCGACTGCTTTCGCCAGCTAGAGCCGTTGAAGGTTTGCTCGACCACGCCTCAATTCGAGCTGTCGATCAAGCTCTCCAGCAGCCGTTTCAATTCGCTGGTCGATTTGTCGCCGTAGCTCTCCAGGATGTGCTCCTCCTGGTCGACCGCGAGCGAGTTGAGCTTCTTGCTCAGCACCTTGCCGCGATCGGAGATGAACATCAGGACCTTGCGGCGATCATTCGGGTCCTGCACGCGGTAGACCAGCGTGTCCGAGACCATGCGGTCGATCATCTTGGTCAGCGTCGGATGGTTGAGCAGCACGGCATCCGCGAGCTCGCCCATCGAATGGCCGTTGCCATCCGACAGGACTTTCAGGATGCGCCACTGCTCGACGGGCACGCCTTCCTTGCTCAACCGCAGTTCGAGCTGCCGGTTGATCTCCCGGTTGGCTTGCGCGAGCAGGTAGGCGAGGTGTTCGGTGATCGGGGTGTTCGATTTTGCCACGGCTAAGACTTTGTCTTGACCCAAATGAGTGAATGTCTTGCAATCGATGCTGCATCTATATGCACTTCAATTCTTGAATATTCAATATTTTCAAAATAGGATATTGCCCAACAATAGGGCGGGTGCCGCGGCCGCCTCTCGAATGAGCTTTCAAGTCTGGTATCAGACAGGAGTTGGCGTGCGCGCGACGGTAAACTTCCCGGCTCACGGCGGTCCGGCGTTACCGCCGTCCCTGCTGTTCAGGAATATGTCGCCCGCGGCAGCGGATTTCGACCTGTCGCCGGCTGACGCGCATTTCATGAAGCGCCGCGGCGCACACAACAAGCTCCGCGTCGGGGGCTTTATCTGCTGCACCGGCTCGCCCGGCGTTTGGGGCCCGTGCGCGACAAGCAGTGCGCAGCTCGCGGTCGCCGAGATCAACAAGCGCGGCGGCATTCTCGGGCGCGAAATCGAGCTTTCGATCTACGACGCTGGCGGCCCGCTCGACGGGATTCTGAGCCGCGCCGAGCAGGCGATCGCTTCGGATGAGATCGATCTCATCGTCGGCTTGCACACCAGCGCGGTGCGTGTGGCGCTGCGCAAGGTCACCACCCGCCACAGCATCCCCTACATCTACACGCCCGTCTACGAGGGCGGCGAGCAGACGCCGGGTGTCATGGCGATCGGCGAGACGCCGCGCTGGCAGAGCCGCCCCTCGATCCACTGGCTCGCCGACGTCAAGAAGGCGGCGCGCTGGTACCTGATCGGCAGCGACTATGTCTGGCCTTGGCAATCGCACCGCGCGGTGAAGCGCTACATCAAGGAGGCCGGCGGCCATGTCGTCGGCGAAGAGTTCGTTCCCCTCGGCGAAGACAACCACGAGCCGCACCTGGAGCGCATCCGTGCCGCGAGGCCGGACGTCGTCCTGATCTCGTTGATTGGCACCGACAGCATCACGTTCAATCGCGCGTTCGGCGAATGCGGCCTCGGTGCCACGACGCTGCGGCTGGCCGGGGCGATGGACGAGACCGTGCTGCTCGGAATTGGCGCCGACAACAGCGAGAATCTGTTCTGCGCCTCCGGCTATTTCCCCGGCATCGGATCGCGGGCCAACGACGACTTCCAGAGCCGCTATCGCGCGATGTTCGGGCCGAACGGCCCGCCGATCGGCTCGCTCGGTCAATCCAGCTATGAGGGACTGCGCTTCCTCGAGGCCGTGGCGAACAAGGCGGGCACGTTGGCGATGGGGCCGATGCTCGCGGCCGGCCGCAACATCGTCTATGGCGGCGCGCGCGGTCCCGTCACCGTCAGGAACGGTCACACCCGGATGCAAATGTATCTCGCCGGGGCGGATGGCCTCGACTTCAAGCTGATCAAACCGATCTGATGCGGGCGCGGCCATCTGCAAACGCCCGAATCCAAAATAATACTTGAAAAGGAAAATATTTCCGTCTGTAATATCGAGGCGAAGCCGATGGGCCCGCGCCGTGCACGCGCGCCCATGAGGCTCCAATGCCAGGGATTCCAATTCCAGGGATCAAGAAGCCTTTGAGGAGAGCGCCGTGACAGTTGTCCTTCCCACGCCAGCCCAATTGCGCAGTGTCGCCGACCAGTGCGGCCTTTCGCTGACCGACGACGATGTCGCCTCGTTCCGCGGCCTGATGCAGGGCTCGATCGAAGCCTACAATCTGGTCGGAGCCATGCCGGACGAGGTGCCGGAGGTCAAATATCCGCGCACGCCGGGCTATCGGCCCTCGCCGGAAGAGAACCCGCGCAATGCCTGGTATCGCAAGTCGACCGTGAAGGGTGCGGCGAGCGGCAAGCTCAAGGGCAAGACGGTCGCCCTGAAAGACAACATCATGCTCGCCGGCGTTCCCATGATGAACGGCTCGGCGACGCTCGAAGGCTACGTGCCCGATTTCGACGCCACCATCGTCACCCGCATGCTCGATGCCGGCGCCGAGATCGCCGGAAAAGTCCATTGCGAATCCTTCTGCATGTCCGGCGGCAGCCACACCAATGCGGTCGGCGCCGTCCACAATCCGCACAAGATGGGCTATTCGGCCGGCGGCTCGTCGTCAGGCTCAGGCGTCGTCGTTGCGCTCGGCGAAGTCGACATGGCGATCGGCGGCGACCAGGGTGGTTCGATCCGCATGCCGTCCTCGTTCTGCGGCACCTATGGCATGAAGCCGACCTGGGGCCTCGTGCCCTACACCGGCATCATGCCGATCGAGGTGTTCGTCGACCACACCGGCCCGATGACGGCGACCGTCGCCGACAACGCCCTGCTGCTGGAGGTGCTGGCCGGTGACGACGGCTACGATCCCCGCATCAAGGCGCCCAAGGTCGAGGAGTACACCAAGGCGCTCGGCCAGGGCGTCAAGGGCATGAAGATCGGCATCCTCAAGGAAGGCTTTGAGCAGGCGACGGCCGAAGCTGCCGTGAACGAGAGCGTGCGCGAGGCCGCAAAGCGATTCAAGGATCTGGGCGCCACGGTCGAGAACGTATCGATCCCGATGCATCTCATGGGCCCCGCAATCTGGACGCCGATCGGCACCGAGGGCATGACCCAGACCATGATGTATGGCGACGGTTATGGGCTGAGCCGATCCGACCTCTATTCGACGACGTTGATGGACTTCCATCGCGGCTGGCGGCGGCAGGCGGATTCCCTGTCCGAGACCACAAAGCTGTTCCTGCTGCTCGGCACCTACATCAACAACACGTTTGGCCCGCGCTATTACGGCAAGGCGCTCAACATTTCCCGACGCCTGACCGCGGCTTACGACAAGGCCTTCAAAGACTACGATTTGCTGCTGCTGCCGACGACGCCGATGAAGGCGACGAAGCTGCCGGAGCCCACGGCCAGCCGCGAGGACTATGTCGCGCGCGCGCTGGAGATGATCTCCAACACCGCGCCGTTCGACATCACCCATCATCCGGCGATGTCGCTGCCCTGCGGCATGGTCGACGGCCTGCCTGTCGGCCTGATGCTGGTCGGCCGCATGTTCGAGGAATCCACCATCTACCGCGCCGCGCATGCCTTCGAGCAGATCGGCGACTGGAAGAAAATGTGAGCGAGGGACTCATGCAGACGGGCGGACCAGAGCGTTTTCAAGCGAAGTGGATACCGGTTCGCGTCAAGAAAACGCGTCAAAACAAGAACGCATCATATGGCTAACGCGTTCGTCGCGGTATTCGAGATCCTGAGCTTTGGCGCGATCATCGTCCTGATCGTGCTGGGGCTCGGGATCATCGCCAGCATGATGGGCATCTTCAACTTCGCGCAGGGCGAGTTCGTCCTGCTCGGGGCCTACATCACTTATCTCGCCTACGCCAAGGGCCTTCCGATCTGGGCCGGCATGGTCGCCGCCCCCTTCATCGTCGGCGCGCTCGGCTTCGTGCTGGAGGCGCTGATCATCCGACGCTTCTACGCAGCCCCCATCGTCGCCATGCTCGGCACCTATGCGCTCGGCCTGATCATCCGCGAATCCGTTCGCGGCCTGATCGGCGGCTTCTATCTCACCGTGCCGGAGCCGATCGGCGGCTCGATCGACATCGGCGCCATGCATATCTCGGCCTGGCGCTTCACCATCATCGTCATCACGGCGCTGGTGATGGGTGGCTGCTATCTGCTGCTGGCGCGCACCAGCTTTGGCCTGCGCGTGCGCGCCACGCTGGAAAATCCGTCGCTGGCACGCGCCTCCGGAATCTCCACGCCGCTGATCTACGGCGCCACCTTTGCGTTCGGCGCGGCGCTTGCCGGCCTTGCCGGCGCGCTGATCGTCCCCGTGTTCAGCCTGTTCGCCGATCTCGGCCTGCGCTTCCTGATCCAGGGCTTCGTCGCGGTGATGGTCGGCGGCGTCGGCTCCTTCATCGGGCCGGTCGCGGGCGCCGGCGTCATCGGCACGCTCAGTGCCGCGCTGCCCTGGGTGATGGCGCCCGTCGTGGCCGATGTGCTCGTCTTCGTTCTCGCCATCGTCTTCATCAAATTCCGGCCGCAGGGCCTCATTGCTGGAAAAGGGGTTTAGTCACATGTCCGATCGCACTCAGCTCTCCCGCCGCCGCTTCCTCTCGAATTTCGCCTTTGCCTCCGGGGCGGTTGCAACCGGGGTCGGCAGTTGGGTGATCCCGGCGCCCTGGGCCAATGCGGCCGAAGCCCCGATCAAGGTCGGTATCGCCACCGACCTCACCGGGCCGATCGCCTACGCCGGCAATGCCGACGCCAACGTCGCCAAGATGGTGATCAAGGAGATCAACGCCGGCGGCGGTCTGCTCGGCCGCCCGCTCGAGCTCTATATCGAGGACACCGCCTCGAACGAATCCGTCGCGGTCGGCAACGTCCGCAAGCTGATCCAGCGCGACAAGGTCGACATGGTGCTGGGCGGCATCACCTCGTCGATGCGCAACGCCATCAAGGACCCGATCGTCGCGCGCGGCAAGACGCTCTACATCTATCCGCAGCTCTACGAAGGCAAGGAGTGCACGCCCTATCTGTTCTGCACCGGGCCGACGCCGGCGCAGCAGTGTGACGAGTTCATTCCCTGGCTGATCAAGAACGGCGGCAAGAAGTTCGCGCTGCCGAGCGCCAACTACGTCTGGCCGCACACGCTCAACGTCTACGCCCGCAAGGTGATCGAAGCCAACGGCGGCGAGGTCGTGTTCGAGGAATATTATCCGCTCGACCAGGTCGACTTCTCCTCGACCGTCAACCGCATCATCTCCAACAAGGTCGACGTCGTGTTCAACACCGTCATCCCGCCGGGAGTCGGCCCGTTCTTCAAGCAG
Organism: Bradyrhizobium sp. WSM1417; assembly: GCF_000515415.1. Classification (NCBI taxonomy): domain Bacteria; kingdom Pseudomonadati; phylum Pseudomonadota; class Alphaproteobacteria; order Hyphomicrobiales; family Nitrobacteraceae; genus Bradyrhizobium; species Bradyrhizobium sp. WSM1417. The sequence continues at coordinate 1,366,129 of NZ_KI911783.1, forward strand.
CTCTATGAAGCCGGCTTCCTCAAAAATGGCGGACGGCTGGCCTGCGTCTACTATGACGAGAACACGCTCAACATCAATCAGGCGGCCGAGATCGAGGGTCTCGCCAGCTGTCTCGATTATTTCAAGGTGCTGACCAAGGAGAACCCGTTCGACGCGAAAATCCAGGCGGCCTACGAGAAGGATTTCCCGGGCAACTTCCTGTTCGCCGCCGGCAGCGCCGCCACGGGCACCTATCGCGGGCTGAAGCTGTGGGAAGCCGCCGTCAAGGAAGCCGGCAAGATCGACCGCGAGTCCGTCGCGGCTACGCTCGACCACGCCAAGATCGCCGAAGGCCCCGGCGGACCGGCCGAGATGGTCCCGGGCAAGCGGCATTGCAAGATGAAGATGTACACCGCGGTCGCCAAGGGCGGGAATTACGAGATCGTCGGACGCAGCGACGGGCTCGTCGATCCCAAGGAGTGTTAAGCTGGAATGCTGAAGTCGATGGGCGCAGTGAAACAGGCGATCCCCGCCGAGATATGCGGGGAGGCGGACGTCGCCATGACTGAGCACGGACCAACGAAGCAAGCCGCTTCGGGCCGAAAGGTCTTGCCGATCGTGGAGGGCGTCGTGCTGCTCGCGGCGCTGTTCGCGCCGCTAGTGCTGCAGGACTATCTCACGGTGTTCGCGACGCGTGTGATCATCCTCGCGCTGTTCGCGCTCTCGTTCGATTTGGTGTGGGGCTATGCCGGCATCATGAGCTTCGGCCAGGCGCTGTTTTTCGGTTCGGCCGGCTATGGCGTGGCGCTGCTCGCGCGGGACCTCGACATCACCAACATCTTCCTGGTGCTGCCCGCGGGCACCATCATCGGGCTCACCTTTGCGCTGCTGCTGGGCGGCTTCCTGCTGCTGGGACGGCATCCCTCCAGCGTGATCTTCGTCTCCCTGGGCACGCTGACCGGATCCTACGCCGCCGATCGGCTTGCGCGCGGCTGGTACTATCTCGGTGGCCAGAACGGCATCCCCTCGATCTCCTCGATGACGCTCGGCAGTTACGAGTTCTCGGAAGGGCCGCCGTTCTATTATCTCGTGCTTGGCCTGCTCGTCGTGGTCTATCTCCTCTGCCGCTTTCTGGTGCGCTCGCAGTTCGGGTTGGCGCTCGCGGGATTGCGCGAGAACGAGCAGCGCATCGCCTTTTTCGGCTACAAGGCGCAGCACCTCAAGGCGATCATTTTTGCGATCGGAGGCGCAGTGGCCGGCCTCGCCGGCAGCCTCTACGCCTTCCACGAAGGTTTCGTCTGGCCCAACATGGTCGGCGTCGTGGTCTCGACCCAAGTGGTGCTCTATGTGCTGTTCGGCGGCTCCGGCACGCTGATCGGCGCCGTCATCGGTGCCGTCATCGTCGAGGGCGTCAGCTTCTGGCTCTCGGACAATTACCGCGAGGTCTGGCCGATCATTCTTGGCGTGCTGCTCCTGCTGGTGATTCTGTTCCGGCCGCTCGGCCTGATCAGCTTCGTGCTCGGCGAGCGCGAGCGGGTCGGCAGCTTTGGTGGCAAATCCAGGAAGACCGGGAAGGAGAAGCGCAATGCCGCTCCTTGAAGCCACCGGCGTCAAGAAGATCTTCGGTAAGCTCACCGCGCTCGATGGCGCCGCGCTGACCGTCGGCGAGAACGAGTTTCACGGCCTGATCGGCCCGAACGGCTCCGGCAAGAGCACGCTGATGAAGTGCATTGCGGGCGCCGAGGCGCCCACGCAGGGCAAGGTCTCCTTCGTCAACACCGACATCACCGCGTTCACGCCGACCGAGCGTGCCCGCGCCGGCATGAGCCTGAAATTCCAGATCACCAGCGTACTGCCGACGCTGACGCTGTACGACAACATCCTGCTCGCGCTGCAGGCGCAGTCGTCGCTGTTCGACCTCGTGTTCTCGCGCACGCGCGGGCTCCTGCACGATCAGGTCATGACCATGCTGACGCAGTTCCGCCTTGCCGACCGCGCTTTCGATGCGGCCGCGGCCCTGTCGCACGGCCAGCAGCAATGGCTGGAGATCGCGATGGCGCTTGCCGGCAAGCCGAAACTTCTGCTGCTCGACGAGCCCACCGGCGGCATGAGCCTGGAGGAGCGCCGCGTCACCGGCGAACTGTTGCAGCCGATCAAAAAACACTGCTCGCTCGTGATCGTCGAGCACGACCTCGATTTCATCCGCGACATCTGCGATCGCCTCACCGTGCTCGACCAGGGCAAGGTGCTGGCGTCCGGCACGGTGTCGGAGATCCAGGCCAACAAGGCCGTCCAGGAGATCTATTTGCGCCGTGCCTGAATTTTTGGACATCAAGCATCTCGACGCCGGCTATGGCCGCAGCCAGGTCCTGTTCGACGTCAATCTCGGCATTCCCTGGCGCGGCGGCGTCGCCGTGCTGGGCCGCAACGGCGCCGGCAAGACCACGCTGATGAAGACGATCGTCGGCGAGCTGCCGGCGTGGAAGGGCGAGGTTGCCTTCGACGGCCGCGACATCAGCCGCCGCGCGACCCAGGAGCGCGTGCGCGCCGGCATCGGCTACGTGCCGCAGGAGCATTCGGTGTTCGCGCGCCTGTCGGTGCGCGACAATCTCGCGGTCGGCTCGCTCGCGAGCAGAAAAGCTGACGCCGTTGACCACGTGCTGACCATCTTCCCAAAGCTCGGTCAGCGCCTCGACCAGCCCGCCGGCACGCTTTCCGGCGGCGAGCGCAAGATGCTCGCCATCGGCCGTGCGATGCTGGGCGATCCAAAACTGCTTCTGCTCGACGAGCCGACCGAAGGCGTCTGGATCGGCGTGATCGAGGAGATTACCGAGCGCCTGATCGAACTCGCGAAAACCATCGCCGTCATCATCGTCGAGCAGCACCTCGACCTCGCACTGCGCGTCGCCGATTACGCCTACGTGCTCGACCGCGGCCGCGTCGCGCTGCAAGGCGAGGCAGGCGAGGTGAGGGGCAATCCGGAGCTGCTGCGGTATCTGGCACCGTAGGAGAGCGCGCGTGAAGCGCGTCGCTCTCACACCGAATTCGGCTGTCATGCCCCGCGAAGGCGAGGCATCCAGTACGCCGCAGCTTCTCGATCGATAAGGGGTGCCTCTGGAATACTGGATTCCCCGCCTTCGCGGGGAATGACGGCGTCAGGCTGGGATGGATCGGAGAGATTAAGCGGAGCGCCCGCTTACTTCACCGCCCCAAACCGGCTGTCGAACGAGTTCGACTGCACCACCGGCGCGGCGCCCATGATCTGGGTCGCTTCACCTGCGCCATCCGACACCGACGGCTTCAGCGTAGGGCGGGTCGCCGCGAGGCGGGTGTCGGGCTTCGCTGGTTCGGCGGGCTTGGCGACGGCAACGGCCGGCTTCGGCGCATCCTTCGCTGCATCCTTGGACTTGTCGTGTCCCGGCACGAACCGGGTCACCGCGGCCTTCAGCCGGGACGCTGCGGTGGGCGGCGTCGTGGACGTCGCGGCCGGGGCGACGGATGCCGTTGCCTGCGGCGGCGGCGTGGTCGCGGTGGCGTCGGCGTTGCCCATGCCCATCTTGCGGCCGAGGTTGGAGAAGAAGCCGGATTTCTCAGGCGCAGCTGCGGAGGCGACGCGGGCGTTGGCGGCGGGCGCGCTGACAGCGACGACGGGTTCTTCCTGCGGCGATGGCGCGGCTGCATCGAGATTCGGCTTCGGCGGATTGACGTGTCCCGGGATCGTGCCCGGCGCCTTCGCCATCGCCAGCATCTGGAGCGTGGTACCTTCGGCGCCCTCCGACAGGCCAGTCGAACCTTCCGGAATCTTCGCGGCGAAGATCTTGTTCATGCCGCCGTCGATGCCGGTGTTCATGCGCGCAACGGGCGTGCCGCGCGAAACCAGCTTGCTGTACTCCGCCTGGTCGCGCGCATCCTTCTCGCGCACGGCGCTGGCGATCTCCTCGGGGATCACATAGGCCGGGCACTTTGCGGACGCGTCGAACACCGGATCGCGCTTGGCGTCGGGCGTCTTCGCCGCGTCGAACACGTATTTCTTCTCGCAGAAATCGACCTTCGGCTCCTGCCGCGTCACCTCGAAATGATCATAGCCTTCCTTGATCATCTTCCAGAACGGCATGTTCGGATTGTTCCGGTGCTTGGCCATGTTCACCGGAGTCATCTTGAACGGATAGGCTTGCAGCTGGAACGCCTTCTGGCCGCCGAAGAAGGATTCGCGTCCGAGCGAATAGATCTCGGCGATCTGCTCGTCCGTCATCGCGTAGCAGCCGCGCGACGAACAATCGCCATGCACCATCAGCTGCGAGCCGCTGCGGCCCAAAGCCTTGTCGAACGCGTTCGGATAGCCCGTGTTGAACGACAGATAATACGCCGACTGCGGATTCATCTGGCCCGGATTGATCGAGTAGAATCCTTCCGGCGCCTGACGGTCGCCTTCGCGCACCTTCGGGCCGAGGTCGCCCGACCAGCGACAGATCGGATAAGTCTTGAGCAGCGCGAACTGGCCGTTGCGGGTCTGCTTCCAGACCTCGAGCTCGGCCTCCTGCTTGAACAGGCGCACCAGGATCGGTGATTGCAGATCCATGTTCTTCTCGACCATCGCGGCGAGAAGTTTCGGCGGGACCGGCTGGTTGGCCTTGGCATTGGTCGCAAGCGAAACCTGGTCGGTATCGCAGCCGGCCAGCACAAAGCTGGCGGCAAGCGCCACCGAAACCAGAAACGCGCGAGCAAGCGAACGAGAAATCAAGATGGACCCCACACCGTCCAGGGCATCGCGCGCAAACCCCAATCTTGAAGCATGATCCGACCGGAGACCCGGACCCGTCGCGACGGGCTTTTTCGCAATCACGCTCCAGCGCTTATGCCCTGAAGCCATTGATTAAAATTCTAACCTCTGGGTCATGTGGTCGCAACCCGAACGGGGATCACGAGCCCGTTGGCCCAAAGGCGTGGTCAACGAAGACTTAAACTGGGCTGAAACTTGGGCCTTCCGGCCAGACCGGTACAGAGATCGCTGATTTGGGCAAAAAAAGGGTTAACGCGGGGTTACCGGGGGCGCTACGGGACGGTTTGGCCGGCCTCAAATTCAGCGTCGTTCTGGCGAAAGCCAGGACCCATTACCCCAGGGAGGCGTTTGGCGGAGATCAGTCGTTCGGTGCTCCCATCGACCGCAATCGATGGACCTCGCGGTATGGGTCCTGGCTTTCGCCAGGACGACGGAGGAGGAGTGACGCGTCCGACGGCCCAAAACCCGCCCGAATCAGCCCAGTTTCCGGCCGATATCGAGGAATTTCTGCCGCCGATGCTTGCGGATGGCGTCGCCGTCGAGACCCCGGAGCTCGTCAAAGGCTTTGGCGATGGCGTCGCCCGTGGTGGCGATCATGGCGGCGGGGTCGCGATGGGCGCCGCCGACCGGCTCCTTCAGGATGCTGTCGATCACGCCGAAGCGGAGCATGTCCTGGGCGGTGATCTTCATGTTGTTGGCGGCTTCCTGCGCCTTGGAGCCGTCGCGCCAGAGGATCGAGGACGCCGCCTCCGGCGAGATCACGCTGTAGATCGCGTGCTCCAGCATCAGGACCTTGTTGGCCGTGGTGATGGCAATGGCGCCGCCCGACATGCCCTCGCCGGTGATGATGGCGACGTTCGGCACGGTCAGCGCCATGCAGGCATCGGTCGAGCGCGCGATCGCCTCGGCCTGGCCGCGCTCTTCCGCGCCGATGCCGGGATAGGCGCCGGCGGAATCGGCGAGCGACAGCACCGGCAGGCCGAACCGCTCGGCCATCTCCATCAGCCGCACGCATTTGCGATAGCCCTCGGGCCGCGCCATGCCGAAATTATGCTTGATGCGGCTCTCGGTGGAATCGCCCTTTTCCTGGCCCATCACGCAGATGGCCTCGCCGCGGAAGCGGCCGAAGCCGGCCACCAGCGCCTCGTCCTCGCCGAACTTGCGGTCGCCGGCGAGCGGGGTGAACTCGGTGATCAGGCCCTTGATGAAGTCGTTGAAATGCGGCCGCTGCGGATGCCGCGCGACCAGCGTCTTCTGCCACGGCGTCAGGTTCAGATAGAGGTCGGCCATCGCCTGCGCCGCCTTGTCCTCGATCCGCCCGATCTCCTCGGCGATATCGCTGCCGGAGGCCGCAAGCGTCCGCAATTCATCGAGCTTGGAATCGAGCTCGGCGACGGGCTTTTCGAAATCGAGATAGCTGCGCATCTGGTCTGGCATCAACTCAATATAGGGAGAACGGGGCGAGGCGGCGAAGCGGATTCGATGTCGCGACAAGAAATGTAGGTTCGTCAATGATTTGGCCTGTGTGCTCGCTGGGAGCACAGGCCAATCATCGTGAGGCCCCGGCTCTTTCTGCGGAGATGTGGCCGAAGTCAAGGCGGTTTCGGGCTGCGGCCTGTAGCCGGGCTACAAGAGACTCATTTCTCCGCCAGCGGGTGCAGGTCGCGGACCAGGCTCTTCAGCCGCTCCTCGACCACGTGGGTGTAGATCTGGGTGGTCGAGATGTCGGTATGGCCGAGCAGCGTCTGCACGATGCGCAAATCGGCTCCGTTGTGAAGCAGATGGCTGGCGAAGGCGTGGCGCAGCACGTGGGGGGAGACCAGCCGGGCCTGCAGCCCCGAGGCGACCGCAAGCTCCTTCAAGTCGCGGGCAAAATGCTGTCGCGTCAGATGCCCGCTCTCGCCGAACGAGGGGAACAACCATTTCGAGGCCGCTACGCTATTCTTCTTGTCTGTCTTTCCGGCCTCCGTCGCCGCCAGATAATCGGCCATCGCCTGGCGCGAGGCCTCGTTGAGCGGTACCAGCCGTTCCTTGTTGCCCTTGCCGCGCACCACGATCATGCGGGCGTCGCGCTTCGCGGCCGTGCGCGGCAGTGCCACCAGCTCGGAGACGCGCAGGCCGGTGGCGTAGAGCACCTCGAGCAGGCAATAGAGTCTCAGGGCGCGCAGCCGTTTCGAGGGCGAGGCGTCTTCCGCCTCGCTCAATTCCTTGGCGCGGCGGAGCATGCGGTCGACATCCGCAATCGACAGCACTTTCGGCAGGCCGCGGCCGCGCTTCGGGCCGGACAGGATTGCCGCGGGATCATCGGTTCTGATGCGTTCGTTCAGGAGGAAGCGATAGAGATGCCGCAACGCCGACAGCCGTCGCGCGATGCTGGTGGATTTGAAGCCGCGCGTGTCGAGATCGGCGAGATAGTCGCGCAGCGTCTGTGTTTCCGCGTCCGCGAATGCATGGCCGACGCGGCCGAGAAACTCGGAGAAGTCGGTGAGGTCGCGGCGATAGGCATCGAGCGTATTGGGGCCGGCGCCCTGTTCCGCCGCGAGCATGTCGAGGAACAGGCCGGTGAGTTGTGTGTCTGAGGGCTTGCTGGCGGAAGATCTGGCACGCATGCCCGGCAGCCTAGCTGCTATTTCTTGAGAAACTTATCCGGCGGGATCGTCACCGTCATTTCCCGCGGCTTGGGATTGACGAAGTTCGCCAGCGCGAAGACCACGCCATAGACGATGCCGGCGATCACGGCGACGACCGTCAGGAAGCGGAACAGGCTGGGCATCGGCAGGATCTCGGCGGGGGTCTCGGTCAGGGGCTTGGCGGGCAAATTAACCAATGAAATCATCCAACACGTTCGCCGTTTCGTGGCAAGAGTCCTCTGGCGAGGGCCCCTGCGGGGTCGTATAGGTGGCCAAAGGATGCCGCCTTTGGCGGCAGATCGAGCGAGACCCATTCGAGCGAGACAAATGCCCGACGCCGCGTTGCCGATCCAAGCCTCGCCCGAGGCCGACATCCTGTCGGCGCTGGGGACGCGCTCGATCGTGCTCGTCGGCATGATGGGGGTGGGCAAATCCACCATCGGCCGCCGCATGGCTCTCCGGCTCAAGCTGCCCTTCGTCGATGCCGACACCGAGATCGAGGCCGCGGCCGGCATGACCATACCGGAAATCTTCGAGCGCCACGGCGAGCCGCATTTCCGCGACGGCGAGGCCCGCGTGATCGCGCGTTTGCTCGACGGCGGTCCCATCGTGCTGGCGACCGGCGGCGGCGCCTTCATGCGCGAGGAGACGCGGGGCCGTATCGCGGCGAAGGCGATCTCGATCTGGCTCAAGGCCGATCACGATGTCATCATGCGCCGCGTGCGCCGGCGCGCCGACCGTCCGCTGCTCCAGACCGCCGATCCCGAAGGAACCGTGACGCGCCTGCTCACCGAGCGCGAGCCGGTTTACGGCCATGCCGACCTCACCATCGCCTCGCGCGACGTGCCGCACGACAAGATCGTTGAGGAGACCATCGAGACGCTACGCGCGCATCTTTGCGGCGAACGGGCGTCCCCGCCACCAGCCGACGTCGCGAGTGCCGCACGATGACCGCGCCTTTGAAACATTCCGATCCCGTCAACGTCGAGGTCGCGCTGGAGAATCGCGCCTATGACATCGTCATCGGCCGCGGCGTGCTGGCCTCGCTCGGCGAACGCGTCGCGCGCCTGCGCCCCGGCGTACGCACCGCGATCGTGACGGATCGCACCGTCGCGAAATACTGGCTCGAACCCGCCGAGGCATCGCTCGCAGCCAGCGGCATTGCGACATCGCGCATCGTCGTCGAGGAAGGTGAGATCTCGAAGACCTATGCCGGTCTCGAAAAGGTCAGCGAAGCCCTGATCGCCGCGAAGATCGAGCGCAACGATCTCGTCATCGCGCTCGGCGGCGGTGTGGTCGGCGATCTCGCCGGCTTTGCGGCGGCGATCCTGCGCCGCGGCGTGGATTTCGTGCAGGTGCCGACCTCGCTGCTGGCGCAGGTCGATTCCTCCGTCGGCGGCAAGACCGGCATCAACTCGCCGCAGGGCAAGAATCTGCTCGGCGCCTTCCACCAGCCGATGCTGGTGATTGCCGACACCGCCGTGCTCGATACGCTGTCGCCGCGGCAATTCCGCGCCGGCTATGCCGAGGTCGCCAAATACGGCGTGCTCGGCGACGAGGCGTTCTTCGCCTGGCTCGAGAAGAACCATGCCGACATCTCCAAAGGCGGTTCGGCACGCGAGCATGCGATCGCGACCTCCTGCCGCGCCAAGGCCGGCGTCGTCTCGCGCGACGAGCGCGAGACCGGCGAGCGCGCGCTGCTCAATCTCGGCCATACGTTCGGCCATGCGCTGGAAGCCGCGACCGGCTTCTCCGACCGCCTGTTTCACGGCGAGGGCGTTTCGATCGGCATGACGCTGGCCGCGCAGTTTTCGGCGAAGCTCGGCATGATCGGCGACGCGGACGCCGCGCGCGTCGAGCGCCACCTCGTTGAGGCCGGCCTGCCGACGCGCTTACAGGACATCGCGGGCTTCGCGCAGGAGGGGCTTGCCGATGCCGACGCGCTGATGGCGCTGATGGCGCAGGACAAGAAGGTCGTGCGCGGCAAGCTCACCTTCATTCTGCTGGAGGCTGTGGGACGCGCCGTGATCGCGAAGGATGTCGAACCGGCTCCGGTGCGCGACTTCCTCAAGGACAAGCTCGCCCACAAGGCGTGACACGCGGTTGAACGGCGCTAAAGCGTTTTCGAGCGAAGTGGGTACCGGTTCGTCAAGAAAACGCGTCAAAACAAAAAACCAGAGTGGTTCATGGATTGGCTCGGATTCACCATCGTCATTCTCTGCCTGCTCGTCTCCGGCTTCTTCGCCGCGAGCGAGACCGCGTTGACCGGCGCCTCGCGCGCCAGCATGCTGCGGCTCTCCAAGCAGGGTAATCGCGATGCCGACGTGGTCTCGCAGCTGCTCGACATGCGCGAACGCCTGATCGGCGCGCTGCTGCTCGGCAACAACATCGCCAATATCAGTGCATCTGCGCTGGCCACCAGCATCTTCACGGCCTGGTTCGGTGACGTCGGCGTGCTCTATGCCACCGGCTTGATGACCGCACTGGTCGTGATCTTCGCCGAGGTGCTGCCCAAGACCATCGCGATCAACGCGCCCGACCGCATGGCGCTCGCGGTGGCGCGCCCGATGCGGCTGACGATGTACGTGCTGGGGCCGCTGCTGCGGATCGTGGAAGTCATCGTGCGGCTGTTGATGCGCCTGTTTGGCCTTGCCGGTGAGCATCAGGCGATCCTGTCGCCGACCGAGCGCCTGCGCGGCGCGGTCGACCTGCTGCATCATGAAGGCAAGTTCGAGAAGCACGACCGCGACATGCTCGGCGGGCTGCTCGATCTGCGCGAGCTCCAGGTCTCCGACGTCATGATCCATCGCACCGAGATGACGATGATCAACGCCGACCTGCCGCCGGAGGATCTGGTGCGCGAGGTGCTGGCGGCCGAATACACCCGCATCCCGTTGTGGCGCGAGAAGCCGGAAAACATCATCGGCGTGCTCCACGCCAAGGATTTGCTGCGCGCGATCCGCGCGGCCGACGGCGAGACCTCGCGCATCGACGTCTCCACCATCGCGCTGCCGCCGTGGTTCGTGCCGGAGATGCGGCCCGTCTCCGAGCAGTTGAAAGCGTTCCGCCGTCGAAAAACCCATTTCGCGCTGGTCGTCGACGAGTACGGCGAAGTGGAAGGTCTCGTGACGCTGGAAGACATTCTGGAAGAGATCGTCGGCGATATCTCCGACGAGCACGACGTCGTGGTCGCGGGCGTGCGCGCCCAGCCGGACGGCTCGGTCGTCGTCGACGGCTCGGTGCCGATCCGCGACCTCAACCGCGCCATGGACTGGCACCTGCCCGACGAAGAGGCAACGACGGTCGCCGGCCTCGTCATTCACGAGGCGCGCTCGATCCCCGACCGCGGCCAGAGTTTCACCTTTCACGGCTTCCGCTTCCGCGTCCTCCGCCGCGAACGCAACCGCATCACCGCACTCCGTATTTCACCGGTGCCGCGCGAGACGGAAATGGAGGAAGCCAAGCGGCGGCGGGCGGGGACGTCGTTTTGACGCGGTCGCTGTCATCGTCCGCCTTGTGCGCGCTTGCGCACTGGGGCGGACGATCCAGTACGCCGCAGCGGCTCGATTCTAGCCGCGCCGCCTCGGAGTACTGGATGCCCTCCTTCGCGGGCATGATAGCCGTATCGGCGAGCTAGCTCCCGCCTTCTCCCGGCGCTTGCGCGTGGATCGCCAGCGCGTGCACGCTGCCGGAGAGTTCCGCGGCGAGCGCCGAATTTATCATGCGGTGGCGATCAACCCGGCTCTTCCCTTTGAAGGCGGAAGACACAATATAAATGCGGAAGTGCGTCTCGCCGCTCGGCCGATGGCCGGCGTGGCCCTCATGCAAATGTGACTCGTCGACGACTTGCAGGCTTTCCGGCGTGAAAGCTTCCTGCAACTTGTTGCTGATAGTGTCTCTGATGGCCATCTGGGTCATTACGGTGCGAGATCGCTCTCCGTATTGCATAGGCCGCCTCGGGCGGTCGTTCAAGGACGCCTCAGCATAGTTTCGGCTATGCTTTTCAGCTAATTGCAATGTCAAGACTTGAAGGTTTTTGCATTGCGTAGTCAAAGTCAGCCATGCCGATCGATTCATCAAAGTTCTTCGACTCCATCCGGATCAAGCCGAAAGGCAAGCAGCCGGAAGTGAAGCCGCGCGACGCCGTGGTCAATTGCGAATGGACCGGGTGTCAGAACAAGGGCGCGCATCGTGCGCCTAAGGGTCGCGACAATCAGCGTGAGTACTGGCACTTCTGCCTGAATCATGTGCGCGAGTACAACCAGAACTACAATTTCTTCTCCGGCATGAATGCCGACGCCGTCGCGCGCTATCAGAAAGATGCGCTGACCGGTCATCGTCCGACCTGGAAGATGGGCGCCAATGGCGGCGTCAAGAAAGGTGCGGAAGCCGAGATTGACGGCGCCTTCGATCCGTTCAGCATGTTCCAGGAGCTCAACGGCCGCACCGGCTGGCGCGCCGGCCCGCAGGCCGCGCCCAAGGCCGAGACGCGCAAGATCATGAACGCCGAGCGCAAGGCGCTCCAGGTGATGGGCCTCGGCCCCGAGTCCACGCTCGCCGACGTCAAGTCCAAGTACAAGGCGCTGGTGAAGCAGCACCACCCCGACGCCAACGGCGGCGATCGCTCCACCGAGGATCGCCTGATCGAGATCATCAAGGCGTATAATTATCTGAAGACCGTGGTGCGCGAGGCGTAAGCCTCTAGCCAAATTCTCCGCTGTCGTCCCGGCGAAGGCCGGGACCCATAACCCCAGGGAGAAGTTTGGCGAATACTCGCAGTGAACAGGTCTTCACGCGGTACTGACATCTTCTATTTACCGATAAATCACGCGGTATGGGTCCCGGCCTTCGCCGGGACGACGGCGGAGCCATTGGCCCCGCCGTCATGCTCCCGCTATACGCCACTAGCCTCGGCCTCCGGCATCGCCCCCACATATGACGAGCTCGGCCGGATCAGCCGCCCCGTCCGCTGCTGCTCGCGCGCATGTGCCGTCCACCCGGCGGCGCGCGCCACCGCGAAGATCGGCGTGAAGGCCTGCCTCGGGATCGCCAGCGCATCGAGCAGGATCGCGGTGAAGAACTCCACATTGGTCTCCAGCGGCCGGTCCGGATTCTTCTTGCGCAAGGCGGCGCGGATATAGGCTTCGACCTCGCCGGCAAAGGGCAGGTCGGCGCCGTCCGAGGCCAGCGCCTCGATCGCGGTCTTGAGCACGTCGGCGCGCGGATCGCGCACGCGATAGACGCGGTGGCCGAAACCCATCATCCGCTCGCCGCGGGCGAGTGCTGCGTCCACCCAGGGCTGGATGCGTTCGCGCGAGCCGATCGCGTCGAGCATTTCCAGCACCGGCTCCGGCGCGCCGCCATGCAGCGGGCCCGTGAGCGCGCAATAGCCGGCGGTGACGGCGGCAAACAGGTCAGCCTGCGTCGAGGCCACCACGCGTGCGGTGAAGGTCGAGGCGTTCATGCCGTGGTCGCTGGCCGTGACGAGATAGGCGTCCAGCGCCGTGACCTCGCGTGGTTCAGGAGCGCGCCCGTGCAGCATGCGAAGCGTATCGGCGGCCTGGCTCACGTTCGGATCGGGCGCCACGGGATCGAGACCCCTGGCGCGGCGGACGAGCGCGCTCGCAATCACCGGGAATGCGCCGACGATCGTCGCCTCATGGGCGAGACCGTGCTCGGCGCGAAGTCCCGCGACCGCCGCGCGAAACCCGTCGACGACGCCCATGCCGCGTGTTGCCGGCAGCAGTTCGTCCAGCCGCGCAAAGGCGCGCTCGCGTGCGACGCCCAGGCTCGCGCGTACATTGGCTTCGCTCAGCGTGGTCATGCTGGCGCCGTTCCAGAGCCGGGCGGTGACGCCCTCAAAGCTCGACTGGCTCGCCAATCGGCCGACATGCTCGCCGGCGATGATCAACTCGCCGCGCTCGCCGTCGACATGGCTCAGCACGGTTTCGGCCGCGGGAACGCCGTCCAGCCCGATCTGGCTTTTGGTGAGGTGGATGTTCATGGCCCAAATCTCCTTTGCACCAGCCAAAGGTCAGGCCTCTCGACAGATTGATCAATCTTGATTACATAAATCAATATGAAAAATTCGGAAGGTCTCTACCTCTCCGCCCGGGAAGCCGCCGCCGAGCTCGCGATCTCGCCGGCCACGCTCTACGCCTATGTCAGCCGCGGCCTGGTCCGCTCCGAGCCGACGCCGGACTCGCGCAAGAACCGCTATCGGGCCGAGGACGTCCGGGCGCTGAAGGAGCGCCGGGTGCCGTCGCCGGAGCCGCGCGGCCTGCGCAGCTTCGATGCCGATCTGCCGGTCATGGACACGGAGATCTCCACCATCACCGAGGACGGCGCGATCTATCGCGGCGTCAATTGCGTCGATCTCGCCGAAAACGACACGCTGGAGCACACGGCGACGCTTCTGTGGGACGTCTCCGGCGTCGATCCGTTTGCGCCCGATAATCAGCCCGCGGTGTCCGATGAGATGCGCCTGATCGCGCAGGCGGCACGCCGCGCCGCGCCGATCGATCGCGCCATTGCCGTGCTGGCGCTCGCATCGAGCGCCGATCCCCGCGCCTTCACCCGCGCGCATGATGGACGCGCGATGGTCGGTGCGCGCATCGTCCGACTCCTGGTCGCGACCATGCTCAATACGGAGCCGTCCGCCGAGCCGCTGCACCAGCAGATCGCGAGGGCCTGGGCGCCCGACAACAAGCACGCGGCCGATCTCATCCGCCGCGCGCTGGTGCTGCTCGCCGAGCATGAATTGAACGCGTCCACCTTCACGGCGCGCTGCGCGGCCTCGACCGGCCTCAATCTATATGATTCCGTCATCGCCGGCCTCGCCGCGTTGAAGGGACCGAAGCACGGCGGTGCCGGCGTGCTCGCCTCGCAGCTTGTCAAGGCGCTGGTCGATCGTGACGTCGAGCCGATGGTCCGCGAACGCGTCGCGCTCGGCGAACGCTTTGCCGGCTTTGGTCACGGCGTCTACAAGCGGGGCGATCGGCGCGCGCAGTCGCTCCTGAATGCCCTGGCCCGCGCCGGCGCACCGCGCAAATTCACCAAGGAGGTGCCGGAGCGGATCGCGGAGGCGACCGGCGAGCTCGTCAACATCGACTACGCGCTCGCGGTGCTCGTGCACGCGTTGCGCTTGCCTGCAGGCAGCGAGCTCGCTTTGTTCGCGATGGCCCGCAGCGTCGGCTGGATCGCCCATGCGAGCGAGCAATTGCAGTTCGGCAAGCTGATCAGGCCGCGGGCAAGGTATGTGGGACCGGCGCCGGGGCGGAGGGCGGGGGTTGCGGATTCCAAGCGATGATCAAAAAACCTCATGGTGAGGAGCGCGGAACGCGCGTCTCGAACCATGCAGGCCCGGCTTTCGCCCGCGGCCATCCTTCGAGACGCCCGCCGTTGGCGGGCCCTCAGGATGAGGAAGGTGGACTTGGATACGGTCGATCACCCCCGCGGCTTCGCCACCGCGACGCCGACGCCATTCCGGCGGCGATAGATCCAGACCGCCAGGCCCAGAACGATCGCGATGCCGGCCACGCTCAGGATCCAGATGTGCTTGCCGACATGTCCATGGTGGTGCAGCCCGGCATATTCGTGCAGGGCCGAGACCGCCAAAACACCCGGCAGCACATGCGCCGGTGCCCAGAGCAGGATCGCCGGGACGTTGATGGCATAGAAGCGGGCCGGGGGCATGCCCAGCGCGCCCGCGGTGACGGGGACGAAGGCACGGATCGGCGGCACGAAGCGGGCGAAGAACACCGCCCAGGTGCCGAAGCGGTGGAAGAAATTCTCGCTCTGCTCGACCACGCGCGGATAATTGGTCAGCGGCCAGGTGTTGAGGATCTCCCGTTGCTGCCGGTGCCCGATCCAGTAGGCCGAACCGTCGCCGAGCACTGCGCCGAGCGCTGCCGCCAGCAAGACCCATTGAAGCCTCAGCTCGCCGCCCGGGACCAGGGCGCTTAGCGCCAGGATGATGGTCGAGCCGGGGATCACCGACCCCACCACCGGAACCGCCTCCAGCAGGGCCGCCAGGAACAGGGTCAGATAGGCCAGCCACGCATGGGCCGAGACGAATGAAATGAGGGGATCGAGAAAGGACGTCACGTCGTCTCTGTGGTGGGATTGGGCCTTATGGATTGGCTTGGGGTTCGGACCCTACATCGGACCCTACATAAGTAACGAGCGCCGGTAAAAGTGCCACCGGCGTGGGCAGGACCGCGCCCTTGGCACGAAATTCAGGCGTGATTCGCAGGGCAGCCTTCCAAAAATCGCGTTCCTTGCCTATCTAAATGAAAAGACAACGGAACTTTGATTGGGGGGCGGGCTTCTGCCCGCACGTTGTCTCTGATAGGTTCGCAACAGCACCCAGCCGCAGCCAACGTGCAATAACTGGTCTCGGGATCGCCCGGGACCTCGGAGGATTGATGACGACCGCCGCGATGTCTAAAGTTGAGGAAGTTTCCGGTTTGCCCGACATGAAGGTGTCGGTGCGCCAGGTGTTCGGGATCGACAGCGATCTCGAAGTCCCCGCTTATTCCGAAGTCGATCCTCATGTCCCCGAAGTCGATTCCGATTACCGCTTCGATCGCGCCACCACGCTCGCCATTCTCGCCGGCTTCGCCCACAACCGCCGCGTCATGGTCACGGGCTATCATGGCACCGGCAAATCCACCCATATCGAGCAGGTCGCCGCGCGGCTGAACTGGCCCTGTGTGCGCGTCAACCTCGACAGCCACATCAGCCGTATCGACCTCGTCGGCAAGGACTCGATCGTGGTCCGCGACGGCAAGCAGGTCACCGAATTCCGCGACGGCATCCTGCCCTGGGCGCTCCAGCATAACGTCGCGCTGGTGTTCGACGAATACGACGCCGGCCGCCCGGACGTGATGTTCGTGATCCAGCGCGTGCTGGAAGTCTCCGGCCGGCTGACGCTGCTCGACCAGAACAAGGTGATCAAGCCGCATCCGGCATTCCGCATGTTCTCGACCGCCAACACCGTCGGCCTCGGCGACACCTCGGGCCTCTATCACGGCACCCAGCAGATCAACCAGGGCCAGATGGACCGCTGGTCGATCGTCACCACGCTGAACTATCTCAGCCATGACGAGGAAGTGGAGATCGTGCTGGCCAAGGCCAAGCACTATCGCACCACGGAGGGCCGCGACATCGTCAACAAGATGGTTCGCCTCGCCGATCTCACCCGCAACGCCTTCGCCAATGGCGATCTGTCGACGGTGATGAGCCCGCGCACGGTGATCACCTGGGCCGAGAATGCCGACATCTTCAGCGACATCGGCTTTGCGTTCCGGGTCACCTTCCTCAACAAATGCGACGAGCTCGAACGTCCTCTCGTCGCCGAGTTCTACCAGCGCTGCTTCAACGCGGAGCTGCCGGAATCGGCGGTGAACGTGGCGCTCAGCTGAGAGTTTGAGACGGTGGAAGTCCGAATCGAGACGACTTACGGCGCGACGAAAAAATTCGCCGCGGCGGGTCTCGAGGCCTTCAACCGGCAGCATCAGACGGGCAGCCCGCCGAAATCGTTTGCGGTAACGGTCAGGGAGAATGAAACTGCTCGGGCCGCCCTGGTTGCCGAAGGTGTAGGTCAATGGATGGTCTTCACCCTTCTGTGGGTTGAGGACCAATATCGGCGCCGCGGCTTTGGCACCTCGTTGCTTCGCGCGGCAGAAGCCGAATCGAAGAAAAGGGGTGCGGTTGGCGCTCTGGTCGACACCTATTCGTTCCATGCGCCGGCCTTCTACAGGATGAACGGATATACCGCCTACGGGCAAGTCGATGATTTCCCCGAAGCCGGAATGACTTGGTTTCGATTCAAGAAGGCGCTTTGATCGATTGGCAGCGTTGGATTCTGCAAAGAAAGCGATTGCGATGAGCACGACCAGCAAAGTCCGATCCGGGCCGAAAGAACCATCCGCCGTGTCCGCCCGCTACGAGGACGATCTTTATGGCTGGGCTGAAGCTCAGATCGCGCTGCTGAAGGCCGGCCGTCTAACCGAAGTCGACGCGGGGAATATCGCTGAGGAATTGGCTGACGTGGGGCACGATCAATATGACAAGCTGGAAAGCGCGTTGGGCATCCTGATGATGCACCTTCTGAAATGGGACCATCAGCCGACGCATCGATCGCGAAGCTGGGTCAACACCGTGCACGAGCAGCGAAAACGCATCGTGCGCGTCCTGCGCAAGAACCCAAGCCTCAAGTCGCGCATTCCCGAGGCGACCGAAGAGGGTTACGAGGATGCACGTGATGACGCTGCGGCTGAAACCGGGATCGCCAAGAAGCTTTTCCCGAAAGCCTGTCCCTATGACTGGTCCGAGATCACGACGCGCGTCATCGAATTTGAAGATCTCCGGTCGCCGGAAGAGTAACATGATGCTGGAGCTTCGGCCGATCCCATGACCACGTCCAACTCCAAATTCCGCAACACCAAGGAAGCTCCGACCGAGCCGTTCAAGCGCTCGGTGGCGTCCTGCCTGAAGGCGATCGCCAAGGCGCCCGAGCTCGATGTCAGCTTCGCCGCCGAGCGTCCCGGGCTCGCGCCGGGCAAAGCGCGGCTGCCCGAGCCCGCGCGAAAAATGACTAGGCGCGATGCCGCGATCGTGCGCGGCCACGCCGACTCCATCGCGCTCAAGCTCGCCTGTCATGATCCAAAGGTGCATCGCAAGCTGATGCCGGGCAATCCGCAGGCGCGCGGCGTGTTCGAGGCGGTGGAGCAGGCGCGGGTCGAGGCGATCGGCGCGCGGCGCATGGCGGGCGTTGCGAAAAATCTCACCGCGATGCTCGACGACCATTTCCATCGCGGCAAGTTCGACGAGATCACCGATCGCGCCGACGCGCCGCTCGCCGACGCGCTGGCGATGCTGGTGCGCGAACGCCTGACCGGCATGGCGCCGCCCACGGCCGCCAAGAAGATGGTCGATCTCTGGCGTCCCATTCTCGAAGACAAGATTGGCAGGCGGCTCGACCGGCTCGATACCGTGGTCGAGGACCAGACCAGGTTCGGCGATGCCGTGCATGATCTGCTGACGGCGCTCGAGATCGGCGACGAGCGCAGCGCCGACAGCGAAGACAATGACGAGAACGACGAGAACCAGGACGGCGACAACGATCAGTCCGGCGCGGAAGGCTCGCCCGATTCCGACGCCGCACAGGAGATGAGCGCCGACCAGGCGCAGGCCTCGAGCGAGGAGATGAGCGAGAGCGCGATGGAGAGCGCGCAGGCCTCGACCTCCGACACCTTCGACGACGGCGAGCTCGGCGACGACGAGACGCCGGGCGAGGCGACGCGGCCGAATTCGCATGGCAAGAATGAGCCGCGCGGGCCGGAATATCACGCCTTCGCGCCGAAGTTCGACGAGGTCATAGCCGCCGAAGACCTCTGCGACCATGACGAGCTGGAGCGGCTGCGCGCCTATCTCGACAAGCAGCTCGCGCATCTGCAGGGCATCGTCGCCCGTCTCGCCAACCGGCTCCAGAGGCGCTTGATGGCGCAGCAGAACCGCGCCTGGGAGTTCGATCTCGAAGAGGGCATTCTGGACCCCGCGCGGCTGTCGCGCGTGGTGACCGATCCCTATCACCCGCTGTCCTTCATGCACGAGAAGGAGGCGACGTTCCGCGACACCGTGGTGACGCTGCTGCTCGACAATTCCGGCTCGATGCGCGGGCGCCCGATCACGGTCGCGGCGACCTGCGCCGACATCCTCGCCCGCACGCTGGAGCGTTGCGGCGTCAAGGTTGAGATTCTCGGCTTCACCACGCGCGCCTGGAAGGGCGGGCAATCGCGCGAGGCGTGGCTTGCCGCCGGCAAGCCGGCCAGTCCCGGCCGCCTCAACGATCTCCGCCACATCATCTACAAGTCGGCGGACGCCCCGTGGCGTCGTGCGCGAAAAAATCTCGGCCTGATGATGCGCGAGGGGCTGCTGAAGGAGAACATCGACGGCGAGGCGCTCGACTGGGCGCACAAGCGACTGCTCGGCCGGCCTGAGCAGCGCAAGATCCTGATGATGATCTCGGACGGTGCGCCGGTTGACGATTCCACGCTGTCGGTCAATCCCGGCAACTACCTCGAACGGCACCTGCGCCACATCATCGAGGAGATCGAGACCCGCTCGCCGGTCGAGCTGATCGCGATCGGCATCGGCCATGACGTGACGCGCTATTACCGCCGCGCGGTGACGATCGTGGACGCCGAAGAGCTCGGCGGCGCCATCACCGAAAAACTCGCCGAACTGTTCAGCGAGACCAACACCGCGCCCACGCAGCCGGCCAACCGCCCGCGTCGCAAACTGCATTCGTGAGCAACAATCGATCCCGCCGCAGCTTTATCGGCCACGCGGCGGCGGGATTTTCCACTCTCGCACTGTCTCGCCTGGCGCAGGCACAGCCCGCGCCGAAGCCGGCGCTGATCGAGCACGCCGTCGCAGCCCCCGTCGGCATCGAGGTCAACGCGCGGCCGATTCCCCATTTCGAGCCGCGCGACCGCGCGCGCACGCGGTTCGGTTCGCTGGACTATCGCGGCGGCCTGGTGCTGACCTCGCCGCATCGCGGCTTCGGCGGCCTTTCTGGGTTCCGCTTCCTCGACAGCAAAGGCGAGCGCTTCCTCGCGATCTCCGACCAGGGCACCTGGTTCACCGGCCGCATCCGCTATTCCGGGCGGAGCATGACCGGTCTCGACGACGTCGTGGCCGCGCCGGTGCTCAATGCGGAGGGGCGGCCGATCACGGAGAAGCGGCTGTGGTACGACACCGAGGCGCTCGCGCGTGACGGCGACCTCGTCTATGTCGGGCTCGAGCGCGTCAACCAGATCATGCGGTTCGATTTTGCGAAGGGCGGCACAAGCGCCCGCGGCGAGGTGCTGCCGACGCCGCCCGCGGTGCGCAAGCTGCCCTACAACAAAGGGCTCGAGGCGCTGGTGTTTGTCCCCAAGGACATACCGAAGGGGCAACCGCTGGCGGGCACCTTGATCGCGCTGTCGGAAGGCGGCTTCGATGCCGACGGCAATCTGATCGGCTTCTTGATCGGCGGCCCCACGCCGGGCCAGTTCAGCATTCGCCGCACCGACCAGCAGCTCATCAGCGACGCCGTGCTGCTGCCCTCGGGCGATCTCCTGATCCTCGAACGCAAATTCTCCTGGTTCACCGGCGTCGATATCCGCATCCGCGCGATCGCCCTGAAATCGATCGCGCCGGGCGCATTGGTCGACGGCCCCGTGCTGTTCACGGCCGATCTCGGCCACGAGATCGACAACATGGAAGGCATCGATGCCCACGTCACGGCCGACGGCGAGACCGTGCTCACGCTGGTGTCGGACGACAATTTCTCGATGCTCCAGCGCACGCTGCTGCTGCAGTTCGCGCTGGTGGAGTAGTTGTCGTCCCGGCGAAGGCCGGGACCCATACCGCGAGGTCCATCGAGTGCCGGTGGTGCTAATCCCGAACGGCCGGTCTTCGCCAAACTCCTCCCTGTGGTAATGGGTCCCGGCCTTCGCCGGGACGACGCCGAGGGTGTGACGACAGCGTGCGCCAAACCCGTACCGCAATGCATCCCCCGCGAGCCGCCATTCCCGCCGCGCGGCTGGCAATCGGCGCATCGCTCACTACACTCTCTCCAACTCCCGCCCTCCCTCCCTTTCGGAACTCCCCCGCATGAGCGCCCTGTTTTCCCCGATCAAGCTGCGCGGCCTGACTTTGAAGAACCGCGTCGTGGTGTCGCCGATGTGCCAATATTCGGCCGAGGACGGCGTCCCCACCGACTGGCACTTCACCCACATCAACAATCTCAGCCTGTCGGGCGCGGCGATGTTCTGCATCGAGGCGACCCATGTCGAGGCGATCGGCCGCATCACGCCGGGCTGTCTCGGGCTCTACAGCGATGCCGCCGAGGCCGCGCTGAAGCAGATCCTCGCCTCGGTGCGGAAACATTCCTCGACCGCGGTGGCGATGCAGCTCGCGCATGCCGGCCGCAAAGCCTCGAGCGCGCGGCCCTGGGACGGCGGCCAGCTGATCCCGCCTGACCAGGGCGGCTGGCAGACGGTGGCGCCGTCGGCGCTGCCGCACAAGGAGGGCGAAGCCGCGCCGCTGGCGCTCGACGCCGCGGGTCTCAAGCGCATCCGCGACGCCTTCGTCGATGCGGCGAAGCGCGCCGACCGCATCGGCATCGACGCGATCGAGCTGCACGGCGCCCACGGCTATCTCCTGCATCAGTTCCTGTCGCCGATCTCGAACAAGCGCACCGACGACTATGGCGGTAGCTTGCAGAACCGCATGCGCTTCCCGCTGGAGGTCTACGACGCGGTGCGCGCGGTGTTCCCGCACGACAAGCCGGTCGGCATGCGGGTGTCGTCGACCGATTGGGTCGAGGGCGGCTGGGATCTGGCGCAGACGATTGAGTTCGCCAAGGCGCTGAAGGCGCGCGGTGTCGACTGGATCGATGCCTCCTCCGGCGGCGTCTCGCCGCTGCAGAAGATCGCGCTCGGGCCCGGCTACCAGGTGCAGTTTGCCGAAGCCATCAAGCGCGAGACGGGTTTGCCCACCATCGCCGTCGGCCTGATCACCGAGCCGAAGCAGGCCGAGGAGATCGTCGCCTTCGGCAAGGCCGATATGGTCGCGCTCGCCCGCGGCTTGCTCTACGACCCGCGCTGGGCCTGGCACGCCGCAGCCGAACTCGGCGGCGAGGTCGAAGCCCCGCCGCAATACTGGCGCTCGCAGCCCTCGACGCAGAAGGCGCTGTTCGGCAAGACGACGTTCGGGGCGCGGTGAGGAAAGCAGGTGTGGTGCGAGGACCGCGCCACCTGTGTCGTCCCGGCCTAGTGCGCAATTGCGCACGGGGGGCCGGGACCCATACGCCGAGGCCGCGGTGACAGCGCAAGAAGGTCATTGCCTGTCTTAGCCAAACCGAATTCGGTGGTTATGGGTCCCGGCCTTCGCCGGGACGACGGGGAGAGGGAGGCAACATCCCGCCTCACGCATCCGTAACGCCCCTCACCTTCCACCCCCGCCAAATCTGGCCTAACCTCGCGCGCGTCCAACTCCTCGCGGAGGCCCGCCATGCGATTTCGTGTTCGAAAAGCTGCCCACGTCATCGAGCGCGTGGGGCTTGCGATGGCGGGCGCGGCGTGCGGGCTGTTTGTCGGCGCTTATGTGGGATCGGCGATCCCCGCGCTCACCACCGAGGGCTTCCTGCTGCTGATGATGGTGCTGGGCTTCGTCGGCTTCTATCTCGGCATCGACACGCCGCAATTGCCTTTCGACGAGGCCCACGGCGACATCGACGCCGCGGAACTGTTGAGCTCCGCCGGCACGCTCTGCGCCACGCTCACCGCACTCGCCTCCGTCGCCATCATCGTGCTCCGCCTTGAGCCGCACATCGCCTGGAGCTGGTTCGCCTTGTTCGGCTGGATCGCGGGGGTGGCGATGCAGATCGTGGCGGGCGCGAAGGCGCGGATGCGGAAGCCGTGAGACGAGATAGCGGCGCGACAATCTCCGCTGTCGTCCCGGCGAAGGCCGGGACCCATACCGCGTGATCTATCGGTGGTGGACGATGCTAATCCCGAACGACAAGCCTTCGCCAAACTGCTTCCTGTGGTTATGGGTCCCGGCCTTCGCCGGGACGACAACGTAGGAGGCCAGGCCAGCGCGCCTCGCTTCTAAAACACCACGCCCACTTTCGAGCCGCGCTTCCACGCTACGCGGCAGCGCTTCTTGGTGTTGACGTGCAGCAGCTCGAAGCGATCGGGAATCTTCACCTGCCCGCCGAGATCGACGCAGGCCCCGCCCGGCGAATAGTCGATCAGCGTGCAGGGGATCACCGGCGCGCGCGGGTCAGTGATGATCTTGGCCTGGCGGGACACGAGGCCCGCGGGTTTGACGCGGGCATGTCGTCGCGGATGCATTGGCACTCTCCTCCAATTTCCGCGGATGGCGCGGGTGGTCTGGGAGATGATGCCAAGGAGTTGATTCGATCCGGCTAAGGCGGGGCGGAGAATTTTAATGAAAAGTATCGGCGAATGGAGAAAGCGGCGGTAGCGGGGTGGGGCGGTGCGCATTTTGGCGTCGTCCCGGCGAAGGCCGGGACCCATAGCCACCGAATGCGATTTGGCGAAGATTGGTCATTGCCATCTCGCGCCATAACTTCTGCTGAGGAGTATGGGTCCCGGCCTTCGCCGGGACGACACCTTTTGGGGCACAAACCACCTCACCCCACCACGATCTCCCCCGCCTCCGCCGCCATGCCCACATGGGGCGGCACCGGCATCGGCACGGTCACATACTCCTTCGGCAAATTCACCGGCCGATAGCCCGGCTCCACTGCCATCCGCTTCACCACGCTCTCGTGCACATGCGCGCCTTCGGGGATGAGGCGCGGTTCGCAATCGGGGATGTACAGCCCCATAAACACCTTCCGCTCCGGCCATTCCTTGTACGTCGCGCTCTTCGGCAGATACTCCAGCACGCGCCACACCGCCGTCATCGAATCATGCAGCTCGCCGGTCTTGCCGGTGTATTCAGGCGGCACGTATTGGAACGGCGAGTTCTTGCGCTGGATGCCCCAGGCGAGCTGGTTCACCGTGCGCGGGTTGAAGTTCAGCCCGGCCTTGGTCGCCTCCTCGATCATCCAGAGCAGCGGATATTTGGACTCGCCGCTCTCGACTTCCGGATAGCCGCCGCCGACGTCGCAATGCACGCCGGCGAACCACACCTGCAGGATGTCCTGCGGCTCCTTCTTGTGGTCGGGCACGAAGCGATTGCGCCAATACTCCTGCGGCTCCTCATACTGCTTGAGGCGGAACATGCAGCGCCGCTCGTCGATCGCGATCGCCTGGCGGAAGATGTTGACGCTGGGATTGCGCAGCGTGAAGGCGAGCTCCTCGAAGCTCGGCAAATAGCCCCGGTCGGCGCGCGGCACGATCACGCTCGCCACCGTGTCCCAGACGCCGATGAAGTGGATGGTCGGCCAGCGCGACGAGGTGATGCGTGCGAACTGCGCGGCGAGATCGAACTTGTTTTTCGGCAGCGGCCCGCTGTCGTCAAAACCCTCATCGATGAGGTCGCTGACATCGTTGCCGCGCCCGGTGCCGGAATATTGCTTGTAGGCGACGAGGCCACTGCCCGCGAGGTTGGCCTGCTCCGGCGAGATCAGGCCGATCTTGTGGATCAGCCCCGCCAGCACCCGCACCGTATAGGCGCCGCGCGAGAAGCCGAACAGATAGATCCTGTCGCCGGGCGCGTAGTGCTGAACCAGAAAGCAATAGGCCGACAGCGTGTTGTCATCGAGCCCGTAGCCCGTGGCGAGCCCCAGCACCAGGTTGACGTTGGCTTTCCAGCGGTGCCACGTCGACGGCTCCGTCACCGTGCCGACCCCGGGATCGTAGAACACCATCTGCCGTGGCTTCGTCTTGTCGGTCTTGCGCAGGCAGCGATAGAGCTTCAGGACGTTGGAGATGTTTTCGGAGATCTCGTTGCCGGTGCCGTCACAGCAGATGACGAGATTCTTCGGCTCGGATGTGTGGTCGGCGTTGCGCTCGTGCTCCACGGTACTCCCCTCCCGCTGATGCTACCCGGGCGAGTATAGCTGAAAAGCGCGGGGAGAAGGAGATGGTGATGGATTCCGCGCGGCGCCAGTGTTTTGGGTGATTGGGCCGCAGACTCCGCTGCACCTCTCCCGCCTGCGGGAGAGGTCGACACGCCTCGGGCGATGCGAAGCATCGTCCCGAGCGCGGCGGGTGAGGGCTCTCTCCTCTTGGGGGTTCTCGCTTGCGGAGACACCCCCACCCCAACGCTCTCAGCGCGAGCGCAGTTCGTCGCGGCCCGCAAGCGGGAGAGGGGGCGCACCTCATTCGCGGTCGGCGTTGCCGCCCGCTACTTCTTCTTCTGACCGATCTCCGGCTGCCACGCCGCATCCTTGCGGCTTGGCGCGGCGGCGCTGGTCTTGATCTTGTCTTTCTTCGGCTTCTTGGTCTCGCGGTTGCTGCGTTGCTGTCCCTTGGCCATGACGTCGTCTCCTCCTGGGTTTCGAGTTCGTCCGCGTGCGAGATCGGCGCTGCAATGGTCGCTTGGGCAGGGCGACGAAGTACTTCTACCCGAGCCATTGAAGATCGCCGCGGCGCACACGAGGCGCGAAAGATGCAGCGCAACATCGACGCGCGGCAATTGCGTGAGCTGCGCTGACGTGGTCGAGCGTACGCCCGCGCCCTGCAGATGGCGAGGACTAAAACGCCGCGCGCGAGCGCCGCGCTTGCGCCTTAAGTCCCGGCCCGCGCTGACATAAGGCTGGCTATTGCCGCGCAAGGAGCGCATGGTCGCGACCAGCTGGCGTCGGTTGGGGCCCCTTCTTTGCGAAAGGCAGGCGCGCATGACCATCCGCTCGCGGCGAGAAACCATCACCTTCAAGCATCCATTCCACATCCGCGGCCTCGAACGCGAATTGCCGGCCGGCGCCTATGAGGTCGTCACCGACGAGGAGATGATCGAGGGCCTGTCCTTCGCATCCTATCGCCGCGTCGCCACCATGATCACGGTGCCCTCCGAAGGCGTGCGCGGTGCGACGGAGATGCTGTCGATCGGCTCGGTCGACCTGGCGGATGCCCAACGTATCGACGCGAGTGCCTGAAATGACTGACATCCCGGTCGATCTCGACAGCCACCGCGGCATGGCCGCCCAGAAGGCAACCGATCTGCGCCGCGCGCTGGCCGATGTCGAGGCCCAGGTCAGGGAGCTGCGCGAGCGCGAGGCCGAGCTCGAAAACCGCATGATGTCGGTGCCCGCCACGTCCTGGCCCGAGGCCGCCGTGAAGGCCCGCCATCTGCTCAACCTCTATGCCGCGAGCCTACCCGCCGAGGACACCCGCCACCGCGCGCTGGTCGCCGCCCTGTTCGACGATTTCGCAAGGCTCAACGGCGACGGCTGAAGGCGAGCCAACTCGCGCAGACACAGGCGTCGTCCCGGCGAAGGCCGGGACCCATAACCACCGAAGCGAATTGTTGTGCACCCTCGTGCCGCAGCCTGCTTCGACAACGCTGACCGCCGTCCCCGTGCAATTGCGCACGACGCGCGGACAAAGGAATACCCCCATGACGCTCACCAGCAGCCGCTTCATCGCCCACGACCAGGACCGCGGCATCGTCCAGTTCTCGATGCAGGACGGCAGCAAAGAGATCGCCTGCGCGATCTCGACCTCCGCCATGGACGACCTCGAACGCGGCCCGCGCGCCAGGCCCAGCGAGCGCGAAGAGCAGTTCACGCGCCTGCGCGAGCGCATCGAAGCCTGCACCGGACGCAAATATCAGGCGACGGAGTTCGAAGGCACGCCGCCGGGGATCGTGCTGCGGAGCATTGATTTTCGGGGGTAGGGGGCGCGACGACGCCTACTTCGGCGGTTCCTGGGGCTTGCCCTGGAATTGAATGTTGCACTTCTTTGCGATCGAGGCCTGCTCGACCGCGATCAACTGTCCCTTCATTTGGGCGAGTTCGGCCGCAGCCTGTTTGTCGCCGCCGACCAGGAACGCCGCGGGCCAGAACACAACGACGGCAACGCCCGTCGCGACCTGATCCTTGGTGCGCTGGCTGTCTTGAACGCCGGAGAGGGTCGCAGCTCTGGCGGATACCGACTGCGCCTCAAGCGCGAGCTGTTGGCAGTTGTACTGCTGATACTGCACCGGCGAGACGTAAGCCGCCGAGATGTCAGATGAAGACGACGCACAGCCAGCAAGAGCGGTCGCAAGGACCGCCAGGCTCAAATGACGCATTAGAAGAATCCCCCCGGAAAGGCGCACAGAAGCGCAACCAGTGCGGGAGATCAATAGGACCTTGGCTTAGCTAGTAGCACTACGGGGTGGCTCGTTGCGCGGCGGCAAGTGCGTCCGGCCCAACGACGACAAAGCCTAATTCACCCACCTGCGCGAGCGCATCGAAGCCTGCGTGGAACGGGTATCAGGCGACGGAGTTCGAAGGCACGCCGCCGGGGATCGTGCTGCGGAGCATTGATTTTCGGGGGTAGGGGCGGGGCCGTGTTGAGCTGCGAACATGTTGTTGGCGTAGTGTGGTGCCGAGACCCCTCTACTTTAGAGGCTTAGGCTCGCGACGCCTTGTCCACGTTGAGATCGTCATTCCTTTCTGCGGCGCCTCGCCGCGAGGTGCATCGGTTGCCGAAGCCTTCGAAATTGGAGCGGCTATCTTCGCCGACTGTTCCTTTTCTTGTGCCGCACGGTCGAACTTTGCCGCGACTTGTCGGTAATGCTTGAAAGGTACCTTACCGGAGCTCACCTCCTGCGTCTCCATTCGGTAGTTACGGTTCTTCTCTACAAAGGCACTAACCCAACTCTGAGCATCAGAGTAGAACACGGTATCTTCAGCGGATCGAACGAGTGACCTGTTGATTTCGATCGCCTCTTGCCGAGAAATGTGCCGTTTTACATACGAGAAATTCTCAAAACTAAAATCGGGATCGCTGTGGTTGGCGGTGGGCTTGATCCTGACCGCTAGCGTAGGCGTCAAAGGAACAATTCGATTTAGGATGAATTGGTTTTCGATTGCTCGTTCGCGACTGGAAAGTCACTTGTGAAGAATGGGCAGTCTTTGTTGTTGTTGATAAGGATTTCCCAAGAAGAGTTTCCGAATGCGGCAACGTGACTCAGGATCGAGGCAATGCCGACTGCTTGTGCACTTTCCGATCCACAACGACCTTGATACCTCCGCGGTCTAGCAATTCGGTCAGGCTATCGCCCGCTAGTTCGCTAGGTGGCGGTTCGAACGCTGCTTTAGCCTCAGCGGCTTTTGCCATTGCCTCGATATGCTCTTCAACCAGATTTGCGTTCATGCGCATGGCGGCCGGAGTGCATGTCAGTAGATAGCTTAGGAAGTCTGCAACTACGTATATCGCTTCGTTGTTAGGCTTTCCTGTCTCTAGAAGTGTAACGGCAGCATTGTATTTGCCTTCAATGGTTTTTAAGAACTCTTCAATTGCTCGAGGCTCGCTCAGGAAATCATTCGTATTTCCTTCGTCGGTTCGGCACACATCGTTCGATCTTGGTGTAAAGGTTTTAAGGTCGCTTTTGCGCGTCGCGTGCATGAGTTCATCGAGCGACGGCGAATAGAAGCGCTTCAGATGAACCTGCGAAACATAGTGATCTAGAGCCATTTTCTGTCCAGTCGAATAGCTCTTGCTTGATCTTGATCGGTTGTCCGATTTCCAGGCGCGTTCTGAACGCCGGCGTTCAGTCGAGTTTGATGCCGATTGTCTTGTCCACGTTCGTTGAGAATGCGCCCACCGTGTACGCTTCATCTTCAAGTTCGGGCTCGATCATGGCAGTAGCGAATATGATCTGATGTTCCACTTTGCTTTCTTTTGAAACTCGCAGAATCTGCAGTTGAAAATTCTGGCTACGAATGGCTTCGACACCCATATTCTCATGACTATCTATCATGCAGAAGCGCGGATGGCGGAAGAATGGATTCTTTGTTGCCGCGGCCAGGAAGCCTAGAAAGAAGCTGCTCCGCAGAATTGTCCTAGAACTGGCTGAGAAGTAGCTTTCGTTGTCGACGGTTATTTGATTGCCTTCAAATGTGAAGTTCACGCTTCTTGGGTCTTCAAACACGTCCTGTCGCCTTAGGTCCTGGACGAGTAGCTTCTTTACCTCGTCAGCGATCAACGTGTAGGCCTTCGCAAGGGTTGAGGCCTGCTGAGCTCGCAGTGTGTCGTTGATGTTGCGTAACTTTGTTATCGCTGCTTGGAGCTCCGACTTGCGGTCCGACAATTGCCGAACTGTCGCCGCCAGCTGTGCTTTTTGATCCAGATCCTCAATTTGCCGCTGCAAGTATCCAGACCGGCGATGAAGTTCTCTAAGCTTCTCGCGATCATTCGTTGATGGTAAGGATCGGAGGGCGGAAAGTCGGCGTGACGCGTCTTTCCACTTGATCTCTGTATCTTTGATTTCTTGGTCCACCGTCCGTGCTCGGTCTTCGCGCCTACTTTGCAAGAGGGTAGATTGCCTGATTTGGAGTGACGTATCCATTATCAACGCGGCTATTCTGCTGCGAGTGTGCTCTGATTCAAAAGGTGTTTTGCAAAGGTGGCACGCATGCTTTGCGAGCTCGCCATCGATCGGAGAATAGCAAGCAGGACAACATTGAAATCTTACCTCACCGATGTGATCGACGACGGCGGAGGAATCGCGTAGTGCCTCGAGTTTGTTTTTCAAGGCGGCCAAAAATGCATCCGAGTCCGCAATCGTAAGGGCTAGCGCGTCTCGATCTTGCTTTAGTCGTATCAATTCGCTTTGTAGCGTTTGAACAGCTTTATAAGCTTTTTCTTGCTGCGCAAGCGTCAGCTTATCGTTCTTAGTTGATGTGTAAAGCTTCTGTTCTGCCTCCTCGATGAGGCGCTGCGTTGCTGTTTGCTCTTGCTCGAGTGACGTTCGCTGAGCGTCAATCCACTCAAGCGTGAATCCCTGGTCTGCCTTTCCAAGCACCGAAAACAGGCTGCGAAGTTGCCCGTTTATGGTGTCGAACTCTTTCGAGAGTTCACGTATCTTTTGCTCGTTGTCATAGACAGCGCTGTCGTAAGCCCCGCACAATAATCGTCCCACGGTGTCTCGCAAGTCCGCTCGGTCGAATGGAACGGCCCTGAAGAGCTGCTCTACCGGGCTGAGTTGATCTGCATAAAGTAGGCGAAGAATCTGGTGCATTGTAATGTGCCCGGATAGATCGCTTGAGACCTCGGGGATTCCCAACAGGCCGAAAATGGCTTGCGAGAAGCTCTCTCGATTTTCGCCGCTCCTGTACGGATATCTGATCCACTGCGATCTGGGCGCCTTTATCGAATCGAGATAAGAGCCGCCAAATATTTCCATTGGCTGCATAGTGGAGGCTTCGGAGACGTCGCGGCTTAGCGTGGCTTTTTTTCCATTCAAACTGACTTCAAGGACGACTCTCGAACAGAGTCGAGCGACTGTGCTCCAGTCGGTAAGGTCGCCACCAAGCCCGTAGAATATGAAGTTAAGTACCGTAGATTTGCCTGAGGAGTTCTCTCCGCGCACGATATTTACGCCCGCATGGAACGCTGCGTCGTAAACGATTGCTTCTGAACGGTAGACGACCATTCGTGTTACGATTAATGTTGGCTCATACCGTATCATAGCGATACTCCATAAGCCCGGTTCGCGCTTTCAGGCCATTTAGTCCATCGGACAACGTGTAGTGTTCGGCCAGCGTACGAATGAACTCCAATAGATTGGCTTGAGCGGCGTTTAGTTCTTCGGCACGAGCGGAAATTGCCTCGGGCACCTTTGCGGCGGAGGTTTTGAAAATGTCATCCAGAAAGGCGTCCTTATCGATGTAGTTGTTGGCGGCTAGGGTTTCGATTGCGGCCAATTGCAGAGGGTGCATGCGTTCGAACAGGAGGGGTGGATCGGGTTGCTCGCCGTACGGCGTAAGGTGCGCGTACTCTTCAGAGAGTTTTTTGAAGTGTTGGTGGCTTTGCGCAAGTCGAATCAAGCGAATTCGAAATGGGAATAGCAGGTAGAAATCCAGAATTCGAACGTGGTCGATGGGAAGAGGCCCTGCGACTTTCAAAAGCGGTAACAAGCGTATAAGCCGGAATACGGCGTGAAATGGATCGAGCGAGGGTTGAAACACAAGCTGGCTCATTTGTGCCACCGCACGAAGCACTGCTCGGCCAGCCAGTAGACCATGCCAAGGGCCGTGTTGTGATCTATTTCAAAGACGCTGGCTCCGCATTCGCTGACGGTCGGTTCGACAATTAGTTCGTTCACGAGCGAGTTTACCTGCGCAACTCCCAAGACTGGAATTTGAGGCAAGATAATATCGTTGAAGTGCCGCTCTGCTCGCGCAAGAAGATAGACAAAGATCTGCTGGGCAGATGCGTAGAGGGACCACTGATGAAGAAGTTTGACGAACATCTCCTTCATTTCGATGGCATCGTAGTAGTTAGCCTCGCGGCCGGCATATTTCAGCTTAGCTTCAAGGCCTACGACTCCATCGAGAGCTTTATTCCGGTGATATCTCTGCAGCTTCTCGATTGTGTTTTGTGCCCTTTGATCGTTCTTTAGTTCCTCATCCAGTCTCTGTAATAGTTGCTCAACGATTCCGGCAGCCCGTGGGGCCGATCTCTCACTCAAGTTGTTAGTGATGTTATAGATGTCGCGTCCGGCAATATGGCCTTCCGCCGTGGCATTGGATTGGTCAACCGAAACAGCAACTGTTCCGCCATGCTCAATCGGCATTTGGGCGACTCATCGTCGGTTATTGATCGTGGTGTTGTCACGCCCGGCAAGATTGCCTCCTGCGCGTGCCCCACTCTGGTCAACTATTGATCCAGCTCCTGAGAGTTGGTTCTTGCGCGACATGCGCAAAGTTAGCCACGATCCGCCAGCACCCCCGGCCACGAGGCCGCCGATGAACGCTCCAATCTCCTTTGCATGATTGAGCAAGAAATCGATCACGTTTCCCCCGCAATGCAATTAATGGAATCAGCGACACAACCCAGAGTATGATTCTTGATTATCTTATCGCGGGACGGAATCCATCAAATAATGCCGATTAGCCACTCAATCTTTCGGCTGATAAGGCGCACCGCACAAAAAACGGCCGGATCTTCCGATCCGGCCGCAATGCAAAACTCTTCCGGCTAACCCTACGCCTCGCGACGCAAGCCCTCGCCCAATTCGAAAATTCTTAGCTCGCCTTCTTCGCCGGCGCGGGGGTCGGGCCGACCTTCTTCTGGATGGCGCGCTTCAGCTCGAGGGCGCGGGGCGACAGCACGGCGGCCTTGGCCTTGAGCAGGAAGGGATCGAGGCCGCCATTGTGGTCGACGCTCTTGATCGCGTTGGTGGAGACGCGCAGGCGCACGTTGCGGCCCAGCGCTTCGCTGATGAAGGTCACGTTGACCAGGTTCGGCAGGAAGCGGCGCTTGGTCTTGATGTTGGAGTGGCTGACCGTGTGGCCGACCTGGGGGCCCTTGGCCGTCAATTCGCAGCGGCGAGACATGGCAAAATCCTCAATCTTTCCCAACGATGTGCGGCCGCCATTCGGGGCGCCACGGGCAAATTCTCTGTCCTTGCAGGGAGCGGGCGGACGTATAGGGGGGAAGCGGCGGGACGTCAAGGTTTTGGCTGCTGCTTTCGCCTCTCCCCGCCTTCGGGGAGAGGCCGGAATGCGCGCGATCAGCGCGGATTCCGGGTGAGGGGGAGCCTCCGCGAAGGCGCTGCGGGTTTGAGTATACTCAATTCTCACCTCCTCCGGGGAGAGCCCCCCTCACCCCGACCCTCTCCCCGCAAGCGGGGCGAGGGGGAAGAGGTGGCGGGGTGAGGTGCGCGCTTCTGACCCGCCCCGATCACCAAAACGGCAATGATTATCGCGCCTTACCATCACATAAAGGGCGTATTCACGCCCGAAGAGTCCGGTGGAGTTCCGGACGCGGAGTGGCCCGGACGCATTGCTTGGCGCGGTTTTTGACTTAAGTAACAACCGTTCGCGCCCCGATTGGATTGTTTCGTGCTCACAACGCCTCATCTTGCGCCCGACTTGCGCTCAGCGGAGCGGCGCGCAAGGAATCCACGCGCAAGTCATCCGCGCTCTGCCGGCGGCTGGGTCATGGCGGCCCTGTTCGGGCTGGTTTTGGCGTGGGCGGCGGAGCCCGCGGCGGCGCAAGGCAAGCTCGAGGCGCAATACGAGGCGACGCTGGCGGGCATTCCGGTCGGCAAGGGCGCCTGGAACATCGACATCCAGGACGACGTGTTCGCGGCCGCGGCCTCCGGCGGCACCTCGGGGCTGCTGAAATCCTTCGCGGGCGGGTCCGGCACCGGCGCCTCGCAAGGGCGTGTGGTCAACGGCGCGCTGGTCGCGACCGGCTACCAGGCCTCCACCACCACTTCGAAGAAGACCGAAGAGATCCGCATCACGCTCGACAAGGGCAATGTGAAGGATTTTGCGATTCTGCCGGAGCCGCCGGTCGATCCCGACCGCATCGTCGTCACCGACGCGCATCGCCGCGGCGTCTGGGACCCGATGACGGCCTCGCTGGTGCGCGTATCCGGCACCGGCGACGTGCTGTCGGCGGACGCCTGCCACGGCAGCGCCGCCGTGTTCGACGGCCGCATGCGCTACGAGCTCAAGCTCGATTTCAAGCGCATGGAGAACGTCAAGGCGGAGAAGGGCTATCACGGCCAGGTCGTGGTCTGCTCGCTCTATTTCGTGCCCATCGCCGGCTACATCCCCGACCGTCCCGTGATCAAATATCTCGCCGCCCAGCGCAACATCGAGGTCGCGTTCGCGCCGATCGCCGGCACGCGCATCCTGGTCCCGTTCTGGCTGAAAGTGCCGACCCCGCTCGGGCCGGCCATGCTGGAGGCGACGAGCTTCATCACCAGCGCCCAGCCGCCCAAGGTCGCGAAGACGCAGTAGGCCGGGCGTCCCGCGCCGACCTACCCTTTTTAGCAAAAATAAACGTGAATGATTTCAACGACATGCCTACTGTGCATGGGGTTGTTTTCGCGCTTTTTGTTTGGAGGGGGGCGAGAACCTGGAATCCGTTTGACTCCTCCCCGATTCTGATTCGACTCCGCGCCGTCCCCAGCTTTAACGATTCCGCCACCGAAACGTCGCTTGTGCGGCGGGGCAAAACTCCATCTAGTGCAAACCCAATAAGCCTCCCGCGACATCTTGCGTGAACGGAACAGGACTCAAGGGGGAGTCACCGATTCGGCCGCGATTCGTTCTCAACTCGTTCCGAAGCTTAAAGCCAACGGGAAAAGCGTCGCAAAGTGAGACAGTTGCGCGGGATTTGGGAAGCTCTCTCGTCCCCCTCGCCCCGTTCTTACGGGGAGAGGGTTGGGGTGAGGGGCTGCTGCCACGGAAGCGGTGACAGACGGACTCGCGGAGAGTCCCCCTCACCCGGCGCTTCGCGCCGACCTCTCCCCGCAAGCGGGGCGAGGTGACTTCCAGGCCCTTCGCGCCACCGCCCCAAAACAGCACTGACATTCGCCCCAATCGCCATTACCTAATCCCCCAGATGCCTTTTTCCTCCTCCCCCTTCGCTTCCGAGCGGCTTCCCGGCGCCGGCGTCACTGCGGTGCTTGGTCCCACCAACACCGGCAAGACCCATCTCGCCATCGAGCGGATGCTCGCGCATCCCTCCGGCATGATCGGGCTGCCGCTGCGCCTGCTGGCGCGCGAGGTCTACAACAAGATCGCCGCGCGGGTCGGGCCCGATGCCGTCGCGCTCGTGACCGGCGAGGAGAAGATCAAGCCGAAAGCGCCGCGCTATTGGGTCTCGACCGTCGAGGCGATGCCGCGCGATCTCGACGTCTCGTTCCTCGCCGTCGACGAGGTGCAGATCGCGTCCGATCTGGAACGCGGCCACGTCTTCACCGATCGCATCCTCAACCGCCGCGGCCGCGACGAGACGCTGCTGCTCGGTGCTGCCACCATGCGTCCGATCATCGAGCGGCTGCTGCCCGGCGTCTCCATGATCACGCGGCCGCGTTTGTCGCAGCTGGAATTCGCCGGCGACCGCAAGATCACGCGGCAGCCGCGCCGCACCGCCATCGTCGCCTTCTCGGCCGACGAGGTCTACGCCATCGCCGAGCTGATCCGCCGCCAGCACGGCGGTGCCGCCGTGGTGCTGGGCTCGCTGTCGCCGCGCACCCGCAACGCGCAGGTCGCGATGTTCCAGAACGGCGAGGTCGATTACCTCGTCGCCACCGATGCCGTCGGCATGGGCCTCAATCTCGACGTCGACCACGTCGCCTTTGCCTCCGACCGCAAGTTCGACGGCTACCAGTTCCGCCGCCTGACGCCGTCCGAATTCGGCCAGATCGCCGGCCGCGCCGGCCGCGCCACCCGCAACGGCACCTTCGGCACCACCGGCCGCTGCGCGCCGTTCGAGCCCGAGCTCGTCAACACGCTGCAGAACCACACCTTCGATCCCGTGAAGGTTTTGCAATGGCGCAATTCGAAGCTGGATTTTGCTTCCCTCGGCGCGCTCCAGGTGTCGCTGAACCTGGCCCCCGGCCACGACGCGCTGACCCGCGCGCCCATCGCCGAAGACATGCGCGTGCTCGACCACGCCGCCCGCGACGCCGAGGTGCGCGATGTCGCACATGGCAAGGATGCGGTGGAACGGCTGTGGGAGGCCTGCCAGGTCCCGGATTATCGAAAGCTGTCGCCGGCCGCCCATGCGGAGCTCGTCACCACGCTCTACGGCTTCCTGATGCGGAAGGGCTGCATCCCCGACGCCTGGTTCAGGACCCAGATCGACCAGGCCGACCGCGTCGACGGCGATATCGACACGCTGTCGGCCCGGATCGCGCAGATTCGCACCTGGACCTTCGTCGCCAACCGCCCCGACTGGCTGAAAGACCCCGAACGCTGGCAGGGGATCGCCCGCGAGGTCGAAAATAAATTATCGGATGCGCTCCATGAACGCTTGACTGAGCGTTTCGTTGATCGCCGGACCAGTGTATTGATGCGCCGCCTGCGGGAGAACACGAGCTTGAATACGGAAATCGGCAAGACCGGCGAAGTCATCGTCGAAGGCCATGTCATCGGCCGCCTCGATGGCTTCACCTTTGCACCGGATGCGGCGGAAGCCGGCTCCGATGCGAAAGCGTTGCAGGCTGCAGCGCAGGCCGTGCTCGCCGGCGAGATCAACGCGCGCGCCGAAAAACTGGGCAATGCGCCGGACGAGCAGTTCGTGCTGACCTCGGAAGGCATCATCCGCTGGACCGGCGACGCCGTGGCGCGGCTGTCTGCCGCAGAGGACGCGCTGCATCCGCGCATCCGCATCATCTCCGACGAACGCCTCACGGGCGCCCCCCGCGACAAGGTGCAGGCCCGGCTCGAGCTCTGGCTCAAGACGCACATCGAAAAGCTGCTCGGGCCGCTGTTCGAGCTCAGCAAGGCCGAGGACGTCACCGGCATCGCCCGCGGCATCGCCTATCAGCTCGTCGAGGCGCTCGGCGTGCTGGAGCGCCCGAAGATCGCCAACGAGCTGAAGGACCTCGACCAGCCCTCGCGCGCGACCTTGCGCAAATACGGCGTCCGCTTCGGCGCCTATCACCTCTATTTCCCCGGCCTGCTCAAGCCGGCCGGGCGCGCGCTGGCCGCGCTACTCTGGGCGCTGAAGCAGGACAATGTCGATCCCTCCGCGCTGTCGGGCGCGCAGCATCTGGCGAGCTCGGGCCGCACCTCGTTCCCGGTCGACAAGCAGCTGCCGCGCGATGCCTATCGCGTGCTCGGCTACAAGCAGGCCGGCGAGCGCGCCGTGCGCGTCGATATCCTCGAGCGCCTGGCCGACCTGATCCGTCCGGCGCTGGCCTGGCGCGAGAACGCGTCCGGCGAAAAGCCCGCCGGTGCATTCGACGGCCGCAGCTTCGTGGTGACGCAGGCGATGACCTCGCTCACCGGTTCGGCCGGCGAGGATTTTGCGTCGGTGCTGCGTGCGCTCGGCTATCGCATGGACAAGCGCCCGCCGTTGCCGGCGAAGCCCGCCGCGGTTGTTGCCGAGACGCCTGTTGCTGAAGCCTCCAGCGAAGAGACACCCGCAACCGAAACGCCGGTCGAGGACGCCGCCGCGCCCGCGGACACCGCGATCGAAGCCGCCGCCGAGCCTGTGACCGTCGAAGACGCGCCCGGCATGGAGCAGCATGACGAGCCCGCGCCTGAAGAGCCGGCGCTCGAAGCGTCCGTCACACCGGAAGACGCTCCCGGCATCGCGCCGCCTGCGGAAGAGGCTGCGGCACCCATTGAAGCTGCTGAAACCGCTCCCGCTGAAGCTGTCCCCGCCGAAACCGCGCCTGCCGAAACTGCTGCAACCGAAGCCGCTGCGTCGGCAGATGCGGCAGCACCCGTGGAAGCCGCGGCCACGCCCGCCGAGCCCGAGCTCATCGAGGTCTGGCGTCCCGCCGGCCGTCACGACGATCGCAAGCCGCGCCACGAGCGCCACCGCAACCAGCGTCACCAGCCGCGTCCGCAGGCGGCTGCTGAAGCCGGCGCTGCGCCTGCCGAAGGCGAAGCCGCGCCTGCCGCCGACGGCGAGAAGCGCGGTGAGCGTCATCGCCATGGCGGCGGTCATCGTCGCGATTCTGGTCGCGATGGTGGCAGGGATTTCCGCAAGCCGCGCGAAGGCGGCGCCGAAGCCGCGCCGCGTCCCGAGGGACGCGACGACAAGAACCGCCGCTTCGAGGCCAAGAATGGCGGCAACAAGGACCGCGACAACAAGGATCGCAACAAGGGCAAGTTCGGTGGCGGCGATCGCGACAAGGGCCGCGACAACCGTGGCCGCGACCGCGACAAGGGCCGCGACCGCCAGGGCGGGCCGTCGTTGCGTCCCTACGCATCGAGCACCACCCCGCGCGAGCGCGATCGCCCGGTCGATCCGAACTCGCCCTTCGCGAAACTCGCTGCGCTAAAGGAGCAGCTGTCAGGGCGTAAGGAGTGAGCCCACGACCGAGCGGCAGCGCATCGACAAATGGCTATGGCACGCGCGGGTGGTGAAGGCGCGCACCTCCGCTGCCGAGCTTGTCGAGTCCGGCCATGTCCGCGTCAACGGCGCACGCGAGAAGTCGCCGGGGCATGCGATCAAGATCGGCGACGTGCTCACCGTCGCGCTCGATCGCACCGTGCGCGTCTTGAGAGTCATCGCCTTCAACGAGCGCCGCGGCGATGCCGCCTCGGCCCGTGTGCTCTACGAAGAGCTCAGCGAAGGCCATCCGAATTCTCAGCGCAATTAATTGCGTTTTGAATTCATTTCTTGGTCGATCAAGCGCATAAAGCCGTCATGATCGGCCGTTCCTGAGCTTGCGGCGCCGGGCCATCCGCGCTACGCAAGCCGCGACTTTTAAAAGAGCTTTTCGGAGCGTTGGATGACTTACGTCGTCACTGAAGCGTGCATCAAGTGCAAGTACACCGACTGCGTCGAGGTCTGCCCGGTCGACTGTTTCTACGAGGGCGAGAACATGCTCGTCATCCATCCTGACGAGTGCATCGATTGCGGCGTGTGCGAGCCGGAATGTCCCGCCGATGCCATCAAGCCTGACACGGAACCGGGCCTGGAAAAGTGGCTCACGGTCAACGCCGACTACGCCAAGAGCTGGCCGAACATCACCCAGAAGAAAGAATCACCTGCCGACGCCAAGGATTTCGACGGCATGGAGGGCAAGTTCGACAAGTATTTCTCGGCGAACCCCGGCTCCGGCGACTAATTCGGGTCAAACTTAACCCTATTAGCGGCGTTATCGCCGAAAACCAGCCCTTAAGACCCCTAAATCATTGATTTTTGCGGGAAATGTGCTATATTGGGCACATTGAGCCGAACCCTGGTTAGCCCCGTCGGCCCCATTGGGTTCCCGTGAAACCAAATGTCGAACAGGGGCGTGGCAGTTTCCGCGCGCAGGCTGTGTCACAGAAAACGCGTAAAAAGAGTACTTCAGCGAAGGCTTCCCATAAGGACGCCAAGAAAGTCGCCGCGGCCAGCCGTAGCGCATCCAAGGGTCGGACCGCGACGAAGGCGCCGGCTGCAAAGTCCTCGAAGAACAAAAGAAGCGCAATGCCTAACAAGACTGCCAAGCCGGCCGCGAAAGCGACCGTTGCCAAGCCTGTTGCCGCCAAGCCTGCCGCCAAGCCCGCTGTTGCAAAGACGCCCGCTGCCAAGGCTCCCGCTGCCAAGCCCGCCGCGCCGAAGGCTCCTGTTGCTGCTGCTCCCGCCAAGGCTCCTGTCGCTGCCGCCAAGCCGGCCGTCAAGCCCGCGGCTGTTGCGCCGAAGGTCGAGGAAAAGAAGGTCGTGACCCAGCGTCAGGGCTTCAAGGCCAACGAATTCGTCGTTTATCCCGCTCACGGCGTCGGCCAGATCCTGGCCATCGAGGAGCAGGAGATCGCCGGCGCGAAGCTCGAGCTGTTCGTCATCAACTTCATCAAGGACAAGATGACGCTGCGCGTGCCGACCGCCAAGGTCGCCAATGTCGGCATGCGCAAGCTGTCGGAGCCCGCGCTGGTGAAGCGTGCGCTCGAGACCCTCAAGGGCCGTGCCCGCGTCAAGCGCACCATGTGGTCGCGCCGCGCGCAGGAATACGAAGCGAAGATCAATTCGGGCGACATCGTCGCGATCGCGGAAGTCGTGCGCGACCTCTATCGCTCCGAGTCGCAGCCGGAACAGTCCTACAGCGAACGCCAGCTCTATGAAGCCGCGCTCGACCGTCTCTCCCGCGAGATCGCGGTGGTGCAGCACTCGACCGAGACCGAAGCGGTCAAGGAGATCGAGGCCCAGCTCGCCAAGAGCCCGCGCCGCACCGGCGCCAAGTCCGAAGCCGCCGAAGGCGAGGCCGATGCGGACGCCGAGGGCGATAGCGACGAGACCGATGGCGGCGCCACGGTCGCCGACGAGGCCGCGTAAGCCTCTCGCGCGTTCATCGCAACAGATCAAAAGCCCGGCCGGTTGGCCGGGTTTTTTGTTTTGGAGACGCTGATCGCTCTGGTTCGGGGACGGTCAGCGGGCCGAATTTCTTTGAGCCTATGCGATCCTAAACGGGATCAAACCCGCGATGCGCTTCCCGAAGCGCCGCGCCCGGTCTCGCGGCCGTCTCCACCCGCGCTAGTCGCAACCGTCGACCACCAGGCGCCCAACGCATCGATCAACGGCACCAAGGTGTGGCCGGCGGCGGTCAGATCGTACTCGACCCTCAACGGGTATCCGTCGAATTCCGTGCGGGTCACGATTCCGGCGTCCTCCAGTTTGCGAAGCTCGAGGGCGAGCATCCTGTGCGAGATGGTCGGATTGTCCCGACGCAAGTCGCTGAACCGTTTGGTGCCCTGCTTCAAATAGTAGATCAGAAGCGTAGGCCACCGGCCGCTCAGGACCTGCATCACTTCCTCGATGGGACATCTCGAAACGAGGTCTTTCATCGGCGGACTCCAGGTTACAAAAATGTTCGCAATTTACTT
Organism: Bradyrhizobium sp. WSM1417; assembly: GCF_000515415.1. Taxonomy (NCBI): domain Bacteria; kingdom Pseudomonadati; phylum Pseudomonadota; class Alphaproteobacteria; order Hyphomicrobiales; family Nitrobacteraceae; genus Bradyrhizobium; species Bradyrhizobium sp. WSM1417. The sequence continues at coordinate 1,406,489 of NZ_KI911783.1, forward strand.
GATGGAGCGAGCGACTAGGGTTCGGGACCGCTGCGCAGCGTGATCATCAGAAATCACGGAGAATAGATCGATGGACCCCATCCTACTCTACGGCTTCCCGATGGGAAGCTCCATCGGACTCGTTGCAGCTCTTGAATGGCTTGGCAGGCCATATCGCCTGTGTCGCGTCGACATGCTGGGCGAGATGCTGAGCCCGTCATACGCCAGGATCAATCCGGGACACGAGACGCCTGCACTCATCACGGACCAGGGCGATGTGCTGACGGAAACCATGGCGATCGCGGCTTGGCTCGAAGCCAGGGATACCGAACGGCGCATAAGCTTTGATCAGTTGTCGCCGAAAGCCGATCGCATGCATCAGCTGATGGCGTTCGTGAATACCGGTTTCACCGGCGCGTTCGCGCCGCTTTGGGTCGCAATGGAAGGCGTGGCGATGGACGACGCCATGCGCTCGGCCTTGCGGGAGTTCGGAAGGAGAAAGGTGATCGAACGTCACGACAAGCTCGAAGCCATGATCGAGCCGGCGAGGTTCCTGCTCGCCGACCGGCCGACCCTCGCCGACGCCTTGCTGGCAGGTGTGGCGCGCTGGCTCGACTTCCACGCCATCGCGGACAGGAGCCGCTGGCCAAAGCTGTCGGCGCTGCGCCAACAACTCGAGGCCAATCCCGGGGTCATCTACGCCACCGCTGTGGAGAGCGGGAGCAATGATCCGGGAGCAGGATCGTGTGCAGGCCATATCGCGCTGGCCGACGTCATCGCGCGATATGGCAAGCAAGCCTAACCAGCGGAGAGGAGGAGCGGCTTCGATCCGCTCCTCCCTACTTCACCGGCCGCTTCTCGAGCTTCCGCGCCAGCGTACGCCGGTGCATTCCGAGCCGTCTTGCGGCTTCCGAGATGTTGAAATCGGTCTCGATCAGGGTCTGGTGAATGCGTTCCCATTCCAGCGTCTTGATCGATGTCGGCCGGGCGTCGAGCGCGACCTCGGCATTGCCTGCGGCCTTGTTGAAGGCGGCTTCGATGTCGTCGGTGTTCGACGGTTTGGCGAGATAGTGGCATGCGCCGAGCTTGATGGCTTCGACCGCGGTGGAGATGCTGGCAAAACCCGTCAGCACCACGATCAGCATCTCCGGATCGTGCGTGTGCAAGAGCTCGACGCAGGCCAGTCCCGAGGCGCCGCCGAGCTTGAGGTCGACGACGGCATAGCCGAACGATCGCTCCTCCAGAACTTTCCGCACCTCCTCGATCGAGGCGGCGAGCACGACCTCGTAGTCGCGGCGCTCGAACGAACGTTTCAGGGTGCGGGCGAAGCCGGCATCGTCCTCGACGACGATGAGCGAACGGTCAGGCGTCAAAGCTGCCTCCGATCGCGAGCGTTGCGAGCGGCAGCGTGAGGCGGACCGTGGCGCCGCGCTTCCTGTGGTTCTCGGCGGTCACGCTGCCCCCTAACTTGCGCACCACGTTCACCACCAGGAACAGGCCGAGCCCGCCGCCGGCGCGGCCCTTGCTCGACTGATAGGGTTTTCCGATTTGGGCCAGCATCTCGGGCGCGAAGCCGGGGCCGCGATCGCTGATCGACAGTACGAGATGATCGCCCTCGCGCCCGGCAACGAGCTCGACCCAGTCGCGCGAGACCTCGTAGGCGTTGTCGAGCACGTTGAAGATCACCTGCTTTAGCGCGACGTCCGAGACGATTGCGACGTCTTCGCCGAAGGTGTTGACGAAATACAGCGTGCGCGCCGAGCGCGCGTCGCGCCACTCTTCCACCAGCGCGGTGACGAAAGCCGCCACCGTCGTCGGCGACGATCCTTCGCCGCGGGCTTCGCCCGCCGACACCAGGATGCCCGTCACGATCGACTTGCAGCGTTGCAGTGACGTCTCCATCTCCGCCAGGTCCTCGGCCAGCTCCTGATCGGCGGCGAGGTCGGGCATGCGGCGCCAGTCGCCGAGGATGACCGAGAGCGAGGCGAGCGGCGTGCCGAGCTCGTGCGCCGCGCCGGAGGCGAGCAGGCCCATGCGCACGATATGATCCTGCTCGGCGGCATGCTGGCGCAGCGCCGCCAGATGCGCGTCGCGCTCGCGCAAATTCCTGTTGATGCGGGTGACGAATACCACCAGCAGCACGGCGTTGAGCACGAAGCCCAGCAGCATGCCGGCAACCGTGAGCGTGTAGGTCTCGCTCAGCGGGTTCGGCGGCAGATCGAGCGGCCGGTAGGCCACGGTCAGCCAGACGAAGCTCGCACAGGTCAGCGCGACCAGCGACCAGGTCGAGCGGCCATCGAGCAGCACCGCGCCCAGCGTCACCTGGAGCAGGAACAGCGAGGTGAAGGGATTGGTGGCGCCGCCGCTGAGATAAAGCTGCGCGGTCAGCGCGGCGACGTCCAGCATGAGGGCGACCAGCAGCTCGTTGTTGGTGATCGCGGCGCGATGGCGCACCCAGACCAGGCTGGAGATATTGAGAAATATCAGGGCGCCGATCACCGCGCCCATCCGGGTGAGCGGCAGGGGAATGCCGAGCCAGACATGCACGCCGCCGATGGTCACGATCTGGCCGACCACTGCGGTCCAGCGCAGCTGGATCAGCAGCGCCATGTTCTTGCGGTTGGTCTCGTCGTCGGTCGGCGCAGCGCCGATCAGCTCGCTGCGCGCGTCCGCCTGCGATTGCAGCGTGACGGCGTCATGCGTCCTTTCGTCAGGTGGGCTCGACGATCGTTCCAGCATCTGATCCCGTCCTGCGGGCGACAGCATCGGGGCCGCCGGCCGCTTCGTGGACGAAGCCGCTCCAGGGCTCCTTGCGACGGAACAGCCCGCCGCCGAATGTGACGATAAGTCTGCCGGTCAGCATGAACGCCAGGGCAAACCACGTCAGCGCGTAGATCAGGTGGTTATTGGGAAAGCTGATCACGGTCAATCCGCCGATTGGGCCGCCGCCGGATTGTGATCGAGCGCCGGCATCGATGAAAAAGGGCGCGACGTGATCGAGGCCGCGTGCCGCCGCAATCGCGGCAACATCCCGCGAGTACCAGCGATTGTGCTCCGGCACGTTGGTTCTGAGGAATCCGCCTTTTGGCTCCGTTACGCGCAACAGGCCGGTGATCTCGACCTGGCCTTGCGGATTGCCGTCCCGGCGCGTCGAGGCGTCGCGCCGGTCGGACGGCACGTAGCCACGGTTGACCAGGACCAGCGTGCCATCGCTACTCTGAAGCGGTGTCAGCACCCAATAGCCCGGGCCTTCTTCGGTGACGGCCTGAACCAGCGTCTCGCGGTCATGCAGGAACCGGCCGGTGACGCTGACGTGCCTGTATTCGTCGTTCGCGGCGGAGACGGTGGGCCATGTCGCCGGCGAGGGGATCGGCTGGGCCGGGGCATGAACGCGCTGCTCGACGCGATCGATCAGCGCCAGCTTCCAGGCGCGGCGCTCGACCTGCCAGACACCGAGCGCGATCAGAAGTGCAAAGGCCGTGAGGGAGAGGACCGTGAGCCATGAGGACGAGTGCGCAGCGTCGCGCCCGTTTGCCTTGCTGGTCACGGTCCCGGTCTCTGTCATTTCATGCCGGTCATCTGGTGGATCGGCATCATGTTGCTGTTGAGGTGGTTCATCACCCACAGCGAACCTGACAGGGCGATCACCACCATGACGATGGTGAAGATCAGAGCCATCATGCTCCAGCCGTTCTCGGAGGTCGTGTTCATGTGCAGGAAGTAGATCATGTGCACGACGATCTGCACGACCGCGAAGGCCATGATGACGAGCGCGGTGATCTGCTTGCTCGGAAGCGCGCCGCTCATCACCAGCCAGAACGGGATCGCGGTAAGCACGACCGAGAGCACGAAGCCGAGCATGTAGGTCGAGAACGAGCCGTGCGCATGGGCTTGGGCGTGGCTATCGCCGTGGTGATGATCGCCCGCATGGGCGGCGTGAATATCGGTGTTCATCGCAGAACTCCCAGCAGATAGACGAAGGTGAAGACGCCGATCCAGACCACGTCCAGGAAGTGCCAGAACATCGACAGGCACATCAGGCGGCGGCGATTGGCCTCGATCAGGCCGAACTTCCAGACCTGCACCATCAAGGTCACCAGCCAGATCAGGCCGCAGGAGACGTGCAGGCCGTGGGTGCCGACCAGGGTGAAGAAGGCGGACAGGAAGGCGCTGCGCTGCGGCGTCGCGCCCTCATGGATCATGTGGGCGAACTCGGACAGCTCGATGCCGATGAAGGCGGCGCCGAACAGCCCGGTGATCGCCAGCCAGATCTGGGTCTGCGCGATCTTGTTCTGCTGCATCGTCAGCATCGCAAAACCGTAGGTGATCGAGGACAGCAGCAGCATCGAGGTGTTGACCGCGACCAGCGGCAGCTCGAACAGATCCTTCGGCGCGGGACCGGCGGCGTAGTTGCCGCCGAGCACGCCGAAGGTGGCGAACAGGATCGCGAAGATGAGACAGTCGCTCATCAGATAGATCCAGAAGCCGAGCGAGGTGCTGTAGCCTTCCGGATGCGGGTGTTCGTCGGCGAGGTAGAACACCGGTTCGCCGGTTTGCGTGGGATTGACAGCGACAGTCATTTACTTGGCTCCGGCGAGCAGTTTGGTGCGCGCGTCTTCGGCCCGGATGACGTCCTCGGCCGGAATGTCGAAATCGCGGTGATAGTTGAAGGTGTGACCGATGCCGACGGCGAGCATCGCGATGAAGCTCGCGGCCGCCAGCCACCAGATGTACCAGATCAAACCGAATCCCATCGCGGTAGCGAAGCCGGCCAGGATGATGCCGGTGCCGGTGCTGCTGGGCATGTGGATCGGCTTGAACCCGGTGAGCGGGCGTTGATAACCGCGCCTCTTCATGTCCCACCACGCATCATTGTCGTGAACGACGGGAGTGAAAGCGAAGTTGTAGGCCGGCGGCGGCGAGGAGGTCGCCCATTCCAGCGTGCGCGCATCCCAGGGATCGCCGCTGACGTCCTTGAGCTGCTCGCGCCTGAGGAAGCTGACGGCGAACTGCATCAGCATCGAGAGGATGCCGAGGAAAACCAGGAAGGCACCAATGCCGGCGACGATGAACCAGATCTGCAGGCTCGGGTCGTCGAACACACGGAGCCGGCGGGTCACGCCCATCAGGCCGAGCACATAGAGCGGCATGAAGGCGAGATAGAAACCCGTGACCCAGAACCAGAACGACAGCTTGCCCCAGAACGGATCGAGCTTGAAGCCGAACGCCTTCGGGAACCAGTAGCCGATACCGGCGAACGCGCCGAACACCACGCCGCCGATGATCACGTTGTGGAAGTGCGCGATCAGGAACAGGCTGTTGTGCAGGACGAAGTCGGCCGGAGGCACCGCGAGCAGCACGCCGGTCATGCCGCCGAGCACGAAGGTCAGCATGAATGCGATCGTCCACATCATCGGCAGCTCGAAGCGGATGCGGCCGCGATACATCGTGAACAGCCAGTTGAACATCTTCGCGCCCGTCGGGATCGAGATGATCATCGTGGTGATGCCGAAGAAGGAGTTGACGCTGGCGCCCGACCCCATCGTGAAGAAGTGGTGCAGCCAGACCAGGTAGGACAGGATGGTGATGACCACCGTGGCGTAGACCATCGAGGTGTAGCCGAACAGCCGCTTGCCCGAGAAGGTCGAGGTCACTTCCGAGAAGATGCCGAAGGCGGGGAGAACCAGGATGTAGACCTCGGGATGACCCCAGATCCAGATCAGGTTCACGTACATCATCGGGCTGCCGCCGAAATCGTTGGTGAAGAAGTTGGTGCCGACGTAGCGGTCGAGCGAGAGCAGCGCGAGCACGACGGTCAAAACCGGAAAGGAAGCGACGATCAGCACGTTGGTGCAGAGCGCGGTCCAGGTGAACACCGGCATTCGCATCATGGTCATGCCCGGGCACCGCAGCTTGACGATGGTGCAGATCAGGTTGATGCCGGACAATGTCGTTCCGACGCCCGCGACCTGCAGCCCCCATATGTAATAGTCGACGCCGACATCCGGACTGTAGCCGATGTTCGACAACGGCGGATAAGCGAGCCAGCCGGTGCGGGCGAATTCGCCGATGAACAGCGAAGCCATCACCAGCACCGCGCCGCCGACCGTCATCCAGAAGCTGAAATTGTTCAGGAACGGGAACGACACGTCGCGCGCACCGATCTGGAGCGGCACGACGAAGTTCATCAGGCCGGTGACCAGCGGCATCGCCACGAAGAAGATCATGATCACGCCGTGGGCGGTGAAGACCTGGTCGTAGTGATGGGAATTGAGATAGCCCTCCGAACCGCCGAAGGCGAGCGCCTGCTGCAACCGCATCATCAGCGCGTCGGCGAAGCCGCGCAGCAGCATCACGATGCCGAGGATCATGTACATGATGCCGATGCGCTTGTGGTCGACGCTGGTGAACCACTCGCTCCAGAGATAACCCCAGACGCGGAAATAGGTCAGGCCGGCAACCATGATGAGGCCGCCGGTCGCAACCACGGCAAAGGTGCCGACGACGATCGGCTCGTGCAGGGGCAGCGATTCGAAGGTGAGCCGGCCGAAGATGAGCTTGAGAAGATCAGGAGACATGCGGGATCTCTTTACGAATCTGACTTCGGACGTTGTCCGAGGAAGAAGGACGAGGACTTCAGCGGCGTGAAACTCGGCCGCTTCAGGCCGACGCCGAGCAGCGGCGCGGTGTCGACAGGTGCCGTGATGGAGGCGGTGGTCCTGCCCTGCGGCGCCTCGGGCGTGCAGGTGCCGGCGACGAAGCTCGGCTCCGGCCCAAGCGCCGTGCCGCGGCGGGCGTACTTGTCGTAAGCCAGCGGCAGGGTGTTGTTCAGACCCTCATGGCCGAGACCGCCCTTGGCGTCGATCGCCATCATCTCGCTCTGGCACATCTTGCCGGTCTCGACGCACATGTTGAGGATCAGGCGGTAGAGATCGGAATCAACGGTGCCGTAGCGCCGCACCGGCTCGTTCTGGCTGGGTTTTTCGAGCTGGAGATATTCGGCGCGGCCGAGCGAGCCGCCGCCGGACTTGGCGCTGGCGACCCAGGCGTCAAAGCCCTTGTCGTCGAGGCCCTGGAAGTTGAAGTGCATGCCGGAGAAGCCGGCACCGCTGTAGTTCGCGGAAAAGCCCCGGTAGGTGCCGGCATGGTTCACGACGGCGTGGAGCTTGGTCTCCATGCCCGGCATCGCGTAGATCTGGCCGGCCAGCGCGGGGATGTAGAACGAGTTCATCACCGAGGACGCGGTGATGCGGAAGTTGATGGGGCGATCGACCGGAGCTGCCAGATCGTTGACGGTGGCGATGCCGTAGTCCGGATAGATAAAGAGCCACTTCCAGTCGAGTGCGACGACGTCGACCTCGAGCGGGGCCTTGGACTGGTCCACGGCGCGGTCGGCATGGATGCGGCCGAGCGTGCGATAGGGGTCGAGCAGATGCGTGCCCATCCAGGTCAGCGCGCCCAGGCAAACGATGATCAAGAGTGGCGCCGACCAGATCACCAGCTCGAGGCTGGTCGAGTGGTCCCATTCCGGCTCGTAACGGGCGTCGGTGTTGGACTGGCGGTAGCGCCAGGCGAACAGCACCGTCAGCGCCATCACGGGCACGACAATCAGGAGCATCAGGACGGTGGAGATGATGACGAGGTCGCGCTGTTGCGCTGCGATATCGCCGGCCGGCGCCAGCACGACGTAGTTGCAGCCGCTGAGCGCAACCGCCAGGGGTAGCAGCGCCAGGATCTTGAAACGGGACACGGGCCGAGCCTTATGAGAATGAGTTTCTTTTGCGGGGCCAAGGGGTAGCTGCGGCGCAGCAATCCGGACATTGGACAATTTGTCCAATGTTGCAGTGCGGGATGTTACGCCAGACAGGGCTAAATTGCCTGGCGCCTTGCCGGGCGGTCGGCTTTGGTTTTCAGGACGTTAAGGGCGCACGAATGGCGACGGCACAGACCCCCGCAATGGCAGACCACTCGGGCGAGCACGGCCACGACCAGGCCAGTCCCGGCGAGATCGCTATCGGCGTCATCATCGGCCGCACCTCGGAATTCTTCGACTTCTTCGTCTTTGCGATCGCCTCGGTGATCGTCTTCCCGCGCCTGGTGTTTCCGTTCACGAGCGAACTGACCGGCACCCTCTATTCCTTCATGATCTTCGCGCTGGCCTTCATGGCCCGGCCGATCGGCACCGTCATTTTCATGACGGTCGACCGCGGGTACGGCAAGACGGCCAAGCTGATCTCGGCGCTGTTCCTGCTCGGCACCGCCACCGTCGCGATCGCGTTCCTGCCCGGCTATCACGAGATCGGCGCTGCGGCGATCTGGCTGCTGGCGCTGGCGCGCATCGCACAGGGTCTGGCCTGGGGCGGCGCCTGGGACGGCATGGCCTCGCTGCTGGCGCTGAACGCGCCGCCTTCGCAGCGCGGCTGGTACGCGATGGTGCCGCAGCTTGGCGCGCCGCTCGGTCTGATCGTGGCGAGCGGGCTGTTCGCTTATTTCGCCGGAAATCTGTCGGCCGACGATTTCTTCGATTGGGGCTGGCGCTATCCGTTCTTCGTCGCCTTTGCCATCAACGTCGTGGCGCTGTTCGCGCGCCTGCGCATGGTGACGACGGAAGAATATGCCTCGCTGTTCGAGACCCGCGAATTGCAGCCCTCGCGCATCTCCGAGACGGTGGCGCGCGAAGGCCAGAACATCATGCTCGGTGCGTTCGCGCCGCTGGCGAGCTTCGCGCTGTTCCACATGGTCACGGTGTTTCCGCTGTCCTGGGTGTTCCTGTTCACCCGCGAAAGCCCGGTGCGCTTCCTGATCATCGAGATCGTCGCCGCCGTGTTCGGCGTCGGCGCGATCGTGCTCTCCGGCGTGATCGCCGACCGCGTCGGCCGCAAGTCGCTGCTGATGGGATCGGCGATCGCGATCGCGATCTACAGCGGCTTCGCCCCGCAACTGCTCGATGCCGGCGCGTTCGGCGAGACCATCTACATGGTGATCGGCTTCATCCTGCTCGGGCTGTCGTTCGGCCAGTCGTCGGGTGCGATCGCCTCGAACTTCAAGCAGGCCTATCGCTACACGGCCTCGGCGCTGACCTCCGACATGGCCTGGCTGTTCGGCGCCGGCTTTGCACCGCTGGTCGCCCTGTTGCTTGCGACCAATCTCGGCGTCATCGCTTCGGGTGCGTACCTGCTGTCAGGCGCGTTCTGGACATTGCTCGCGCTCTGGCTCAGCGGCCAGCGCGAGGCCGGAGATATGGACGCGGGCGGTTAGGGCTCATCCCAATGTCGTCCTGGCGAACGCCAGGACCCATTACCCCGACAGATTATGTTGCAGCCATGCTGGAGCAACCAGCGTGCCCATTCCGGTAATCTGTGATTATGGGTCCCGGATCTGCGCTTACGCTTGTCCGGGACGACGGCGGAATTTGCCGAGCTATCGCAGCCTCAATCCGCCACGACCTTCACGCGATCTCTTACCTTCACCTGCGCGTTGCGATCGAGCCCGTTGAGCACGCGAAAACGCTCGGCCGGGTGATCGACGCCGGCCATGCGGTGGGAGAGCGATTCCACGGTGTCGCCGGGCTGCACGGTGATGACCTTGATGCGCAGCGGGCGCGCCGCCTGGATCTCCTCGAGCGTCAGGCGGCGGAATGAACCGACGGTCTCGCGCGCATTGCGCTCGCTCTCGGTCGACTTCTGCCGGGCCGCGAAGATGAAGCGGTAGACGTCGCTGCCAAAGCGCAGCGCATAGACCTTGAACTGCCACTGGTCTCCCTTTGCGGTGGCGGACGCAGCCGGAAAACCGTTGATGGTGATGTCCTCGGTGGAGGCCTTCTCGACGCCCTCCATCCAGCCGGAATTCAGGTAATCGCCGAGCGACTGTTCGGCCGGCACCCGCACGACGTCGAAACGCATCGCCTGCGAGCCGCCGTCGCGCACGCCGATCACGGCCTGCGCGGTGTTGTCGAGCGTGAAATTGTCCGGCGCTTGGAAGGTGAAGCCGAGCTTCGGATGCAGGAAGCGCCGGCCGCGGACAAAACCTTCGCTGGGGTCTTCGCCGTAGACGAGATTGTCGATCGCGGCGAGATAGGTCTCGCGGTCGCGCTCGCCGCCCTCTGGCGCTGCGTATTGCCGCGCGATGGTCTGCGCGTTCTGCACGCGCTCGGGAGTTGCCGGATGCGATGAGGTGAAATCCTGTGCGCGCGGATCGAGCGAGGTCTTGCCGACCTTCAGCTCGGCATTGCGCTCCATCGCCGAGAGGAATCGGGCAGCACCATAAGGATCGAAATGGGCCTTGGCGGAAATCCCGACGCCGACGCCGTCGGCCTCGAACTCCTGATTGCGCGAAAAGCTCGCCATGGTCAGCTTGGTCTTGGCGAGCGCGAGCGCGGTGAGATCGGGATCGTTGCTCATGTCGGTGACGACGCGGGTGACGATCGCGGCCTGGCGGGCCTGGTCCTCGCGCATCGCGGCGTGCTTGGACAGCACATGCGCCATCTCGTGGCTGAGCACGGAGGACAATTCCGAGGTGTCGCTCGCCAGCGCAAGCAGGCCGCGTGTGACATAGAGCTGACCGTTCGGCAGCGCGAAGGCGTTCACCGCGCCGGAATTGAGGATCGTGACCCGGTAACCCTGGTCGGGGCGGTCGGAGGCGGCGACGAGCCGGTCGACGGTCTTGGTGACCAGCGATTCGAGCCTGGGGTCATCGTAGGTGCCGCCATAGCTCGCCAGGATGCGCTCATGCTCCTTCTCGGTGGCGGGGGTCTGCGCGACGGCCGGCTTCGGCTTGGGCATCGCTATGGTCGGCGGGGCCGCCGCGGTCTGAAACCGGCCCATATCGCCGCAGCCGGCGAGGGCTGAACCCAGCACGAGGCATAGCGCAGCCGACGCTGCCCGCAGGCGGCGGCGTTCACCTCGTCCGTGCCGTCCTAGCACCCCATTCACGTCGCTTAACCCGTGCCTGGCCCCTTTTAGGGCCTTACCCCTGTCGGCTCGTTTGCGCCCAGCAACTCGATTTGTCCCACGAGGCGTATATCGATACGCGGCCCCGTATTCCCCTCAGCCCAGCCCCGGACACGAATACGCTTATTTTCCAGAGACTTAAGGGCTATACCGGCGCTTTCGAACGCGGGTACCATGCGCTTTGAAATAGTCACGGCGAAGCCGCGTGTCCAGTTTCGGCCGAAGTTGAGGTAGGTCATTGCCCCAGCTTGCCGGACCGACAGGACTTTGCCTTCGACCACCACAAAACGCCCGATCCCCGCCAAAATATCGTCCGGACTTTCCGCGTTTTTTATGGCCGACGGGTCAGCCCAGCTGCCCTTTTTTTGGCGCCTCGCCTCGGCCTCCGACGCCATCAGGGCGGCCGCGCAGTCCTTATCGGCGATCTCGGCGGAGACGATGGCATCGCCCTGGGCGAGGAGCATCGCCTGCACGGAGATGTCACTCTCGCCGACAAAGACCAGCGCGCCTTGGCGACCATAGCGGTCGGGCGTGTCGTCGGCGCTGCGCAGGATCACGTCGCGCCCCACGAGCAGCGAGGTCAGCGCCTGCTTCGTCGTTGCGGTCGGCTCGATGCCGGTCAAGCGGATTTCCCGGCCGTCATCGAGACGCAGACTGCGCGCATCGATCGCGGTGACGCGGCCTTCGCCTTGGGACTCGAACTGGCATGGGCTCGCGAATGCGCTCTGACTCGCGATGAGAAGAATTGCGATCAGGTGAAGCCGTTGGATCACGTTGCCCGGTGAGGTTGCGTACGCGCCAGTCTTAACTCAAGCGCGGCGTGTCGCGAAGAGCCTTCCTCAGGCAGTCATTGCGAGCGCAGCGAAGCAATCCAGAATCTTTCCGCGGGGGGGACTCTGGATTGCTTCGCTGCGCTCGCAATGAAGTAGAAACATTGACCCGGACCGAGCCATTCCGTTTTGCGGAAAACGCGCGATACAAGCACGACCTGCGTCGCAGCTCGCGCTTGCTGCGCTCTTGTGCATGCGGCATGATTGCGGCAACGCTTTTAACCAAGAGCAATAACCAAGCCGCCATCAGAGTACGGCGCGATAAGGGAGGTCTTTTCCATGAAGCATATTTTGTTGGGAATTTTTGCCGCAGCGGTTGCCCTGAGTGCAAGCGCCGTGCAGGCCCAGGACAAGCCGCCACTGAAGATCGGCGGCATCCTCGACATGTCGAGCCTCTATGCCGACATCACCGGCCCCGGCAGCGAGACCGCGGCCAAGATGGCCGTGGAGGACTTTGGCGGCGAGGTGCTCGGCCGCAAGATCCAGGTGCTGGCTGCCGACCATCAGAACAAGGCCGATCTCTCCGCCAACATCGCCCGCGACATGCTCGACAATCAGGGCGTCGAGATGATCTACGACGTCGCGGCCTCCGCGACCGCGCTCGCCGCTGGCGAGATCGCGAAAGTGCGCAACAAGATCATCATTTTCAACGGCCCGGGCTCGATCCGCCTCACCAACGAGGCCTGCGGTCCCTATACCATTCACTACGTGTTCGACACCTACGGCCAGGCCAATGTGACCGGCCTTGCGGCCGTGAAGTCGGGCCTCGACAGCTGGTACTTCCTCACCGCCGACTACGCCTTCGGCCAGGATCTGGAAAAGGACACCAGCGCCGTCGTGACCAAGACCGGCGGCAAGGTGCTCGGCAGCGTGCGCCATCCGCTCAACACGTCGGATTTCTCGTCGTTCCTGCTCCAGGCCCAAGCCTCGAAAGCAAAGGTGATCGGGCTCGCGAACGCCGGCGGCGACACCGTCAACGCCATCAAGCAGGCGGCCGAGTTCGGCATCACCAAGGGCGGCCAGAAGGTCTCGCCGCTGCTTGCCTTCGTCACCGACATCGACTCGATCGGGCTCGAGACGGCCCAGGGCCTGCTGCTGGCGGAAGCCTTCTACTGGGACCTCAATGACGACACCCGCGCGTTCTCGAAGCGCTTCACCGAACGCATGAAGCGGCCGCCGACCTCCGCGCAGGCGGGCGTCTATTCGTCCGTGACGCATTACCTGAAAGCCGTGAAGGCGGCCGGCACGACGGATTCTGCCGCTGTCATCAAGCTGATGAAGGAAACGCCGATCAACGACTTCTTCGCCAAGAATGGCAAGATCCGCGAGGACGGCCGCATGTTGCACGACATGTATCTGTTCGAGGTCAAGAAGCCGTCGGAATCCAAGGCTCGCTGGGACGACTACAAGCTGCTCGCCACCGTGCCCGGCAGCGAGGCGTTCCAGTCTCTGGAGCAGTCGCGCTGCCCGTTGGTGAAGAAATAAACCTCGTCATTGCGAGGAGCGAAGCGACGAAGCAATCCAGGCTGTCTCCGCGGAAACATTTCTGGATTGCTTCGCCTCGCTCGCAATGACGAGTGTGGTGATAGACTAAGCAAAACAACAAGGGAGACGTCCCATGAACGACATGGTCCTGCAAAAGCTCGAAAGCGGGCTGCTCACCATCACCATGAACCGGCCCGAGCGGAAGAACGCGCTCAACCCGGATATGGTCGCCGGGCTGGTCGTGGCGGCACGGCGCGCGGCTGATGATCCGGAGGTGCGTGCGGTCTTGTTCAAGGGCGCGGGCGGTAGCTTCTGCGTCGGCGGCGACGTCAAGTCGATGGCCGAGGGCCGTGCGCCGCTGCCGTTCGAAGTGAAGATGGCGAACCTGCGCCGCGGCATGGAAGTGTCGCGCATCCTGCACCAGATGCCAAAACCCGTGGTGGCGCAGCTCGATGGTGCTGCGGCCGGCGCGGGTCTGTCGATGGCGCTGTCGTGCGACCTCCGCGTCGCTTCCGAATCCTGCAAAATCACCACCGCCTTCGCAAAGGTCGGCTTCTCCGGCGATTACGGCGGCACCTATTTCCTCACCCAGCTGCTCGGCAGCGCGCGGGCGCGCGAGCTCTATCTGACCTCGCCGGTGCTGACCGCGAAAGAAGCGCATGCGATCGGCATGGTGACGAAGGTCGTCCCCGACGCCGAGATCGACAGGGCCGCGCACGAGCTCGCGCTGTCGCTGGCGCAAGGACCCTCGATCGCGCTCGGCTTCATCAAGCGCAACATCAACAACGCCGAGCATCTCGCGCTGGAGGATTGCTTCGATGGCGAGGCAATCCACCACACCCGCTGCAGCGATACCGAGGATCACAAGGAGGCGGCAAAGGCGTTCGTCGAGAAGCGCAAGCCGACCTTCAAGGGCGCATGACCATGGCGCCCTATATGCGGTTGCGGCAGATCTGCCTGGTCGCGCCGCAGCTCGCGCCCGTGATCTCTGACATCGCGGACATCATGGGCCTCGCTGTCTGCTACCGCGACGGCAATGTCGCGAAGTACGGCCTGGAGAACGCGCTCCTGCCGGTCGACACGATCCTGCTGGAGGTGGTCGCGCCGTTCAAGGACGGCACCACGGCCGGCCGCTTCATCGAGAAGAGCGGCGGGCGCGGCGGCTACATGGCGATCTTCTGCTGCAACGATCCCGACGAGCGCGGTCGTAACGCCAACGCGCTG